>JACAEX010000105.1 GCA_013388635.1 Syntrophaceae bacterium | reverse complement strand
CCGAAATCAGATTCTGGTGCGAGGGAAAACTGATCGATGTGCAACGCATTAAAAATACCGACCTCAAAGGTGTGCACTTTTAAAACTTAAAGTGTGCACTTTTAAATTTTAGCTAACATTCTTTTTTCCTTTCAGAGATTTTCTTACCCGCCTTCGCAGAGGATGGCCCATTCGACGGATGGAGAACTTCACTTCTAAAAACTAAGCGGTTAAGGGACGCTCGACCTTTTCAGAGGCCACGGAACCCTCCTCTTCGCTCTCTCTGACGACTCTCCCCTCCATTTTGCAATGGCCATCAAAGACCCCGCCCTCCTCAATGGTGAGGGTTGGAGTCACGAGATTTCCAAAGAGTTTGCCCGTCGGATGTATCTCCACCCTCGCCTTTGCGATCACCTCTCCTTCCACATGACCATTGATGACGACCGTGTTGGCCTCGATCTTTCCTTTGATGGTCGCTGTTTCGCCGACGATCAGAGACCCGCTTTCGAAGATCTCTCCATCGAACTTCCCGTCGAGACGAAATATGCCTTCGAACGTCATCTTTCCTTCAAAGATGACCTCCTTGCCAAAATAGCCGCTGATATCTTCTGATGGGGTCGAGGGTTTAGAAGGGCCTTTTGTAAATAGAGATTTTCCGCTTGACATGGGTAACTCCTTTCGAAATGAATTCAAAATTCAAAGCACGAAATCCGAAACAAATCCGAATGACCAAAATACGAAATTCAGAACGGACCGATGAATGACGTTTCGGGAATTTTGAAATTTGAATTTCGAGTTTGTTTAGGGTTCCTTAACGGACGCTTCGCCCGATATTCGTGTTTCGGACTTTTCATTTTCCTAAGATGATCTCCACAATCCTTTCCAGGTCTTCGAGGGAATAGTATTCGACCTCAATCTTTCCTCTTTTTCCGTCTTTTACAATGCGAACCTTGGTCCCCAAGTGCCGTCTCAGGGAATCCTGAAGGCTGCTCAGCTGGCTTTCCAACTCTCCGCTCTTCCGGTCTGGAGGGGCCTTCTTGATCAGTCTCTCTGACCACCGTTTTGCCATGGCCTCGGCCTCTCTTACCGAGAGGCCCTTCTTAACGATCAGGTTACAGAGTTCCTTCTGCTTCTCTTTGTTTTCGAGGCTGAGGATGGCCCTCGCATGGCCAGAGGTGATCCGGTTTTGAATGATCTGATCCTTTATCTCCGGAGGCAATTTCAGAAGGCGGATGGCATTGGCGATGGTGGTTCGATCTTTTCCGACCCGTGTGCTCAAATCCGCCTGGCTGATGTGGAACTCCTCCACGAGGCGCTTAAAGGCCTCTGCCTCCTCAATGGGGTTGAGGTCATCTCTCTGGAGGTTTTCGATGAGAGAGATCTCCAGGGCATCTGATCCCTCCACCTTCTTCACCAACACAGGGACCTCCTTCAGCCCCGCTCTTTGAGCGGCTCGCCAGCGACGTTCTCCCACGATCAGTTCATAACCCTGGTCGAGCCTTCTCACGATCAGGGGTTCCAGAATCCCCTTTTCTTTGATCGATTCCGCCAATTCCTGGAGTTTCGACTCATCAAAATGTTTTCTCGGCTGGGTCCGGTTGGGGACGATCTCATCAATGCCGCAGATGAGGAGTCCTCTGGATTCCTCTGCCGCAGCTCCCGGAAGGAGCGCCCCCAGCCCCTTTCCCAATGCCATTCTCTTAGTCGCCATCGGTCTTTCCATTGGTCATGACTTCTTTAGCGAGGTTCAAATAGCTTTCTGCACCCTTGGAATGAATGTCGTAGAGGAGGACCGGTTTCCCGTGGCTCGGGGCCTCGCTCAGTCGAACGTTTCTCGGGATGATCGTCTTGAAGACCTTATCCTTAAAATGGCGTGTCACCTCCTGGGCCACCTGATGGGAGAGATTGTTCCGGCTGTCGAACATCGTAAGGAGGATTCCCTCGATCTCCAGTCCTGGGTTGAGGGACTGTTTGATCAAGCGGATCGTCTTGAGAAGCTGGCCCAGGCCTTCCATTGCATAATATTCGCACTGGAGGGGGATGATGACGGAGTGGGCTGCTGTCAATGAATTGATCGTCAGGAGGCCCAACGAGGGAGGACAGTCGATCAAGACATAATCGTAGTCCGCCTCCACCTCCCTGATCAGAAGGCTCAACTTCCTCTCACGATCTTTTTCCTGAATCAGTTCGACTTCCGCACCGATGAGATCGGTATTGGAGACGACCACATCCAGGCAGGAAAGGGAGGTCTTCTGGACCATCTCTTTTAACCCTGAGCCCTGGAGCAGGGCCTGATAGATCGTTCCGTTTTGGCCTTCTCTCCTCAGACCCACCCCGCTGGTCGAGTTCCCCTGGGGATCGATGTCAATGAGAAGGACCTTCTTCTCTGCCACAGCCATCGAGGCTGCGAGATTGACGGCCGTCGTGGTCTTTCCCACCCCTCCCTTTTGGTTGGCAATACAGATGACCTTCGCCACAACAAAGACCCTGAGAAAAATGGAATGCCGGAGTGATCGGGCAGAATATGATCATCTCACAGCATTCGAGTCATCCAATTGAACTCATGCCGATCTCCCCATAGCGAACAAGCCCATCTCTTTATAGCACAAACTCACACCTTTTCAAAGAGGAGGATCGATCTTTTGATGGAACTGAAAGGGAGGACGAACGAAGAGACCTTTTTCAACCGGTAGGAAGACCCCTCCAGCTGGATCAGGGATTGAATCTCTTCACTCCTCACAGGGCCTTTCATCGCCAACACGGTGCCTCCCTTCTTCAAAAAAGTGAGACTGAGGCTGAGAAAAGTCCGGAGATCAGAGAAACCCCTTGAGATGACCGCATCGAATCTCTGGCCCATGGCATGAAGAATCTCTTTATCCTGAACGCGGCCATGGATCGCCTCAATCCCTTTCAGGCCAAGCGTTCGGATGATATGTCTCTGGAAATCGACCTTCTTGCGAGTGGAGTCGATCAAGGTTATCTCAAGGGAGGGCTCCACTATTTTCAAAGGGATGCCAGGAAGGCCTGCGCCTGAGCCGATATCTAAGAGAGAGGAGATGCTGGAGACGTAAGGATAAGTGGAAAGGGAGTCGAGGAAGTGCTTCAGGACGATCTCCTTCTCTGTTCGGATGGCGGTGAGGTTGATCTTTCGATTCCATTTGAGGAGTTCTTTGAGATAGATGTCAAAAGCCTCCACCCTCCTGGCATCGAGAGGTATCCCGAGGGCTTTTGCCCCTTCGATGAGAAGGCTTCTGTTTTCTGTCTCCACATTCGAGACTCATATCACAAAATTCTCTTTTTTGGAAGGCTTCAAAGAAGAGCTTTCCGTTTATAGCGATTTACAAATCGGACGATTTTGATATAATGCCCGATAGCCCATCACTCAGATATGGTCACATTAACATACTGAGAAAAGGAGGAACAAAATGAAGGTCTTAGGGATATTAGGAAGTCCGCGGGTTGGGGGGAATAGCGACGTTCTTCTGGAGCAGGCCCTGAGAGGGGCAAAGGATGCAGGGGCCGAGGTGGAGAAGATCGTTCTGTCTCAGAAGAAGATCTCCGGATGTCTTGACTGCGGGAGGTGTAACGAGGCAGGCGTCTGTGCCATCCGGGATGATATGCTGGAGATCCATCAAAAGATCCTGGAGGCGGACGCCATCATCCACAGCGTCCCGGTTTACTTCTGGTCCATGACCAGCCAGATGAAGGCCTATCTGGATCGCTGGTGCGCCTTCTTCGATGCGGATTGGAACTGGCACAAAGCCTATTCTCAAAGGATGAAAGGGAAGAGGATCGGGCTGATTACGGTCTGTGGGGACCCTGACGTTTCGGTCGCGGAGCCGATTCTCTATAGCTTTAAGAATACGTGTCAGTTTACCGGGCTCAAGTGGATGGGTGCGGTTCAGGCCTCTGCCTCGGCAAAGGGAGAGATCGATCAGAACGAGGCGGCGAAGAAGAAGGCCTACCATCTCGGCAAAAAAGGAGCGGCATCTCAAAAAGATACAGCAAAGAGATAAGTTAGTGGCCCAAAAGGATAAGAAGATATTGGTCTTCATCGTGCGACGGGATACAAAATGTTCTGAGTGCGGAGAGGAACTGTGGAGTGGCAGTTTCTTATCCATCCTTATTTAATTACTCTCCAAATCTTTTTTATGGTATTATGGTGTTATGGGTAGCGTGGAGTATTATAGCATTTGGCAGAAAAGAAGGGCCGAAGAGGAGAGAAAGAGAGATTTGGCTATTGACAGGGCAAGATTAGTGGCCAAAACCCTGAAGGAAAGGTATGAGGCCAAAGAGGTGATCCTTTTTGGCTCCCTTATTTGGAGGCCGGATTTCCTTTGGAGAAGAACTGATATCGATCTGCTCGTTAAAGGTCTAAAAGATGAGAGATACTTCGAGGCTCTTGCTGATATTTCTGCCATTTCGCACCCATTTCATGTTGATCTGATCCCTTTTGAGAAGGCATGGCCTTCGGTGAAGGAAAGAGCTTTAAGGGAGGGATTGAGATTTGAATAACCTCAAAGTCTTGAGGCTTTCTATCCAGGATGAGATCGTCAAATTAAAGTTGCTTGATAAAGAAAAAGATGGGCTGCTCAAAAGGAGACCGTCCAACTATGTCCTGAGGGCTGGGGGATCGATTCTTCACGATTTTTATACCGGGATCGAAAAGATTTTTGAAGATATTGCAAAGGAGATAGACCAAAGGGTTCCGATGGGAGAGGAATGGTATAGCGAGCTCCTCCATCAGATGACTTTAGATATACCAGGCCTGAGACCTCCCGTTATAACAACACAGACCGAAAGAAAACTTAGAGAATATCTCGGGTTTCGCCACTTATTTCGAAAAAGGTATGGCTTTGAACTCGATTGGGAGAGAATGAAAAGGCTCCTTATCAGGATACCTGAAGTCCTTTCCCCCTTAGAGAAGGAGATTGAAACACTTTTTAAAACCCTTGGTTCGGCAATAGCCAACCTGAAGTAGACTGTTCATGTCTTCTTGTCCTCTAATCTTCCTTTAGGACGGAATTCTTGTAGCACTCTTCAAATTGGATCGTTTCATTCTCAATATTTTTGGCACCTCTTTGAAAAAAGCTCGTATTTCTTCACCCCAGACAACCCGCCACCATAGGTCTCCGTGGGTCAGGGGAATGAGATGGTTTGGACTTAAAAAGAAAAATAGAGGGGATTATAGGAGATATAAGAGAGAAGGTTAGAAAGCAGTCCGGCTGAATGGTAAGTTCACCATAAGGCGCGATTTACTTTTTGACCTCCCTTTTTCTTTCTGTTACAATGCCCACAATTTCAATTTTTATCCTCACCCTCCTCTCCTCGAAAGAGAGAGGGAAGAGATGATGGATATGGCCAAGGCGAAAACCCATTTTGTCTGTCAATCCTGCGGATATCAGGCTCCGAAATGGCTGGGGAGATGTCCGGGATGTCAGGAGTGGAACACCTTTGTCGAAGAGCGGGTGATTGAGGAGAGAGCTCCTGAGAGAGACCTCTTCGGTTTTGAGGCGGAGGCCGTTCCGCTGCCGATCAGTGAGATCGTCGGTGCGGAGAGAGGCAGGCTTCAAATCGGGATCGGAGAGTTCGACCGGGTTCTGGGAGGCGGGATCGTGTTTGGGTCGGTGATCCTGGTCGGCGGCGATCCAGGCATTGGGAAGTCGACGCTTCTGCTGCAGGCGATGAATCAACTGGCATCGAAAGGGCAGAAGGTCCTTTACGTCTCTGGCGAGGAGTCTCTCCAGCAGACCAGGATGAGAGCGGAAAGGTTGGGGATCTCCTCTCCTCAACTCTTCGTGGTCTCAGAGACATCCTTGGAGAAGATCATCCACGATATTCAAACGCATCGGCCTTCGGCCGTTGTCATCGATTCGATTCAAACGATCTATTCCTCTGACCTTCCTTCCGTTCCGGGTTCGATCACCCAGGTGAGGGAGGCGTCAAGTCGGTTGCTCTACCTGGCGAAACATCTCTCCATCCCGATCTTTCTGGTTGGCCACGTGACGAAAGAGGGCTTCATCGCCGGGCCCAAGGTCCTGGAGCATATGGTCGATACCGTGCTCTACATCGAGGGAGAGGCCAACCACGCCTTTCGCATCTTGAGGGCGGTGAAGAACCGTTTTGGTTCCACCAATGAGATCGGGGTCTTTGAGATGAAGGATTCCGGCTTGATAGAGGTGCTCAGCCCTTCTGAATTCTTCCTCTCCGAACGGACCCAGCCTGCCTCTGGCTCGGTCGTCATGCCCAGCATAGAAGGGTCCCGACCCATCCTGATCGAACTGCAGGCCTTGGTCGTGCCCACACCCTTTGGCCTTCCCCGGCGGACCGCCCAGGGTGTCGATGCCAACCGGGTTTCACTCTTAGTAGCTGTGATGGAGAAGAGGTTGGGGATTCACCTCAACAATCAGGACATCTTTCTCAACATCGCGGGCGGGATGAAGGTGGAGGAGCCCAGCATTGACTTAGGGGTGATCGCCTCCATCTCATCAAGTTTTAAGAATCAGATGATCGACCCTCAAATGGTGGTCTTCGGCGAGGTAGGCCTGGGAGGGGAGGTGAGGGGCGTCAGCCAATCGGAGGTGAGGGTGAAGGAGGCATCGAGGTTGGGATTTCGGCGCTGCCTTCTCCCAAAGCAGAATCAGGAAAAGATGAAGGGAGTGAAGGGCATCGAATTGATCGGGGTGAGGACGGCTCAGGAAGCCATAAACGTACTTTTTAAATAGGTACCCGTTACCGAGCACCAAATTCTAAATAGATTCCGATGACCAAAATTCGGAATTGAGGTTTTGGATTTATTTGGAATTTGGAGGTTTGAATTTCTTCTTGCGAAGGGGGTTTTCATGAAGAGATGGGCAGTTCCGTTATTCTTAATATTCTTCCTTCTCCTTTATGCCTTCAAGAGTGAGGGGGAGGAGAGGCCTCCGGAGGTAGGGCCAAAAATGGAAGTGATGAGGTCTACCCCGGAGCCAAAGAGGGTCAAGAGAAGGATCTGTGCTCAGGTCCGTCTTTTCGATATGGAGAATATTCAGGAGGTTGAGAAGAAGGTTCAGGAATTGAAACAGGCGGGCGTCGATACATTGATCCTCAGGGTCTTTCAGAATAGGGGAGATCGAATCTATAGATTTGTTGTGCCCCGTCATGAGGAGGGAGTTTATTTCAGGACGGATTATGCACCGGTCGTCGAGGATATCTTAGGACCTCTGACCGAGATGGTCCATCGACACGGGCTCGATCTGTTTGCCTGGATGACGACGCGCTATGCCAACTACGGTCTGGACAGCCAGCCCGAGTATCGATGTATCAGCTATAACTTCGAGACAAGGAAATTCGAAGAGGCGAAAGGTTTCAACCTCTTCCGTCCCGATGTCCTGAGACGCCTTGAAGGCCTTTTTCGCGACCTCGGTCGTTATCCCATCGATGGAATTCTTTTTCAGGACGATCTGATCCTGAAGCACAATGAAGATTTCAACGCCGACGCCAATAAGGCCTTTCTGAGGGAGTTTGGGTATTCACCCCACCCAGACCGTTTCTATATCGATCCCTACCGATCGGAGTCCGGGAAATATTATGTAAAGGCCTATACCGAAGATTTCTGGTCTTGGGCAAACTGGAAAAACCGCTGGCTGATGGGTTTGGCTGGACGGCTGATGGCTGCCGCCAGAGAGTCGAATCCCAACTTACAATTCGCCATCAATCTCTATTATGAGGCCGTGCTCAATCAAAGCAACGGCGTGGCCTGGTTTTCACAGGATCTCTCAGAGGCGGTGAAGAAGAAATTCGACTATTATGCCGTGATGGCCTACCATCGCCAGGCCATGAAAGAAAGGAATATGGAAGTGGAGAAGGCCATCGGATTGATGGCGGAGGTAGCCCAGAGGGCGCTTAAACTGGTGGGAGAGCCTTCAAAGGTCCTGATGAAGTTTCAGATCTACGACTGGAAGAGTTACGAGGTGGTGCCGCGGAAAGAGGTGGAGGAAATTCTAACAGGGGTCCTGAATCAGGGGGAGGTGAGCTTGGGCTTTTACCCTTACTTTGACCAATTTCCTCTCCATTCGTTAAAGGGGAAGTGGACTCCTTCAAAAAAATAGTCCGGACTTTAAAAATCGGATGCCCCGAACTCAAAACTCCGAACCGATCAATGCACCTCTGCCCAGTTCTTCCCTGAATGGATGGAGACCTTGAGGGGGACCGAGAGCTCCATCACATGCTCCATCTCATTTTGGATCATCGGGAGGGATCGACCGAGCTCCTCTTCGGGGACTTCAAAGACCAGCTCGTCGTGGACCTGCATGATCATCTTTGTTAGGAGGCCGCTCTCTTCGATCCGATTTTGAATACGGATCATCGCCACCTTGATGACATCGGCTGCCGTGCCCTGGATGGGTGTGTTGACCGCCATCCGCTCCGAGGCCTGCCGGATCGCTACCGTCGGGGAGTGGATGTCCGGCAGATACCGGCGACGATGAAGGAGGGTGGTTACAAATCCTTTCCTCCTGGCCTCCTCCAGACCGTTTTCGATATAGGCCTGGACCTTCGGATACCTCCTGAAATATTGATCGATGTAGGCCTGCGCGATCTTCGGCTCTGTCCCCAGCTGTTGTGAGAGGCCGTAGGCGCTCATCCCATAGATGATGCCGAAGTTGATCACCTTGGCCTCCCTCCTCATAGCGGGTGTGACCCTTTCCATCGGGATGTTGAAGATCTCAGAGGCGGTCCGGGCATGAACGTCCTCGTCATTTCGGAAGGCATCGATCAGCATTTCATCCTGGGAGAGGTGGGCGAGAATCCTCAACTCGATCTGAGAATAGTCCGCAGAGATGATCAGCCATCCCCTTTCGGGGACGAAGGCCTGGCGGATCCGGTTCCCCTCCTCGGTGCGGATAGGGATGTTTTGAAGGTTGGGATCGCTTGAAGAGAGCCGTCCTGTAGCCGTGACGGTCTGGTTGTAGGAGGTGTGGACGCGGCCGGTCTTCGGATGGACGAGTTTCGGTAGGGCGTCGATGTAGGTCGATTTGAGTTTGGTCAGATTCCGATAGCCGAGGATCTCGAGAGGGAGATCGTGGTGCAGAGAGAGCTTGGTCAGGACGTCCACGTCTGTGGAGTAGCCGGTCTTGGTCTTTTTGACCACGGGCAGTTTCAGCTTGTCAAAGAGGATCCTTCCGAGCTGCTGGGACGAGTTGATGTTGAAGACCTCTCCGGCCAGGCTGTAGATTCGATCCATCTTCTGCTGGAGCTGGATTTCAATCTCCTTGGAAAATTCCTTGAGGAGATCCGTATCGACCTTCACGCCGTTCATCTCCATCTTGGCCAGGACCACGAGCAGGGGCAGCTCCACCTGATCGAAGAGGGCTCTGGACCCGTCCTCCTCCAGTTTGGGGAGGAGGAGATGGGAGAGCTGAAGCGCCACCTCTGCATCCTCACAGCTATAGTCCTTCGCCTTTTCGGGATCGATCTGGTCAAAGGTCACTGCCTTGCCTCGGCCTCCCACGACCTCTTCATAATCGGTGACTGTGCGATCCAGATATTCCCTGGCGATCTCTCCGAGGTTATGGTTATGTTTGGTGGGGTTGAGGAGGTAGGAGGCGATCATGGTGTCGCAGTGAATCCCTTGAAGGCTGATGCCATGCCGTTTCAGCACGATCCATTCATACTTCAGGTTCTGGCCCACCTTCTTCATCCCCGTATCCTCGAGAAGGGGTTTTAACTGTTCCAATACCCAGGCGAGAGGGAGTTGATTTGCGGTTCGATGGCCGAGCGGAATGTAAAAGGCCTGATGAGGGGGAAAGGAGAGGCTGATCCCCACCAGATCGGCCCACATCGGATGGGGCGATGTGGTTTCCAGATCGATGGCAAAGCACGGAGCTCTTTTTAACTCCTCCAGCAAGGCGAGAAATTGATCCCGGTCGGTGATCAAACGATAGTCCTTGTCATCGGCTCCCTTTTCCGGAGGAAGTTCCTTCAACAATTTGTTGAACTCCAATTCCTTGAAGATCTCTCTCAAACCCTTCAGATCGGGCGGACTGAGAACAAAGTCATCGAGTCGATAGGGGACCGGCACGTCGGTCTGGATCGTGGCCAGGGTCCGGCTCAGTCGAGCCTGCTCCGCATAGAGTTCCAATTTTTCCCTCAATTTTTTCTGAGGGACTTGATCCAGGTGGCCGAGGAGGTTTTCGATGGTTCCAAAATTTTTGATCAATTCGATCGCTGTCTTCTCGCCTATCCCGGGGACGCCCGGGATGTTATCGATCGCGTCCCCGGCCAGGCCCATCACTTCCACCACCTGTTCAGGCCTGACGCCGAAGCGCTGGATGACCTCTTGCACCCCAAATCTCTTCCCCTTCATCGTATCGTAGACCTGGATCTGGTCTGTGACGATTTGAAGGATATCTTTGTCGCCTGTGATGATCACCACCTCAACTTCCGATGCCAATCCCTTGGCGACCGTTCCGATCAGGTCGTCCGCTTCATATCCTTCCACCTCAAGGGTGGCAATCCGGTAGGCTTCCACGATCCTTCTGATATAAGGAATTTGGAGGGATAGGGCCTCTGGCATTGCAGGTCGGTTGGCCTTGTACTCCTTATAGATCCCGTTTCGGAAGGTCGGCCCCTTGGCATCGAAGACGACAGTCAGGTAGTCCGGCCGGTGGTCCTTGAGAACCTTGAGAAGCATCTGGGTAAAGCCGAAGATGGCATTGGTGGGCAGGCCTTTGGAGTTGGAGAGGTGCCCGATGGCATAAAATGCACGAAAGATATAGGAGGAACCATCGATGAGAAAGAGTCGGGGCCGACTGGACATCATCAAATTTACTTGCAGTAAATTTGAAATCCGAAGCACGAAATCCGAAATTCTAAAGAAATTCAAATCACCGAAATCTAAAGTTTAAAACTCTGAGACTTTGATAATTTAAATTTTCGATCTGTTTCGAGTTTCGATATTCGAATTTCGAATTTACCAATGGGCTGAAGATAGGCTCCTTTGAGATATATTCACCGATTAGATCCAAGTGGCGTTCGATAAATGTCCTATGAGATATTGGTATAGACTCGATTGCCGCCTGAATGTTTGGCGACATACATGGCGTCGTCAGCGGATTTGACAAAGCGTTCCAGACTGAAGTTCTCCCGGTATTCAGCCAGACCGACGCTGACGGTGATGTCCTGAAAACCAACCTGTTCGATGGAAGAGCGGATCCGTTCCGCAATGGCCAAGGCCTGATCGAGGGTGGCACCGATCAGAAGGGCGGTGAATTCATCTCCTCCATAGCGATAACCCGAATCCACGTTATGCCGGATTGAATTCCTGACGATCTCCCCAACCTTTTTTAAGACCCTATCCCCTTCGAGATGGCCATAGACATCGTTGTATCTCTTAAAATGATCGAGATCGAACATCAAGAGGGAGAGGGAGGTCTTTTGACGTTTCATGCGGACCAGCTCCGCCTCCAACGTCTTGAAGAAGTGGCGGTGGTTATAAAGCCCGGTCAGATCGTCGGTGATGGAGAGCCGTTTGACCTCCTCCGCAAGCCTTTCCCTCTCCATCAGGTTGCGTGACTTTTCCAAGGCCTGTTTGACGATATGGATCAGGTGTTCGTTCTCGAAGGGCTTCTTCACAAAGTCTGTGGCTCCCTCCTTGAGGGCCTGAATGGCATTATCCACGGTGGCAAAGGCGGTGAGCATGATCACGCACTGGAGGGGATTGTTCTTCCGGATTTGCCTCAAGGCCTCGTTCCCGTCGATCCCCGGCAGGTTGATGTCCATCAGAATCACCTCCGGTTTTTCCTCCCCCGCCTTTTTCACCGCTTCTTCCCCCGTGGAGGCGGTGACGACGTCAAATCCTTCGACGCGGAGCAGGGCCTCAAGGATGGCTAACGTATCTGGCTCATCATCGACGACGAGGACCTTTGCGTTTGGACTTTCATGCATGGACGGTTCTTCCATCTTCGTTCTCCATCGGTCGTGGGATCGTGAAATAGAAGGTGGATCCCTTTCCCAGCTCGGATTCCACCCAAATCTTGCCACCGTGTTCCTCCACCAGCCGCTTCGTGATGGCCAGGCCCAGGCCTGTGCCGCCATATTTGCCCGCTTCAACCTGGTAGAATTCGTCAAAGATCTTCTCGATCTTATCGTTCGGGATGCCGATGCCGGTATCCCGGATCTCGTGGAAAATGGAGTTGTCCCTCTGGCGAGCGATAATCGTGATCTGCCCCCCTTCTGAAGTAAATTTGACCGCGTTGGAGAGGAGGTTGACAAAGATATCATGAAGCCCATTTCTATCGGCGTAGACATAGAGATTTCTGGGTATGTCGAGTTGAACGGTGATATTCTTCTCCCCTGGCTTGACCTCCCGGATATAACCCCTGACGACTTCGGCAAGGTGGAGGGGTTCGCGATGAAAGTGGAGACGGCCGGATCGGAGCCGGCTGAGATCCAGCATCCGGTCGATTCGCATCTGGATGCGATTGGTGTTCCGTTGAATGGAGAGGAGATAGGGTTTGAGGTAATCCGGAAGGTTTCCTCCCTTTTCCGACAGGATGAAGTCGATGTTCGATTTGATGATCGTGAGAGGGGTCTTCAGCTCATGGGAGGCAATGCCAATGAATATCAATTTCGTCACATCCACATCCTTCAATTTACGGTTGACCATCTCCAGCTCTTTCTTGGTCGATTCGAGATCCTTGAGAAGCCTCTCGTTCGATGTCTTCATCTGATTCAATTCTTCGAGGGTCTCCCCCATCAGCAGGGTCCGGTCCTCCACCTTCCTTTCGAGCTCCTCGCGTGACTTCTTGATCTGAAAGGTCATCTGATTGAAGGCACGGCTCAGATCTCCGATCTCGTCTCTCGATCGGATGTTGACCGTCTGACTCAAATCCCCTTTTGCCACTTTCTCTATGGCGGAAGCCAGTCTTCTTAAGGGCCAAAGGATGGTCGATACGAAGATGACGATGAGCAAGACGATCACTCCCACCAGCCCGGAGCTGACGAGGATGACATCTTTTCGCACTTCGTTGACACGCTCATGGAATCCGAGCAGGGAGAATCGGATCTCAAGGGTTCCGAGCGTCTCGCCCCCTCTGGATCTCAAGGGTTGGACATAATGGTATAGATGGGCGGGGTCGGGGCTTCCCCCTTTCTTTGCCGCATAGGCCAGCGTCATTCCGTAACGATCAGTGATGGAGCATGCTACAATGTCCTCCTCTTCGATCAGCCGGTCTGCAATATCCTGGACCGGATAGGGCGCAGGGAGCGCCAGGACGTGTTCCAGGAGGGTCCTCAGATGATCGGCCTTCGATTTTCTGGAGCTCTCCCAATGGCTCCGGAGCAGAGAGACCTCCCTGGAGAAGAAGAAATATCCGATGCACGCAGAACCGAGCAGGGTCAGTGAGACACCAAATAGAATGGACTTAACTATCAGGCCGAATCGAAATCTGAAAGATGACCTAAACGGGTTCATAGACGCAGTAAGGTTCCTCTGCCATGTAGTCTCCGGAGCTTTCATAGGCCCTGGCCCGACAACCTCCGCAGACCTTGCGAAACTCACACCGCCCGCACTTTCCCTGGTAGGCCTCTGTATTCCGGAGGTTTCTGAAAACCCCGGAGGTGATCCAGATCTCATGGAAAGGCTTTTCTCTTACGTTTCCGGAGTTCACTTCAAGATAGCCACACGGTTGAACCTGGCCCACATGTGAGATGAAGCAGAAGGAGATCCCTCCCAGACATCCTCGTGTTGTAGCATCCAGTCCCTCGCGTTGAATTGCAATTTTCCTGCCATCTTTTTTCGCCCGTTGGCGGAGGATGCGGTAGTAATGGGGGGCGCAGGTGGCCTTAAGCTGGAGGGGGACCCGCTCCCTCTGTTCATAGAACCACTCCAGGGTCTTTTCGTAATCGAGTGCCGATATCCCTTGATCTTTCATCTCTTTTCCCCTTCCTGTGGGGACGAGGAGAAAGATGTGGTGGGCCACTGCACCCAGTGCCACAGCGAGACGGAGGATATCTTCAATTAAATGAAGGTTGGCCTGTGTGATGGTCGTGTTGATCTGGAATTCGAGACTGCCCTTTTTTGCCAGTTCGATTCCTTGAAGGGCACCTTCAAAGGCACCGCTGACCTTTCGAAAGGCGTCGTGAGTCTGTGCATCGGGGCCGTCGAGGCTGATGCTGATTCGCTGGATCCCTGAGGCTTTCATCTCCCTGACGATCTCTTCTGTGATCAGGGTTCCGTTTGTGGCCATCACCATTCGAAAACCCTTGCCCGATCCATAGCGGGCCAGATCAAAGATATCGTTTCGGAGAAGAGGTTCCCCTCCGGTCAGGATGATGACGGGTCTGCTGATCGAGGCCATCTCATCCATCACCCTGAGGCACTCCCGGGTCGAGAGCTCTCCTGCGTAAGGGCCCCGCTCCGCAGAGGCGCGACAGTGGACGCAGGCCAGGTTGCACCCCCGGGTCAACTCCCAGGCCACCATCCTCAATTCGTGATTTGTGAACCGTGAACCGTGACTCGTGATTCCTGAATTGTAACTCTTCACTCTTAACTCCGAACTCATCACTCGTAACTCTTAGCTAATTTCCGGGCCGCTTCTTTGGCGAAGTAGGTGAGGATGAGATCGGCGCCCGCTCTTTTGATGGCGATCAGAGATTCCATTATCACCTGCTCGCCATCCACCCAGCCCAATTGTGAAGCCGCTTGAATCAAGGCGAACTCACCGCTGACGCTGTAGGCTGCCAGAGGGATATTGAAGGTCTGTTTCACCCGGTAGATGATGTCCAGGTAGGGAAGGGCGGGCTTGACCATCACCATATCCGCCCCTTCTTCGATGTCGAGGCGGACCTCTCTCAAGGCCTCATCTCCGTTGGCCGGATCCATCTGATAAGATTTTCGATCGCCGAATTGGGGTTTTGATTCAGCCGCTACCCGGAAGGGTCCATAGAAGCTCGAGGCAAATTTCGCTGCGTAGGCCAAGATGGGAACATCCTCAAATCGATTTTCGTCAAGGGTTCTTCGAATGGCTCCTATCCTTCCGTCCATCATATCGGAAGGTGCGACGATATCCGCTCCTGCCTTGACATGGGAGAGGGCCTGCCGACAGAGGAGATCGAGGGTCTCATCGTTCAGAATTTTTCCGTCCCTCACCACTCCGCAATGGCCGTGACTCGTGTATTCACAGAGGCAGACGTCGGTGATGATGAGGATCCCTTCCACTTTCTCTTTGATCGCCCTCACCGCTCTCTGGATGATCCCGTTCTCGGCATAGGCCTCCGTTCCCATCTCATCCTTCTTCTCCGGAATGCCGAAGAGGATGACGCCGGGGATTCCTAAGGACTTGGCCTCCTCCACCTCCTTGACCAGGAGATCGATGGAGATCTGAAAATGGCCGGGCATGGAGGAGATGGGTTGCCTCATCTGCTTACCGGGACGAACGAATAAGGGAAGGACCAGGTCATCCGGGCTGAGATGGGTTTCACGGATCATTTTTCGAAATATCTCGTTCTTTCGCAATCTTCTGGGCCGGTATTGTGGAAACCTCATTTGACCTCCTTGAAGCATCCGAATAGTGATTGAGCAAGTGGTTAAAAAGATCAATACGCACTTATTTTTACTATATTTTTGAAGAAATGTCTATAAAAGAAAACCTCGTATCCGTGATCCAGACCGTAAGCGAGAGACCCCAGGTGTATAGACTGAAGGGAAGGAGATGGCACGAGGTTACTAAGGTATTTTGACTTCCGGAGGCATAACTGGTAAATTGGATATTAAGGATCCTAAGACAGGAGGCCCATTCTTGAGGCTTGGAACCAAGCTGACCCTTTACCTCTCGCTCATCATCATTGTCGTTTTATCTGGGTATGGCTATTTTCATATTCTATCTCGTCGGGATATCCTGATCAGAAAGATGAAGGTCGAGGTGAGGAGCATGGGTCGGACCTTGAAGGTCTCTCTCGAGAAGATATCGCTCGTCAGGGAGATGGAGTATGTCCAGGATCTGATCGATGCTGTGGAGGAATATGAAAAGACTCTCGGGGTCATCGTCTACCACCAGGGAAGAAATCTTATCTTTCGTTCTCACTCCTTAGAAGGAGAGATCGAACCTTACTTAGATTTGATCAAGAGATCGATTCGAGAGGATCTTCCTTACGAAGAATTCGGACGTCATCAAAAAGTCTCGGTCTTTTCTTATACGTTCCCCCTTAAAGATGGAAGAGGTAGGAACATCGGTGGAGTCTCAATTCTTCAGCGCACCTCTTTTTTGGAGGAGGATATTAGGAAGGCAAAATGGAGCATCTTCATCACCATCTTCGTTCTCATCGGCGGAACGGTCGGGTTGGTCCTTTTGGGAACAAGGAGATGGATCTCGATTCCCATCTCAAAACTGGTCGCCGGGATCGAGAACTTAGCCAAAGGAGATCTGGATACCCGAATCGATTCAGGGGGCGGGGATGAGCTCTCCGAGCTTGCGAGGGCATTTAACCGGATGGCCAGCGATTTAAAGGATGCCCAGGAGCGGATCATCCAGGAGGCCGACGCCAAGTTGGAGTTGGAGAGAAGCCTTCGCCAGTCTGAGAAATTGGCCACCATCGGTCAATTGGCCTCCGGGCTGGCACATGAGATCGGCACCCCTCTCAACATCATCGGTGGGAGGGCAGAATTGGCGAAGAAGAGGCTTGGAGATAAGGAGGAGGCGTATCGGAGCCTGGAGATTATCGGGGAGCAGGCAGAAAGGATCACAAAGATCATCCAGCAGCTTCTCGGCTTTATCAGGAAGAAGAAGCCGGAACAGATCCCTCTTGATATCCGAGCTGTTCTGGAGAAAACACTCGATTTCCTCGATCATCAGATTCATAAGCAGAGAGTGAAGGTGACAAAGGCGGTCAGAGAGGGTCTCCCCTTTGTGCAGGGAGATTCTGATCAACTCCAGCAGGTCTTTTTAAACCTCATTCTCAATGCGATCCAGTCCATGCCGGGAGGAGGGGTTCTTCGTCTTTCTGCCTCGACGAAGGAGATATCGAAAAAAGATGTTGAAGATGGAAAGCGTCAATATGTAGAGGTCTGTATTGAAGATACGGGTTTGGGGATGGAAAAGGAGGTCATCCAGAATATTTTCAACCCTTTTTTCACAACGAAGGATACAGGAACAGGATTGGGCTTGATGGTCAGCCAGGGCATTGTCCAAGACCATGAGGGATGGATCGATGTGGAAAGCCAGCTCGGGAAGGGGTCTGTGTTCAAAGTCTATCTTCCCTGTTATGAAGGTGAGAGGTGAGAGAAGAGGAATACAGAGTCCTGATTGTCGATGATGATCCGGAGATGTGTCAGCTACTCTCGGATGTCCTGAGAGGAGAGGGATTCTCCGTCACCAGCCTTGATGACAGCCTCGAGGCCTCCAAGGTCCTCAAAAAAGAGGAGTTCGATGTGATCATCACCGATTTAAAGATGAGGGGGATCAAAGGCCTTGACCTTCTTGAGGAGGCCGGGAAAACAGCCCCTCTGACACCCGTCATCATCATCACAGCCTTTGGAACCATTGAATCGGCGATCAAGGCGATGAAGATGGGGGCCTACGATTACATCACGAAGCCTTTTCAAATGGATGAGCTTCTCCTGATCGTTAAGAAGGCCCTTGAGAATCGGCTCCTGAAGAGAGATGTGGTCCGGCTGAAAAAAGAGGTGGAGTCCCGGTATCAGTTTCATCAACTGATCGGGAAAAGCCCTTCGATGCAGAAGGTCTATGATCTCATCGAGAGGATCAGCGACACCTCCAGCAATGTCTTGATCACCGGGGAAAGCGGAACGGGAAAAGAGCTGGTTGCAAAGGCGATTCATTATAACGGGATCAGGAAGGAAGCCCCGTTCATCGCCGTCAATTGTGCCGCCATACCTGAAACCCTTCTTGAAAGCGAACTGTTCGGTTATAAAAAAGGGGCGTTCACCGATGCCAAGACCGACAAGAAGGGACTGATTTTTGAAGCCCATGAGGGCACACTCTTCCTCGATGAGATTACCGAGATGCCCCTGACGCTCCAGGCGAAATTGCTCAGGGTGATCGAGGGGAAGGAGGTTCGGCCTTTAGGGGATACCCATTCCTATCCGGTCGATGTAAGGGTCATCTCCGCTTCGAATCGGGATGTCAGGTCTTTGATCCAGCAGGGTCGGTTTCGTGAGGATCTCTACTATCGACTGAAGGTGATCGATATCGAACTGCCACCCCTTCGTGAGAGAAGGGAGGATATACCACTTCTCGGCCGTCATTTCATCGATCGATTCAATCGGGAACTGAGAAAGAACATTTCGGGAATTTCGGAGGAAGCCCTCCGATGCCTGCTCAATTATTCATGGCCGGGGAATGTGAGAGAGCTGGAAAACGTCATTCAGAGGGCGATCACCCTGAGTCAACATGGGGTCATTCTTCCTGAGGACCTGCCGGTTTTCGTGGTCCAGGAGGGGGAAGAGGACCTGGTTGAGAGGGCGCTAAGGGAAAAGTATACCATTGAGCAACTGGAGAGGGACTATATCAGGAGGGTCCTGACGGAGGTGGGAGGAAATAAGTCAAGGGCCGCAGAGATTCTGGGGCTTGACCGAAAGACCCTTTACCGAAAACTCCAAGAGACATAAACTCCATCGAGTTTAACGATTGCCCCTTTTTGCCACATCCTGTCTCTTTAATCCCCATTTTCAAAAGATCTTTGATCCCTTCCAAATTTTTATCTGATTGGAATAAATAGAGTTTTCAATTTCATTCATCTGGCAATCCTTTTGCAGTTCGTTCCGTCTGAGATGGAAGCCTCAAAGGGTCGCACGTCTATTCTTAGGATATTGGTGATTGAGGATGATGAGGAGATGAGAGCCTTGCTGGAAGACTTTTTTGTGGAGGAAGGGTTTGAGATAGATTCTGTCAGCAATGGTTCGGAGGCCTTTCGAAAGGTTGCCAGAGGGTCATTCGACCTGATCATCACCGATATTCGGATGCCCGGTTTGACCGGATTGGATATTCTCCCAGGGTTCAGGAAGCTTCAACCGGATGTTCCCATTATTGTGATTACAGCTTTTGGAAGCGAAGACATACAGCGCAGGGCGTATGCGAGAGGTGCGACCGCGTATTTAGAAAAGCCACTCCATTTTCGTGAACTTAAGAGAGTGATTGATGAACTCATTTCTCCAAAGCTAAGGAAAAGGGAGGGTGAGAAATGGTCAGGATCTTAGTTGTTTCACACGGGCGATTGGCGGAGGCATTGATTTCCTCTGCCGGATTTCTTGTCGGAAACGTAAAGAGAGTAAAAGGGATCTCTATCTGGCCAAGGGACGGGAGAAGAGGTCAGGGATAGATGATGTTGTGAGAATCGGTGAATTTGGGTAGAATAGATTCTCAACTCAGGGAAGATTTAAAGGGATGAAGCGATGCTGAAATTTTATTCACCGTTGTCCTTCTTTATGTCTTATATTGGCTCACAGCGACGATCCACTGGATCATTAAACTCCTCCATAGATAGTTCGCATAAGGGGCGTGGTTTGGATTTCAAAGGGGTATCCTGAAAACGACGGGGTAATCTCTTCAGGAAGGAAAGCAGGGAATGAAATGGTATCAACTGGATTACGGAGAAGTGATCGGGTCTCTTCAGACATCAGAACAAGGGTTATCAGAGGCCGAGGCAAAAGAACGTCTTGAAAAATATGGACCCAATAAGCTCCCTGAAGGAAGAGGGCTGAGCCGACTTAAGATTCTTCTTCATCAATTCACCAGCCCCCTGATTTACATCCTGATGGTGGCAGCGGTGGTCACCGCCTTTCTCGGAGAATATATCGACACCGGTGTCATCGTGGCCGTTTTGATCCTGAACGCCATCATCGGTTACTTCCAGGAGTATAAGGCTGAAACAAGTGTGCAGGCGCTAAAGAGCATGGTCGTTTCCAAAGCGAAGGTCTTGAGGGGAGGAAAGGAGATAGAGATCCCCAGCGAATTTCTTGTGCCGGGCGATATCGTCCTCCTAGCATCGGGCATGAGGGTTCCGGCGGATCTGAGGCTTTTCAAAACGATGGAGCTCAGGGTTGAAGAAGCGGCTCTGACCGGTGAATCGGTTCCTGTGGAAAAGATGACAAAGCCCATCGGAGAGGAGAATCTTACACCGGGCGACCAGACGAACATGGCCTTCATGGGAACGATCGTGGTCAACGGCAGGGCTAAGGGGATTGTTGTGGAGACAGGCTCAAAGACCGTTCTCGGGCAAATTGCCCGAGAGGTAAAGGAGTTGCCTGTTACCCAGACCCCGCTTCAACAAAAGATCACGAAGTTCGCCCATTTCATTGGCGTCCTTGTCCTCGGAAGCGCTGCGGCGATCTCCGTCGTCGGGGTTTATCTCGGCATGACCGTCGCAGAAATATTCAAGATCGCTGTGGCCGCCTCTGTCGCTGCGGTGCCGGAGGGGTTGCCTGTTGTGGTCACGATCACGATGGCAATAGGGATTAGCCGAATGGCCAAGAGAAATGCGATCATCCGAAAGCTTCCTGCCGTGGAAACACTCGGAAGCACAACGGTCATCTGTTCGGACAAGACAGGAACACTTACAAAGAATGAGGTGACGGTGAAGGTGATTTACGATGGGCAGCACACATACGAGGTGACGGGAAGCGGCTATGAACCGAAAGGTGAAATTCTTCATGACTGGGAGTCCTGCGACGTAACCATCTTGGAAGGACTCTGTGGCGTCCTCCGGATAGGGATGCTCTGCAACGAATCGGCCATTTTTGAGAAGGACGGAGAGTACAGGGTGGATGGAGACCCTACTGAAGGAGCACTCATTGTCTCTGCCATGAAGGCAGGGCTTCATCCAGAGGATGAGAAAAATCGCTATCCTCAATTATCCATCCTCCCCTTTGAGTCCGAACGGGGCTTCATGGCCACGCTGCATCAGCATGACCATGAGAGGCTCATATTTGTCAAAGGCGCGCCTGAGAAGGTTCTTGAGATGTGCACCCAGTCCGCATCGGGCTATTTTTTCGATCGAGCGAAAGCCCTCGAGATGGCCGAACATTTCGCAACGGACGGTATGAGAGTGCTTGCGATGGCCTACAAGCAGGCATCCGATGATCTCTCAGAACTTGCCCACCAACACGTGGAAAGAGATCTGATTTTTGCAGGCATGCAAGGAATGATCGACCCTCCCCGGCCCGAGGCCATTGAAGCGGTGAAAGGCTGTCGGGAAGCGGGGATCCGGGTGGCCATGATCACCGGAGATCATGCCGTCACGGCTTCTGCCATCGGAGAGATGTTCGGAATTTCCCGTGAGCGGTCCCAAGTCTTAACCGGCAGGGAACTGGAGACGATGAGTGACGACGACCTCTTCGCAAGGGTGAAGGATATCTCAGTCTATGCAAGGGTCTCACCACAACATAAGCTCAGGATCGTTCAACAGGTCATGAAGCACGGCGAGGTCGTAGCCGTGACAGGAGATGGCGTGAACGATGCCCCGGCTCTCAAGGCTGCCCATATCGGTGTCGCGATGGGAAAGACCGGCACCGATGTGGCAAGGGAAGCGTCCGATATGGTGATCACCGATGACAATTTTGCAAGCATCTTTCATGCGGTCGAAGAGGGGCGGGTGGTTTTTGATAATATCCGGAAGGTAACCCTCTTTCTCATCCCGACCGGTTTCGCAGCCATTGTTTCCATCCTGATCGCCATGGCCCTTGACATCCCGATCCCTTATGTGGCTGCCCAGCTCCTCTGGATCAATCTTGTGACCAATGGACTTCAGGATGTGGCCCTGGCCTTTGAGCCAGGAGAGAAAGACGTGATCAGACGGAAACCGAGAAAGCTGAAAGAGGGAATCATGTCGAGACTGATGTATGAGAGGAGCATCCTGGTGGGTCTGATCATTTCCGCAGGGGTGATCTTTAATTTTGTTTCAGCCCTTGGGGATGGGGTTTCCCTTGAGCGGGCGAGGACCATTGCGGTCACCACGATGGTCCTGTTCCAGTTCTTTCAGGCCTGGAATTCCCGCTCCGAACTTCAATCGATTTTTAGAATAAGCCCTCTCAGCAATCCCTTCCTCTTCTACAGCATGGTCGCTGCATTTCTGGCCCAAATAGCAGTCATCTATCTTCCGGCCCTCCAGTGGGTCTTCAGGACAGAGCCCTTAACCGGAAGTGAGTGGATAAGAATCGTATTTGTGGCATTGACGGTGGTCGCTGGGGTTGAAATAGACAAAGCGATCAGGAGGTATAAGAAGAGAACCGTCAATGTCTGATTGATCTTCAGAAGTGAAAAGACGAGTTGCCCGAAGAAAGAAGAAAGTCACCAAAGGAGGATGAGATGAGACGAATATTACTTGCAACGGATGGTTCGGAGAACGCGTTGGGGGCGTCAAAGTATCTTGCCGACCTCTACAAAGGGACCTCGGATGTGGAAGTCACTGTTCTTCACATCTCTCCGCCAGTCCCTCCCATTTATCGGGAGGAGGGCCATGATCCCCAGATCCGGAGAGTGTACGCAGCGTGGAAAAGGAAGAAAGAACAGGAAGCCAAAAGGTATATCGAAGAGGCCCAAAGGGTTCTCATGAAAGGGGGGATCAAGAGAAACCAGATCAACGCCAAATATGCTCACCAGATTGTGGGAGTTGCCCGTGACATCCTTCGGGAGGCCGATGCCGGGCATTATGATGCCTGCGTGATCGGAAAGAAAGGCACGGGGTGGTTCGACGATATGTTTCTGGGCAGCATTACCAGCAAGCTTCTGGAAATCTCGGAAAATCATCCCATCTGGCTCGTCAGCAGCAAGAAATGGAATAGCCGGAAGGTTCTTGTGGCGATGGACCACACTGCCCAGATCGTTCAGCTTGCCAAATATGTGGGTCAAATGTTTCAGGGGTTAGAAGGCGTTAGAATTCGCTTTTATCACTATTTCGCTCCTTTTATTGAGGACTTAACAAGCGAAGAAAAGAAAAAGATGAAGGAATTCGAAAAACGCGTAGCAGAACGAGAGAGGGACCGAATGTTTCACTTCTTCGGAGAGGCCCAGAGAGTTCTCGAAGATTTAGGATTCAGGAAGAATCAGGTCGAATACGAAATCTTCAAGGGTGAATCTGCCTCTCCCAAGAAGGTTTCTCAAAGGATTCTTAAAGAAGTTCAGGACGGAAATCACGGAACCCTGGTCATCGGACGAAAGGGGGCGACCGGCGCAAGAGAGTTCCGGTTAGGATCGGTGGCTTGGCGAATCGCCACGGAGTCGCAGAATTGTGCGGTCTGGGTGGTTTGAGAGAGGTGACGCTTATGGATGACCAACGGAGCATCGCTTATTTTTCGATGGAGATCGGGCTTGATCCGGCCATGCCGACCTATAGCGGCGGCCTCGGTGTTCTGGCAGGCGATACGATTCGTTCGGCAGCAGATCTCAACGTGCCGATGATCGCAGTCACCCTTCTCCATCGAAAGGGATATTTTCGCCAGAGGCTCAGTCCGGACGGAGAGCAACAGGAGGGACCGGTAGAATGGGTGGTGGAAGACTTTTTGAAGGAGATGCTTCCAAGAGTCTCGGTGACTATCGAAGGACGCTCCGTTCATCTTCGCGCGTGGAGGTATGAGGTGGAGGGTGTGAGCGGCTTCAAAGTTCCGGTCTATTTTCTGGATACGGATCTCGCAGAAAATTCTGAGTGGGACCGGACATTGACCCATTATCTTTACGGAGGGGATCAGCATTATCGGCTCTGCCAGGAGATGGTCCTTGGGATCGGCGGGGTGAAGATGCTGAGGGCCCTCGGCTACGACCGGATCGAACGATTCCATATGAATGAAGGGCACGCCAGTCTCCTCACGATCGAGCTTCTAAATGAGGAGGCAAAGAGAGCGGGAAGGGAATCGCCAAACCTTGAGGATGTTGAAAGGGTGAGAGAAAAATGCGTCTTTACAACGCACACCCCTGTTCCAGCCGGACATGATCAGTTCCCCATGGACTTAGTAAATCGTGTTCTCGGACATCGCAGCATTTTTTCTGAGATGAAAGAGGTCTTTTGTTGTGAGGGCCTTTTGAACATGACTTACCTGGCTCTCAATCTGAGTCGCCATATCAATGGGGTGGCTAAAAAGCACGGAGAGGTTTCGAGGCTGATGTTTGCAGGTTATGCGGTTGATGCGATCACCAATGGCGTCCATGCCGCCACCTGGGTCTCCGGCCCCTTTGAAAAACTTTATGATCGCCACATTCCTGAATGGAGACAGGATAATTTCAGCCTCCGGTATGCGCTGAGCATTCCGAGAGAGGAGATATGGAGGGCGCATCAGGAGACGAAAAGGCGGTTGATCGGCCTGGTGAACCGAGAGACGGGCAGCGCCATGGAGGCGGATGCCTTCACCATAGGATTTGCGAGACGCGCCACGACCTACAAGAGAGGCGACCTCCTCTTTTCGGATGTCGGCCGTCTCAAGCATATCTCTTCAAAGGTCGGTTCTTTTCAGATTGTCTATGCCGGGAAAGCCCATCCCCAGGATCAGGGCGGCAAGGAGCTGATCAAACGAATATTTGAGGCCAAGGCAAAATTGAGCCCTGACGTCAGGATAGCCTATCTTGAGAATTATGACATGGAACTGGGGAAGATGCTCACCTCTGGGGCTGATCTATGGTTGAACACCCCTCAGCCCCCCATGGAGGCCTCGGGAACAAGCGGAATGAAGGCCGCGCTCAATGGCGTCCCCAGCCTCAGCATTCTGGATGGCTGGTGGATCGAAGGTCATATCGAAGGAGTGACCGGATGGTCGATCGGAGAGCGTAGGTCTGGAATGGAAGGGGAAGATCGGTCGAAGGATGCGCAACTCCTTTATGACAAGCTGGAGCATGTGATTCTTCCCCTCTTCTATCACGATCGAGATCGTTTTATCGATGTGATGCGTAATGCCATGGCCATCAATGGTTCGTTTTTCAACACCCACCGAATGATACAGGAGTACGTGCTAAAGGTCTATTTTCGTTGAAGGTTTTGTCAGGGAAATCAGGAAAAGGCGGCTGGCGTCTCATCTTAAAATGTCGTTAAATCTTTGTCCATAGGGCTGCGGGCTCACCGATAGCTTGCCATTCCTGTGGTAGGCAGGCGGAAGCAGGAATCCAGGGTTTCGAATGGTTCCCTGCCTTCGCAGGGACGGAGTCTGGATTCCCCTGCCTACCGGCAGGCTGGCGTTTTCACGGGAATGACAGAAAAAGTGGACCCATAGAGGCTTTGTTTCAAAGAGCTAAAGTGTTATAGGTTTTAAAATATGAGTCGCTACAGGAAATTATTTCTCCGGGTCGTTTTGGGCGTGGTCTTTTTAATCATGTTGCTCGTAGGCTTTGGACTTTTATTACCCTATCTCATCAACCTGGAGCCTCTAAGAGAGAAGATCCTAAACGCTGCCTCCCAAAGGTTGAATGGAAATGCGAAATACGAGAGGTTGGATCTCTCCTATTTTCCGCAACCCCATGTGAAGATCCACCAGATCCGCTTTCTCTTCCCCGAAAAAGCGGACGGGGTTGTGAAGTCGGTGGAGGTATATCCGGAATGGATCGCCCTCTTTAAAGGGAAGTTCCGGGTGCGAACGATTCATGTCCAATCGCCGAATGTCAACGTTCGATTATCAAAAAAGATTGACCAGATCGAAGAAAAAACAGAAGCCAACCTTCTTGAAAAGATCAAGGAAATGTTGGCCGATACTTCGGTGATCGTTCCAAAGATGAAGGTGACCATAGAAGATGGGAAACTCAATCTGTACACGGAGTCTAAGCCACTCTTCTCCTT
>JACAEX010000104.1 GCA_013388635.1 Syntrophaceae bacterium | reverse complement strand
TTTGTCTTTTACCTGGGACTTATCCTTTCCCTGTTCTATTTTGTTGGAGGAAAGGGGTTCTGGGAGGCATTGATGAATCCCTTCACCCTCTTTTCTATCCAGTTAAGCCTCATCGCGGCCACCGCAGCCACCTTTTTTGCGGTCATCATTGGACTCCCATCGGCTTACGCCCTCTCTCGTTTCGAGTTCAGAGGGAAACGCATCATAGACACCTTTCTCGAAATCCCGATGATCATTTCTCCCATTGCCCTCGGCGCTTCGTTTCTCGTATTCTTCAATACCCCCCTCGGAGAGTTGATCCAGAACAGAGGCATTCTTTTTGTCTTTGAAGTCCCCGGGATCATCTTGGCCCAGTTCGCCACGATTGCAGGATTGGCCACTCGGTTGATGAAGGCCTCCTTGGACGAAATCTCGCCACGATACGAGGCCGTAGCTCGATCCCTCGGTTCATCGCCGTGGCAGGCCTTCTACCGGATCACCCTCCCTCTTGCTTTTCGAGGACTCCTCGCCTCCGTCATCCTCTCATGGGCAAAGGCGGTTGGAGAATTTGGAGCTACGGTCACGCTTGCAGGCGCAATGCCAGGGAAGACTGAAACCATGCCCATCGCTATTTTTACTGCCTTAGCCTCTGCCAATATTGATAAGGCGATTGTCCTAATCCTCATTCTGGTCGGCTTTGGACTTCTGACTCTTTACGGTGTCCGGCTGACCGGTAAAAGATACCGACATGATTAAGATCAATAGGCTGACGATCGATTTGGGGTCCTTTCATCTATTTGACCTCGATCTGGAAATTCAGGAAGAAGAATTTCACTTCCTCATCGGGCCAACGGGGGTTGGCAAGACATTGATTCTCGAATCGATCATGGGGCTGCATAAACCCAAAAAGGGGAGGATTTGGATCGGTGATCGAGAGGTCCAGAGCCTTCCTCCTGAACAGAGGGAGATTTCCTATGTGCCTCAGGATTCAACGCTATTTCCGCATCTAAGAGTAAAGGAGAATATCCTCTACGGGATCAGGGCAAAAAATTTGGCTCTCAAGGCCTACGAAGGCTATGTCCAAGCCCTGATTGAGGTGATGAAGATTGAGCACCTGCTCGAACGCTATCCAGCCAATCTCAGCGGTGGCGAGAAGAAACGGGTGGCGCTGCTCAGGGGGTTGGCACCAAAACCCAAACTCCTCCTTTTGGACGAGCCGCTCACCGGACTTGATCCATCTATTAAATTCGAGATTCAGCAACTTCTGAAAACGCTTCACACTTCCTTCCGTCCTACGATATTATGCGTAACCCATGACTTTGATGATGCCTATCTCCTCGGGGATAAGATCACCGTTTTTATCGATGGAAGGATTGAGCAGGTCGGATCAAAGGAGGATATCTTCTTGAGGCCAGGTTCTCGAAAGGTGGCAGAATTTCTGGGTATTAGAAATCTCTTCAGGGTCAAGGTCCTGGGATCGGAGGGTTCTTCTCAGCGATGGATACTCGGTTTGAATGGTCTCCAACTTTCGCTTCCCGCGAGGGATCATCCCCTTCACTTAGAAGCTGGGAAAGAACTCGACCTTTACATCCGGCCCGAGGAGGTGATGATCATCCGGGAAGGAAAGCCCGTAAAGGATTCTCTTCGAAGAAATATCTTTGAGGGGAAGATCACCGATATTACGGACAGGGGAAGATACCATCTCGTCCACTTTCAAACAAGAGAGGGAGAGGTCCTCTTTGAAATCTCCATTCCCAATTATGCCTTCCGAAACCTGAACCTCACCACCGGTAAAACAGTCAGGGTGGCCCTCCGCGATGAATCCCTCTGGGTGATGGGCTAAATTTTCGTTCTATTCCTCAATCTGGATCTCAATCTTTTGGGGGTTCTCACATCCCTTCAAAGATCTCACCATTCCTTTGATCGACCCTGAGAGGAAATCTCTGATGAAAGGTTTCAAGGGAACATTCCTCCCATTCACTTTGAGGGTTATCCCCTCTTCTGCCTTCAATCTTAGGAACTTCTTCTCGATAAAATCAGCCA
This sequence comes from Syntrophaceae bacterium, assembly GCA_013388635.1. Classification (GTDB taxonomy): domain Bacteria; phylum Desulfobacterota; class BSN033; order BSN033; family UBA1163; genus JACAEX01. The sequence continues at coordinate 12,759 of JACAEX010000104.1, read as the reverse complement.
CCCCTTTGACGTCATCGAGGAAGAAGCAGGAAACCCCGACATCAAACTCCTTATCCGATACAATGGCAACGAGGTTATCCTCCTTGGTGCAGAGGAGCTCCTCGTGTTTCCCCTTTCTGAAGATTTCGATTTTGGGCTGGACATCCTTCTTATATCCCTCTGAAAGGATGAGGTCCACATCCTGAATCAATTTTTCCCGTATCTCATCCAGCGTCAAATCCCTTTCGACATCACGGATCAAAGCGACCTTGTTGGGCGAGGCAATGACAACAGTATGAGCCCCTGCCTGCTTGTGTCGCCAGCTGTCCTTGCCTTCCCGGTCCACCTCAAACCCGTGAATATCATGTTTCACCGTAGCCACCCGATACCCCCGCCGGCTCAGTTCAGGCACCAATTTTTCAATCAGGGTGGTCTTTCCGCTATCCGATTTTCCAACAATAGAAATAATGGGAATCATCTACACACATCCCTCCAACCACTCAATTTCAAATTTCAGATTTCAGATTTCAAATTTTACGACCTTCAATCTGCAATCTGCGATCTACAATCTGCAATTAGAAATTTCTATCCAGCAGTTGAACTTTTACCTTCTCCCCTGCCCTTACGACCTCTCGATCTTCCGGGATGATGACTAAACCGTTTGCCTTGACCATCGATCTCAATATCCCTGACCCCTGATCGCCGGTGACCGTCACAAAATAGTGATCCTCCTCGAAGGTGACAGAGGCCCGGACAAAATGGCGTCTCCCAGATTCCTTACGAATCTCTTCCTTCAAAATCGCCTCGATCACCGGCCGAAAGATCCGGCGATGTCCCATCATCTTCAGAAGTGAAGGCCTCACAAATTGTTCAAAGGAGACCATGGATGAAACAGGATTGCCCGGAAGACCGAAGACGGGTTTGCCGTCTATCGTCCCAAAGGTTACGGGCTTCCCGGGCCTCATCGCCACTTTCCAGAAAAGGATCTTCATCCCCAAATCGTTCAGAACATCTCTGACAAAATCATAATCACCCACCGATACCCCTGCAGAAGAGATGAGCACATCCGCCCGCAATCCCTGGCCGAGCTTCTCTCTGATCTCCTCCTTCCGATCCCTGGCGATGCCTAATTGAACAGGGATTGCGCCACAATCCTTCACCTGAGCGGCTAAGGTGTAGGAATTGCTTGAGACGATCTTCACCTCGCCCACCTCCCCGTCCACGTCGACCAGCTCATCTCCGGTACAGAGGATCGCAACGAGCGGCCTTTGGTAAACCGCGACAGACGATCGTCCCACCGAAGCGAGCATTCCCACTTCAGCCGGCCGGATTAAATCCCCATCTGAGATCACGCGTTCACCCTTTTTCACATCCTCTCCAGCCCTCCGGATGTTCTGGCCGGGCTGCAGAGCCTTAAGGACAGAAACGATGCCGCTGCCCTTTTCTGTATCCTCGACAGGGACAACCGTGTCCGCTCCATTCGGAATGGGAGCGCCCGTCATGATCCGGATGGCCTCTCCTGTCCGAAGCGTCTTCTGCGAGACGAACCCTGCGCGCAGATCTTCAATCACCTTTAACCTAACCGGATGATCCTGAGAGGCATTCTGAATGTCCCGGGCCCTCACCGCATAACCATCCATCCCTGAGTTATCCAGCGGCGGGATGTCTCGATTGGCATAGATATCTTCTGAAATCACTCGACCCAGGGCATCCAGAATCGACACCTTCTCAGATCCCAGGGGTCGGATATGAGAGAGGATTCTTTCTAAGGCCTCTTCCACTGCAATCATGCAAAAAATATAAAACAGCTTTCATAAAAACACAATGATAAAAAAGGCATCCTGTGGTATGATATAGAGCATGAAAAGATCAGAACCCGATAAATTTTTCCGTGTCATTCTCAATAGCATTGCGGACGGTGTTTTTACGACAGATGGCGATGGCCGAATTACCTTCTTAAATAAGGCGGCCGAGGAAATTACAGGTTTTTCGAGCAAGGAGGCTCTTGGCCGTTACTGTTTTGATATTTTCAGAGCGGATATCTGCCAAACCCGATGTGCCCTCAAAGAGACCCTCAGAACAAAAAAAGAGATCATCAATCTTCCCGCCACCATTCTAAAGAAAGGAGGACAAAAGATTCCAATCAGTATCAGCACCGCCGTATTGAAGAATGAACGGGGACAGATCATCGGAGGGGTTGAGACCTTCAGGGATCTCTCAGCAATTGAGGTGCTCAAGAAGGAACTCTCCCAGAGATATACGCTCAATGACATCGTCAGCAAAAACCACCTGATCCATGATATTTTCAACATCCTCCCCAATATAGCGGAAAGCGATAGCACTGTATTAATCCAGGGCGCCAGCGGCACGGGTAAAGAACTCTTTGCAAAGGCGATTCATAACCTGAGCCGCAGAAAGGAGAAACCTTTTATCAAGGTGAACTGCGGCGCCCTTCCAGACACCTTACTTGAATCCGAACTCTTTGGATATGTGAAAGGGGCTTTTACGGACGCCAAGAAAGACAAACCAGGAAGATTTGCCCTCGCCGACGGAGGTACGATCTTTCTTGACGAGGTGGGAGACATGTCCCCTTCCCTTCAGGTAAAATTGCTCAGGGTTCTTCAGGAGAAAGAGTATGAACCGTTGGGATCGACGAGCCCGAGGAAGACCGATGTCCGAATCATCGCAGCCAGCAACAGGGATCTCTCAAAGCTGGTCAGTGAGGGAAAATTTAGAGACGACCTCTACTATCGACTTAATGTGGTGAAGATCGAACTCCCCCTTCTTTCGCAGAGAGCTGAGGACCTTCCATTGCTGATTGATCATTTCATTCAAAAGTTTAATGCCAAAATGGGAAGACAGATCACAGGGCTCTCTGAACAAGCCCTCCGACTGCTGCTCAATTACGATTACCCAGGCAATGTTCGAGAACTCGAAAACATCATTGAACACGCCTTTGTCCTTTGCAAGAAAGACGTGATCGATGTCGATTGTCTTCCCAAGGAGTTGACCAGAAGCTCGGTCGAGACAGACACCTCTCTTCCCTTGAAAGAAGAGAGCCCTTTTGAAAAGGCAGAGGCAGAGGTCATCGAAAAGACATTGAAGAAACATCGAGGAAATCGTAAAAAAACGGCTCAGGAATTGGGTATCGATCGGACCACCCTGTGGAGGAAGATAAAAAAGTACGGTCTCGTTTAAGTTTGCTGGTTTGTTTCAATTATGAAACTGTTGTATGAATATATATCATTTGTGCAACTTTGTGGATACTTCCAAAATCCTACCCTTTCATTCAGAATGATGATAACCGTTTGATATTTCGTGACTTTTCTTTTTCTTCCACCTCTGGCACCAATCTTGCTCTTCAGTTTTCATGGTTATGAAAGTAGCCATTCCCCTTTTCAGAAACCGGATTTCCCCGAGATTTGATTTCTCTCCTGAATTGTGGATCATCACTGTTGAGAATGGAGAGGTGGTCCATGAGGAGAAGCTCCTTATGGCGAACTTTAATCTTCCGCAGAGACTGGATCAATTGATCTCAAACAGGGTCGATCAGGTGATATGCGGAGGAATCGACCCTTTCTGTTTAAATCAACTCGGGAGCAGAGGAATATCCGTCCTCCATAATGTCTCGGGAGAAGCTGAAGTCATCTTTAACCTCTTTCTGAAGGGAAGACTTCGACCAGGTTTCTGCTGTGAGAAGAGACGGCGAGGGATGTTTTGCGGGAGAAAGAAAGGTCCACCCTGGAGGGCATGAGTAAGATTTCAGATTTCAAACTGCAAATTGCAAATTGAAAAAATGGAAATTTCAAACCAAAAACTCAAAATCATGACGGAGGACTTAGATGGCTGAAGAAAAATGCGAAAAAGATGAGGTTTGCGATACCTGTGATCAATCCAGTTCATGTACTCAGCAGGAGAAAGAGGCCCACGCCCAGGAGAGATTAAAAGCCAAACTCTCGCATATCAAACATCGCATTCTCGTGATGAGTGGAAAGGGAGGCGTTGGAAAGAGTACAGTGGCGACGAACCTGGCTGTGACTCTCTCCTTGGAAGGTTTCCAGGTCGGACTCCTGGACGCCGACATTCATGGCCCCAACATTCCAAAGATGCTTGGAATCGAATCGAGCCATGTGGAGGGATCAGGTCAGGGTATGATTCCGGTTGAGGTCCTCCCGAACCTGAAGGTCATTTCCATGGCCTTCTTCATCGGAGACCGGGATAATCCGGTGGTCTGGAGAGGCCCTTTGAAACACAGTGCGATCAGCCAATTCTTGGGAGAGGTGGAATGGGGAATCCTCGACTTTCTCGTTGTCGATCTTCCTCCCGGAACAGGAGATGAACCTCTGAGCGTCGCCCATCTGATTAAGAATGTCGATGGTTCCATTATCGTGACGAGTCCTCAGGACGTTGCCCTTCTGGACTCTCGAAAGGCGGTCACTTTCAGCCGAATGCTCAGCATTCCTGTCATCGGTATTATCGAGAACATGAGCGGCTTGATCTGCCCGCACTGTCAAAAGGAGATTCCCCTCTTTAAAAAAGGCGGGGGTGAAAAGGCAGCCCGGGATCTGCGGGTTCCGTTCCTGGGAAGCATTCCTATCGATCCGGAAATGGTCACCGATTGCGATAGGGGCATGCCCTTTGTCATGGCGCATCCGGATTCGGAAGCGACCAAGGCCTTCAAGGAGATCGCCCATCGTTGTCAGGCGTATGTGGGCTTCAAAGCAATGGAGAAACAATTTGAAACAGAAAAATTTCCCTATCATTTCAAAAAGCAGGAGGTCAAGAGATGAAACGAATTGCATTGGCTTCAGAAGACGGTTCCGGTCTTGAGGGGTCTCTCAGTGCCCATTTCGGGAGGTGTCCCTTCTATACATTTGTGAATGTTGAGGGAGACCGTATCCTTGGTTTCGAAGTGGTAAAGAATCCTTACTATCCGAACCATCAACCAGGGGTGATCCCTCAGTTCATCCATTCTCAAAAGGCAAACGTGATGATCGCGGGCGGGATGGGACCGAGGGCGATCGATTTCTTCACCCAATTTGGAATTGATGTGGCCACAGGAGTTCAGGGGAGGGTGAAGGATATTGTGGAGGCCTATCTCAGGGGCGAAATTCGGGGAGTTGTTGCCTGTGACCATCATGGGCAAGATCATGATCACGAGTGCGGAGGCCAGGAGAGATGAAAATTGCGATCAGCGCAACAGGGAAGGATCTCGATTCCCAGATCGATCCGAGATTCGGAAGGTGCCAGTACTTCATTTTTGTTGATCCCCAGACCATGGAATTCGAGGTCTCGGAGAACGAAGGGTTAATGGCTTCCGGTGGTGCCGGAGTTCAGGCTGCCCAGCTCGTTGTTCGGAAGGGAGCGAACGTCCTCATTACGGGTAACCTTGGGCCCAACGCAGCCTCAGCACTTTCGGCCTCCGGGATCAAGGTGCATTTAGTCTCTGGAGGAACAGTAAAGGAAGTTGTAGAGGCTTATAAATCTGGAACCTTAAAGGTAGTGAGCGGACCTACCGTTCCTCCCCACTTTGGTAAACCTTTTTAGAACCCTCTCCCCTCGTGCCTGCCAGCAGAAGGAGGGTTTGTAAGTTCTGAAGAAAGGAGTGATGATTATGCCTTACGGAATGGGACCTGCGGGATGGGGATATCGCCCGTATGGGTACGGACGAGGATGGTGTTGGCATCCATGGTGGTATGGAACACCCGTTCCACCGTGGGGACCTCAAACAAAGGAAGATGAGATTCGGTATCTCGAGGAGCAGGCCAATTTCCTTCGACAAGAGCTGAATCAGATTGAAAAAAGGCTCGAAGAATTGAAGAAATAAAAGGAGTCTCAGGGTAAAGGTTAAGAAGCCCGTTTCATATTTGGTCATAGTGCTACGGCTAAAAGATTTTAAGCCTCACGACATCACCCTTTAACGAAACTGGCATCTTAACCGTAACCTTTAGACGATTGACTTTTATTCGAAAGGAGGTGTTTCTCATGCCAGGGTTTGACGGAACAGGACCGATGGGTCTGGGTCCAATGACCGGTGGAGGTAGAGGCTTTTGTGCGATGCCGTATAGGGTTTATGGGCCTTACGGATATGGTTTCCGGACCCCATATCATCCACCCACCGGTATGTATCCATTCTACGGTCAGCCATTTTACGGTCCTGTCTTTGGCGCAGGACGTGGCGGACTTCCGTGGGGTGGAGGCCGTGGCAGGGTCTTTGGTGGCGGGCGAGGGTTTCGTCGATGGTAAAGAATCGCTTGCGTGGGGGCCATCGATGAAGCTTGGGGGATCGATCTCAGAAGGTTGAACAAAACCTCCTCTCCTTGACCAAAGACCGATCCCCAGCCCCTAATTCCAGCTTATTGTTTGAAAGCGAGGTGACGAAAATGCCAAAAGGTGACGGAACCGGACCACCGTGGAGGAAGAACGATTTGGGCGCTGGTAGAGGCGGAGGACGCAGGGGATCCCGAATGGGAAGAATGGGCGGCGTCCGGGCGGGTGCAGGTCCAGGAGGAGAATGCATCTGTCCTAAATGCGAAACAACTGTTGCGCACGAAGCAGGAACACCCTGTTCCTTTGTGAGATGTCCCCAATGTGGTTCACCGATGGTAAGAAAATAGTGAATTTTGAAATCGAACCGGACGTCCAAACAGTATGATCATGGGAGCGTCCCAACCAGATTAAAAGAGAATAGAGTCATGATCATTTCGATCGCCAGCGGAAAAGGAGGGACCGGAAAGACCACCGTTGCGGTTAACCTGGCTCTTTCTCTTCTAAAAGAGAGTACCCAACTGATTGACTGCGATGTGGAGGAACCGAATTCTCACCTCTTCCTAAAACCAAACATCCATCAGGTGACCTCTGTTGGAATTTCAGTCCCTCGAATTGATGAGTCCAAATGCACTTACTGTGGCAAATGTGCTCAGGTTTGTGAATATCATGCGATTGCCGTCATCTTGAAGAACGTATTGGTATTTGACGAGCTCTGCCACGGCTGCGGAGCCTGTTCCTATTTATGCCCTGAAAAGGCCATTTCCGAAGTGGAAAGGGGGATCGGGATTGTACAGGAAGGAAGTTCAAATGGAATTCCTTTTGTTAATGGGGTGTTGAACGTGGGCGAACCCATGGCCTCTCCCCTGATCCGAAAGGTTAAGGAGAGAATTTGGAAAGATAAAATCGTGATTCTCGATGCCCCTCCTGGAACAGCCTGCCCGGTCATTGAAACTGTCAAAGGAAGCGACTTCTGCATTCTTGTCACAGAACCCACACCTTTTGGACTGAACGATTTAGAACTGGCTGTTGGAATGCTGGAGAAGCTGGGAATTCCAAGGGGAGTGGTTGTCAACAAGGTGGATGTCGGCAACCGAGAGGTGTGGGACTATTGCCAATCGAAAAATATCCCCGTTTTAATGGAAATCCCCATGGATCGTGAGATCGCAGAGTCTTATTCAAAGGGAATTCCCATTGTGTTTGAGAATCCCTGCTATGCTCCTCTATTTTTAAGCTTATTTCAAAAGGTGGAGAAACTCTATGGCGAATGTCGAAGAAAATAAGTCTGCCCCCTCGGCAAACGAAGAATTGGATGAGAATATTGGCTACCTCGTATATAACGAGACGCTGATAGACCATTTTATGCATCCCAGGAACGTCGGAGAAATCGAGAACCCCGATGCCGTAGCCGTGGTCGGGGATCCTGCCTGCGGCGATTTTATTAGAGTTTATCTCAAAGTGGAAAATGGCAGGATCTCCGCCTTCAAATTTTTAACCCAGGGATGCCCTGGAGCTATCTCAACATCGAGCATCGCCACGGAGTTGGCCATTGGAAAAACTCTTGACGAGGCGCTCAAACTGACGGATAACGACGTAATCGAGGCAGCCGGCGGCATCCCGGCGCGGAAGGCGCATTGTTCTCTTCTGGCGATTAGGGGCCTGCACCAGGCCATTTCGAATTATCAACGCTCTTCCCCTTTCCCCAGAGTGGGAGAGGACGGCGGTGAGGGGGAATAATAGCCATTCATGCCTCAAAACCAAATCAAACAACTGGCCATTGTCAGCGGCAAAGGTGGGACCGGCAAGACGACGATGGCTGCTGGCTTTGCCTCTCTTGCAAAAAATAAGGTCCTGGTGGATTGTGATGTCGATGCGGCAGACCTTCATCTCTTGCTCCGTCCCCGGGTATTGAAGCAGGAGAAATACTATGGGGGCAGATCGCCTCGAGTCGACCTGGATAAATGCACGCAATGTGGCCTCTGCACCCAGGTATGCCGCTTCGATGCCGTTCAAAACGGAGTGGTAGACTATGTTTCATGTGAAGGCTGCGGCTTCTGCTTCCATATCTGTCCTGAAAAGGCGATTATGATGGAAGAGGCTTTTTCAGGAGACTGGTTTGTCTCTGAAACGCCTTACGGTCCTTTTGTCCATGCTCGGCTCGGAATCGGAAAGGAAAATTCAGGCAAACTCGTCACGGTGGTAAGGAAACAGGCGATCGAAATCGCGAAGGAGAAAGGGTTAGGGCTCATTCTGATCGATGGACCTCCTGGCATTGGATGTCCGGTGACGGCTTCCCTTACGGGTGTCGATCTCACGTTAGCCGTCACAGAACCTACCCTGTCCGGGATCCACGATCTCGAAAGGATTCTGAAACTATCGGATCATTTTAAAATTCGATCCCTGGTCTGCATCAATAAATATGACATCAATCCAGAAAATACCGATCAAATTATCTCTTATTGTAAGAGCAAGGGGGTAGAAATCATCGGTAAAATCCCATATGAGCCAAAAGTGGTCGAAGCATTGGTGAACAGAAAGACGGTCATCGAGTACCCGTGCAACGAAGTGCAAGACATTTTGCTTAAAATGTGGCAAACTATTGTTGGATTGGCTACAGGTGGCAAACCATGACCCGATATAAGAAATACTGTTATTGGCTCGATTTGAACGCCTTGGCATCGGTCAGGAAAGCGCTTGAGGAAGAAGGGATCCCTGGAAACCATGAAACCCATTTGCCATGCCGCATCCTCAGGCCCGCAAAAGAAATAGGTTATGTCACCCCTTTGGCGTGGAATGGGTTTTGTAAAAGGAGGACATCCTGGTACTGGAAGTCCCAAAGGGCAGAGAAGTTCCTGATGGTCAGCAACAGACCACTGGACGTCTCAGATTGCAAAGAATTCATTACCATCACGGAGTCAAATTTTAAACCCAATCACCTGCCTTCCGAGAAGGAGATCTTCGGGTTGACTTCATCAGACGAATATCGCAGGAAAAAACCGAAGGAATGGGATAAGCCCGATCTCATCGAAGAGGACTTTTACCGTACATACTTTGAACGCTACGGAATAAGGGATCCTTTCGATTTCGAAAAACTTCTAAGATATCATTCAGCAAACCATGCCAACTTTATCGATCCCCAATTCTTCGAAGAGATCAACGGTGAAAAAGCCCCTTATTCAATTTCGGATAGCCTTCATGTCTGTTCGTCCTGTCTTGAATTTTTCAACATTTTGGGAGACCAATGCCGGCTCAAATATGTCACTCCCTGTATCGGTGCAGTTAAGTTTGCAGGACTTCCAATCAACCATTATTTTGAAGTAAAAACTGTGGAGGGCTGTTAACTTAGCAGATAAAGCACCTACCCTTATAGCAGAGAGTAAGAGTTCGGACCCCGGAGGACTCATTATTCTGAATAAAAATTGAAACAGATATTTCCCTGATTGAATAAGAATGGTACAGATTGAACTAAAACCCACTTTCTCAACTTGTGTTGAAACCCTGTCTAAGAAAGAATATGAAAGGACCCTGCGCCTCCTTCTCAAAAGAGGGCCTGCGGATGAACGGCTTGCGGAGAGACTTGAAATCTTAAGGTTGTTTCTGGAGTCAGCAGATTTCGCTTCCATTCGAAGCCAGTATGAAGGATATCTGACCGAGGGCAAGCAGGTTACACTTCTGATTTTCACAGAAGAAGGGAGAGCCGTTTACAAGCTCTTAATTGAATGATACGTTATTAGAAAAAGTTTGATCTGACAGAATCCCTTTCACTTCCTTAAGGAGGGTGACATGCCTATTTACGAATACCGTTGTAATCATTGTGGTGCGATTTCGGAGTTTCTCGTGGGTGTCGGTTCAAATAGCGAAGCCCTAAGCTGCAAAGAATGTGGAAGCCCCGAGCTCGAGAAAATGATCTCAGTCTCTCACCCTTTAATGGGCAAAAGCCGGTCTCCAGGGCATACCTGCTGCGGAAGGGAAGAACGATGCTCCACCCCACCCTGCTCTACTGGAAGTAGTTGCAGACGGGATTAAAAAAGATAAAGAATGATAAAAATGGAAGGGTATAAGGTTCGATACAAAAATGCCAAATTCTTTAACGAGAGGATTGAACTTGACGGGAAATCCTTCTCCCATTGTGAATTTGAGAACTGTATCATCATCCTTGAGAAAGGAGAGACAGACATCTCCGGATGCAGTTTCAAAGACTGCAAATTGATGCTGAAGGGGAATGCTTACACCATAGGTAAAATCATAAAGCTCTTTACTGGAAAAAGCCCTCTCAAAGTCCTGGATTTGCAAGAACCATTATTCCAAAACAACAGGAGGTAAAAGAGGATGTTATCCAAGATACCGGTCATTCTTGAGAAGATGGAGAAGGAAGACATTGACAAAGAAATACTGAGAGCCGGAGTCATTGCGGAGTTGGATGCGATCAATTTGTACGAACAAATGGCTGCCATGACCAAGAATCACACCATCAAAAAGGTTCTCTTAGACATTGCCAAAGAAGAAAAGACCCATGTTGGAGAATTTCTGACTCTTCTCGAAAGGGAAGATCCAGAGCAGGAAGCGGAGCTAAAAGAGGGTAAAAAAGAGGTTCAAGAGTTAACGGGGAAGGGATCTGTCACGAGATCTGCCTCATCACATTGATTCTCCTTTCGATGGGCGAGGGTGAAGGAGTCTCAGGGTTGTTGACCCTATCGCAAGAAGAGGCTTTGCCTCAAGGCGAGGGGGTTTCACCGTCCCCGAAGGATAGACTAAATTGGGACACGTTGGGGAGACCTTGGTAAGATCACAATTCCCCAGATGTTGGGGCTGAATCACTGGATCGTCATGGCCATCATTGTGATCGGAGGATTATTAATCTTTCGCTGGTTTGAGAAAAAACGATTGTAAGAGTCCGAAGGAAAAAAGGAGGGTGGGAAGAATGAAAAAGGTGGTAATCATTGCGGTTATTTTAGTTTCCTCCGCACCTATTCTGCTATCCGCCCAGACTTCAACTACGAAGGTAAAAACTCCTTCCCTAAGTCAGGAAACCTCTGCATGTTTGGATTGTCATAAACAATTCACTCCGGGAATTGTGGAGGATTGGTTGAGGAGTCGTCATTCAAAGGTCACGCCCGCCTCCGCGCTAAGAAGACCTGAAATGGAGAGAAGGATATCGGCCAAGAAGGTGGCCCCACCCTATGGAAATGTCGTCGTGGGCTGCTATGAATGTCATGGCTTGAACCCAGACAGACATAGAGACAACTTCGATCATATGGGCTTTAAGATAAACGTCATTGTTTCACTCAACGATTGTGCTACATGCCATCCTGTTGAGGTAAAGGAATTTTCAGGGAGCAAGAAAGCCCATGCTGTAGGAAATTTAACGAAGAACCCTATTTATCACACTCTCGTAGAGACAGTGATCAGCAAAAAAGCTGTAAAGGAAGGAAAGATTGTCCAACTAAACGTTTCTGATTTTACACAAATGGAGACATGCTTCAGTTGTCACGGTACAGAGGTAAAGGTAGGGGGGATGCAGGAGGTGGAAACGAAGATGGGTAAGATCGAGGTTCCAGCTCTCACCCAATGGCCCAATCAAGGGACGGGGAGGATAAATCCAGATGGGAGCCTTGGAGCCTGCAGTGCCTGTCATGCCAGACACGAGTTCTCGATCGAGGTAGCCAGAAAACCTTATACCTGCGCTCAGTGCCACCTCGAACCTGATGTTCCAGCATGGAATGTTTACCATGAGAGCAAACATGGGAATATCTATCACTCCAACCATCAGAAGTGGAACTTTAACGCTGTCCCGTGGAAGGTCGGCAAGGATTTTCAATCGCCTACCTGTGCCACCTGCCATAACAGCCTGATCACCGGCCCTGACGGCAAAAAGGTGGCAGAGAGATCTCATGACTTTGGCTCAAGGCTATGGGTGAGGCTCTTCGGGTTGATTTATTCGCATCCACAACCAAAACACGGTGATACATCCCTTCTCAGGAATAAGGAGGGTCTTCCTTTGCCCACTGCTTTTACGGGAGAGATAGCAACTGAAGGTCTCCTGGGTCAGGATGAACAGACAAAAAGAAGGAACTTGGTGTCAGGGATTTGTAACCGTTGTCATAGCACCTCATGGGTAAATCGCCACTTCGAAAAGCTTGAGAACACCATTCAAGAAGTGGATAGTCTAACCCTTGCTTCTACGCTACTCCTCGTAGAGGCCTGGAATCATGGTTTGGCAGAGGGGCTCCCGCACGGCAAAAATCCTTTTGACGAAGCCATCGAGCAGATGTGGATAAGGCAATGGCTGTTTTACGCAAATTCGGTCAAGTATGCCTCCGCCATGACAGGCGCTCCTGATTATGCGACTTTCAAAAATGGCTGGTGGAACCTGACTGAAAATCTACAGCAGATCAAGGACTGGATGGAACTGAAGAGAAAGGCGAAATGAGGGGAAATTTCAATGATTGACCCGAAAATAGAGCGCCGCGGATACTCAGAAGGAGGATATTCGAAATGAATTCTTTTAACCGC
>JACAEX010000102.1 GCA_013388635.1 Syntrophaceae bacterium | reverse complement strand
GCAGGTCGCACCCCGCGCGGGTGCGTGGATTGAAACATGCTTTGCGATTCGAGAAAGCTCTTCATCTCCACGTCGCACCCCGCGCGGGTGCGTGGATTGAAACATCTATTATCCCCCCGACTCCGATCTTTGAGGAGGTCGCACCCCGCGCGGGTGCGTGGATTGAAACATTTGAAAGACCAGCATAGGGTTCGCCCTCAGAGTCGCACCCCGCGCGGGTGCGTGGATTGAAACTCAGAGGGTGGGATCGTCAAAGGATGGCAGCCCAGTCGCACCCCGCGCGGGTGCGTGGATTGAAACACAGTGAAAGCCGCAATGGGGGAGGCGACCGGCGTCGCACCCCGCGCGGGTGCGTGGATTGAAACACTGTGCCACAGCACTTCAGGATTAGCGGAGACAAGTCGCACCCCGCGCGGGTGCGTGGATTGAAACATGTCTTTGTATCCGCACATCCTAAAATATCACCGTCGCACCCCGCGCGGGTGCGTGGATTGAAACTTTCAAAAAGGCCTAAATTTTTAAGTGCCTGAAAGTCGCACCCCGCGCGGGTGCGTGGATTGAAACAAGCAATGGAGGACAAGAGGATCGGCGAACGGGCGTCGCACCCCGCGCGGGTGCGTGGATTGAAACAATCCATCTTGTCTCTCGACTAAAACCTCTTCCTGAGTCGCACCCCGCGCGGGTTCGTGGATTGAAACCCATTTGGGAGGTTCAACCCCCCTGGTTTTCTCTGTCGCACCCCGCGCGGGTCACCTGATAGAGTATTATTTTTTTTGACGAACGATGTTCTATTTAAAGCAGAAATGAAGCCCCCTTTCTTTTCTTGCCTGATCTGCTTCAGATCTATGGATTTCTTCAATACCTTAATTGGCTTTAGGGGAGTTCGTTGTTTTTAAACTCAGGAGAAGTAGGGGCGGATTTCACGGCAGAGGTCCTCGGGGAAGATGTTCGATGTCAATTCGGACTGGAGGACCTCAAAGGAGGTCCAATCATTGAGGTAATAGGGCTGGATCGGTGTTCTTGAGATGATGCGGAGCAGGAGCTGGTAAGATGGGGCATTGGAGATGGAGTAGATCGAGAAATTGAAACTGTTAAGGTCTTTGTCATAATAGTATTTCAAGACGGAGACGATGCCCCTGGCCAGAGAGGAGATCTCTTCCTCTCCCAGGGTGTTGATCGTCCCGTGGCCTTCGACCGTTGCGCAGACCTCATTGAACCCGATCGGAGCAAAAGAGACAAACCAGTGAACCTTGCCGATGCTTGTGATATAGCGCTCGCCGATCTCCCGCTCTCTCTCGATGAGATCGTTCCAGTAGACGCTTTTATTCCTTTCGTAATAGGAAGAACCCGCACTGACCAACCATTCCATCTCATTGGTTGGGATGGGGTCTCCGATGACCTGAAGATGGGGATGAAGAATGGTACTTCCACCGGGTGGAAGGAAGTTCTGGCTGATCTGCCAGTACCGAATATTCGGGTCCAATGCCATCGTCCTTCGAATGATCTCGACGGAGACTGAAAAACCCTCCTCAAATATCTGGGGGGTGAATTGATTGAGGTTGAGGAAGTGTTCCTGGCAGAGGACGACGACATTTCCGTGAGTCCCAACCGGATTGAGGTTGGGAAACCCTACAGCCTTTCCCATGACGATCCTGCCCTCTAACACAGTCTCCTTGAGAAACTGAGGTGTTTTAAGATGAAGAGCGTCCGGGCAGAAAAAACACCCTTTTGATTCCTCGATCATCTGGGAGAAGTCAAACTTGCCCTTGGAAGGAAGACCCCAGGTGATGATCCGACTCCGGCGTTTTGTCAACGGGTCGATCCTGACCTCTGTGGGGACCGAGATCTCCTGAAATCCTTTGAGCGGGGAAAGGAGATCGCATTGGAGGTGAATTCGTTCGAACTCGATTTCCATAGCAAAATCAGAAATCCTAAATCCGAGTATCGGGTGAGGCGTCCCCTTATGACCAATCCGAAACAGATCCAAAATCCGAATGTTAAAATTTCAAAATTCCCGTTTTGAACATCTGTGCTTCATTCGAATTTCGCCTGCCCGCCGAACAAATTCCTCGGCAGGCGGGGATTTCATGCTTCGAATTTTGGAAGGCCCCATCTATTCTAAATTTATTCTTATTCTGTCCATGATTGCATTGGAAAAATAGTTCAAGATTATTTGTTCTCTGCGATGAACCGCTGGATCGAGCGATCGTAGGTTCGCTCTGCCGCAGGCGAAAAGAAGCAGGCCGGCAGTTGTTTCATCCTCCAGTGATAAGTGATACACTCACAACATCTTCCCTTTCGTTCACAGGGTTCGTAGGTGCAGTTGCACCGGGCCTTGTTCTTCTCCAAGTGACATTCCGGCATATGAAAGCCTCCCTTCACTGAAATCAATTCTGAGTTCGAAGCCAATCCCCTCCATCACGGGTTTTCTTTGAGAAAGATCTGGTGTTCCGCCATTTCACAGAGGATATGCCCGATGAGGATGTGGGTCTCCTGAATACACGGGGTGCTGTTAGAGGGGACGATCAGGGAGATCTCCGCCACCTTTGCAAGCCCTCCTCCATCATTCCCAGTAAGGGCAACGGTTCTCATGCCCATCTCTTTCGCAACCTCAATGGCTTTGATGATATTGGGAGAGTTCCCACTGGTGCTGATGCCAATGGCCACATCGCCTTTCTTGCCGAGGGCCTTCAATTGTTTGGCAAAGATTTCATCAAACGCGAAGTCGTTAGAGATGCTGGTAAGGATGGAGGTATCCGTGGTCAGGGCAATGGCAGGAAGGGGAGGCCGGTTCATGATGTACCGGTTGACGAATTCTGCAGCGAGGTGTTGGGCGTCCGCCGCGCTCCCTCCGTTCCCGAAGAGGAAAAGCTTGTTCCCCGCTTCGAGGGCCTGAGCCACCAATTTGATTGCGTCGAGAAGCTGGGGAAGGTTCCCTTTAAGAAATCGTGTCTTGGCTTCGGCGCTTTCCTTAAAGCGCTTCAGAATGGCATCTTCCATTGAGTCAAGATATTATACATCCTTGGTATGCCTGTCAAGTGGCCACGTCTTTAAGGATCTTCACCAGCATTCTCATTCCGAATCCCAGATTTTCGATCGCGATTCGCTCATCGTTCCCATGGACCCTCATCAGTTCTTTCTCTGTCAACCGAAAAGGACAGAAATCATAGGTGATGACCCCTTTTTCTCTCAGGAAGCGGCTGTCCGTTGCTCCGGGCAGAAGCAGGGGAACGACCGGACAACCAGGATCGCTCTCAGCGGCAAATCGGTCAATGGCGTGGAAAAGGTCTGTTTTTAGGGATGAGGGCGGATGAGATTGGCCCTCGGCTATCACCTCCACCTCTATCTCGTCTCCCAGCCTTCCCTTCAGCCTTTTTAAGAATTCCTCTTTGGACGAACCGGGTATGAGACGGCAGTCGAGAGTTGCGGTTGACTCAGAAGGGATGACATTGACCTTGCTCCCAGCCTGAAGCACGGTCAGGGAGATGGTATCTCTCACCATGGCATTAAAGATCGGGTTCGACGTCAACCAGACCGAGAAGGAGGGGTCTCGAAGACCCTTTTCAATATCCTCAAAGAATTCCCTTTCTCGGGCTGGCTGTTTCGGAGCCATCTTTAGAAAATAGTCCTTCACCGTGGGCAGGATGTGGTATGGGGTTTCCCATTTGGTGAGCGGTTCCAGCGCCTGGACCAGTTTTACATTGGGGTTGTCAGAATGGGGCATGGAGGCGTGACCGGAGGTGCCCCTGGCCTTCAGTTTGATCTGGAGGATGACCTTCTGGGCATTGGACACCTCATATCGGTCAGGCCTGCCCGTCTCGTCGAGCATCACATATCCGCCCTCATTGAGGGCATACGCCGATTGCTTTAAAAGAGGGATGTGATCGAGGGCCCATTGGATTCCCCATCTCCCGCCGGTCTCCTCATCCGCGGCCGCAAAGAAAAGGATGTCCCTTTTCAAAGGGATTTTTTCACGTTTCAGGATGAGAAGGGCCATCATCTCGACGATTCCCATTGACTTGTTGTCGAGAGCCCCACGACCGTAGAGGTATCCATCCTTGACGATCCCTCCAAATGGATCGACCTCCCAGCGTTCCTTTTCAACAGGGACGACATCGATATGGTTGAGAAGGAGGATGGGATCTTTTGTTC
Source organism: Syntrophaceae bacterium (assembly GCA_013388635.1). Taxonomy (GTDB): domain Bacteria; phylum Desulfobacterota; class BSN033; order BSN033; family UBA1163; genus JACAEX01. Next base: position 14,604 of record JACAEX010000102.1, on the reverse strand, counting down.
CGTTCCCTTTCAAAATCGCAAGAAGACTGCCACGGCCTTGAGAGGGTTCGAAGAGCTCACAGGGAATGGACTCCGAGTCGAAGACCTTCTTAAAAAATTTTGCTCCTTCTATCTCATTTCCAGGAGGATTGACCGTATTGACTCGAATATAATCCTGAAGATAATGGGTTGCCACATTTAAGAGTTGATCCCAGTCCATATCACACCTTTTTCCATGTCATGCCGCATCGAGCAAAGGGGTAGAGTTTATAAACTTCATTCCACTCCGCATGCCGCAATTGTGATCAGTCTTCTCCAAACAGGGGTACGATCTTGAACTGCTTCACATCGACCAAACCTTTATCCGTGATCTTCAATTCCGGTATGACGGGCAGAGAGAGGAAGGAGAGGGCCATAAAGGGATCTTGAAGTTTACACCCAAGGCCCTTTGCTGAGCGGAGCAGTCTGTCCAGTCGATCTTTGACCTTGAGAACCGACCATTGGGCCATCAGACCAGCCACGGGGAGCGGCAGGGAGGCCAAAACCCTCCGGTCCGATACGACGGCCAGTCCTCCTCCCATCGCCCGGATGACCTCAACTGTTTTCAAGATGTCCGGATCGTTCGTTCCCACGATGACAAGGTTGTGGGAGTCGTGGGCTACGGTGGAACCGATGGCCCCTTTCTTCAGGCCGAATCCCTGAACCAAACCGATGCCGATATTCCCTGTGGCACGGTGCCTCTCAACCACGACGATCTTGAGGATGTCTTCCTTTACATTGGGATGGGCCACTCCATCCTTCAGAAGGATTTTCTTCACCACCTTCTTTGTGACAATCTGACCTGGAATGAGCTGGATGACTTTGGCCAGGGGCTGGTCGCCTCGAAGGGTGAGGCCTTCCTCATTGACAGCCTTGATTTGAAGTTTCCTTTTCATTACCGTTGAGAATAGGTCATTCTTTTCCCTCGCATGGAAGAGAATTTTCCCGTCCTCTGCAACCAGCCGTCCGTCCTTAAAGACCTTCTTGATTTCAAATCGGCCCAGGTGGTCAAAGGAGATGATATCCGCGCGGTAGCCGGGGGCAATGGCACCGAGATCATCCAGCCCGAAGTATTCTGCCGCATTGAGCGTGGCCATCTGGATGGCGAGGATGGGATCGATCCCTGATCGAATCGCCTGCCTCACCATCGAATTGATATGACCCTCCTCCAGGAGTTCCTTTGGATGGCGATCATCGGTGACGAAGAAGAACCGTCTTGAATTCTTTGGGGTGACCAGCGGAAGCAGATCCTTGAGGTTTTTGGCTGTTGTCCCTTCACGGATCATGATCCACATCCCATTTTTCAACTTCTCCTTGGCCTCTCCAGGGGTCGTGCACTCGTGATCGGAACGAATCCCTGCAGAGAGGTAGGCATAAAGCCCTTTCCCGGAAAGGGAGGGGGCATGCCCGTCGATCCGCTTTTTTCCAGCCATCTCGATCTTTTTAAGCACCTCTGGATCTCTGTAAATCACCCCGGGGAAGTTCATCATCTCTGCCAATCCGATAGCCCAGGGTTCTTTGAGAAGGGGTTTCAAGTCAACCGCCCTGAGCGTAGCTCCCGCAGTCTCCATATCAGTGGCCGGAACACAGGAGGGGATCATCACGTAGACGTTTAGCGGAACCCCTTCTGCTGATTTGGCCATGAAACGGATGCCTTCCTGGCCCAAGACATTGGCGATCTCATGGGGATCGATGATCACGGTTGTGGTCCCATGAGGAAGCACGGCCCGGGCAAACTCAGGGATCGTTACCATACTCGATTCGATGTGAACATGGCCATCGATCAGACCCGGGCAGAGAAAATCGCCGTTTACATCGATGCTCTTTTTGGCCCGGTAGTCCCCGAATCCAATGATCACGCCTCCGAAGATCGCCACATCCTTCTTTTCGATCTGACCCGAGAAGACATCGACGATCCTTCCGTTCCGGATCAGCAGGTCTGCGGTCCCCTCACCCGAAGCAATCCGGATCCTTTCATTCAGTAGGACCATCTTCTTCCTCCATTCTATTCCCTGTTCGCCCCCTCTGTAAGAACCCCGGGTACACTCCCTTTAGATTCAGGAGAGGCGTGGAGGGGTTAAACAGATTGCTTAGTATACGCCTTTTCTCAACTTTTTGGAAGAGAAAGTTTCAGGAAATCTTTGCTCCGGGGTTGCAAAAGGAGAGATAAAGATTTTAGACTATATCTATCCTGAAGCCAGGGGCCAGAGGGGATCGGGACAGGTCGCCGGAGAATGAGAAAGGAGCTCTGATCAGTTGATTCAAATTTACATCGCCCGGCATGGGGAGACCACCTGGAATGCCGAGGGAAGGATCCAGGGCCGAAGCGACCCGGGGCTGAGCCCGAAGGGATTTGAGCAGAGCCTGGCCCTGCTCGAGCAGATGAAGGGCAGGCCTATCTCAGCCATCTACACCAGCACCTTAAAGAGGTCGATCCTCACGGCACAGCCGATCGCAGATCATCTCAACCTTCCTATTCAAAAACAGCCTGAGCTGGATGAGATCGCCTTTGGAATTTTGGAGGGGAAGCTTCTTCATCATTTCGATGAGGAGTTGAAGAGGGAATGGGACCGGTTCAGGGATCATCGGTTCACCTATCGTATGCCCCAGGCTGAAAACTACTCCGATGTTGCGAACCGGATCAGACCCTTTGCGGAGAGGCTGCTTCGAGATCATGATGGCCAGGAGGTTTTGATCGTTGGCCATCGGGTGGTCAATCGATTGCTGATCGGGATGCTTCTGGAGATTTCGGTTGAAAAGGTTTTGAAGATCGAACAGACCAATGATTGCGTCTATCTGGTCAAGAGAAACGGTAAGGCTGAGATCTTCCATTGGGTGGACGGCGAGATCAGAGAAGGACTGATCTTTGTAGGCCGTGAGGTGACCCTTTAGCGGCAACGATATGAATCTTCAGACTCCGAAATGGAATATCCGTTGCGTGATCTATGACTGCGATGGCGTGCTTTTCGATTCGATCGAGGCCAATATGAGGCTCTACAATGATCTCTGTACCAGGGTCGGGAGGGAGCCTTTGAGAGATGAAGAGATCCGATATGTCCATACCCATACGGTCTATGAGGCGATCCGCTTCATCTTTGGACAGGAGAGCGATCTGGAGAAGAGGGCATTGGAGTTAATCAAGCAGATCGATCTGAGACAATACGTCCAATATCTGAAGATGGAGCCCTACCTCCTTCAAATCCTCAATCTCTTAAAGACAAGCGGGATCATCCGGGCCGTCAATACAAACCGGACAACCTCGATGAAGCACATCATGGAACGATTTCACCTCTGGCCTTTTTTCGACATGGTCGTTACCGCGCTCGATGTCACAAACCCGAAACCTCATCCGGAATCGATTGAAAAGATCGTTCAGCATCTTCATTTAAGCAAGGACGAGACGGTTTTCGTAGGAGATTCCGAGGTAGACCAGCAGACCGCCCGGTCGTCGGGCATTCGATTTATCGCCTATAAGAACAGAGAGATCCCGAGCGACGCCTTTATCGGAGACCACCTCGATCTGTTGAGATTGATTTAAGATCTGTAAGGTGTTTTCGATGCGAGAGGTTGACCATGTCACCCGGCCGAGAAGACATCTCATTTCAGAGAAGGCTTGAGAAGGAGGCGGAGATCTGGGTCGAGGAAGGTCTGATCAGCCCAATCCAGAGGGATCGGATCGTTTCGCGATACAGAGTGCTCAAAGAGGCGGATGAAAAGGCTGGTCCCGGGAAACTGATCACAACCCTGTCCATCCTCGGCTCAATCCTGGTTGGCGTCGGTGTCATCCTTTTTGTGGCCTCAAACTGGTCTCTTATCCCGAAGTGGGGCAAGCTCGGCATCATCTTTTCTTCCATGATGGCGAGCTATGGATTCGGCTTTTATTTTCGTTATGAAAAGGCAAGCTATCCGAGGGTGGGAGCCTCTCTGATTCTTCTCGGTTCACTGATCTTCGGCGCTGGGATGTTCTTAATTACTCAAATCTACCATATCACTGTCCACTATCCAAATGGGCCTCTGATGTGGGGACTGGGAGTGCTGCCCCTTGGATATTTATTGGGTTTTAAGAGCTTGATTTCACTGGCGATCCTCGACCTCTTGATCTGGCTTGGAATGGAGGCCCGTTTCTGGATATCCCATTCGAGTTATTATGGAATGATGACGATGGTGAATCTCTATCTGATCGCAGGGATCGCTCTCTGGGGGATTGGACTCATGCACAGGGAATGGAGATCGTTGAGAGCCATTTCCAGCCCTTACATCATTCTGGGATCGTTGATCACTTTTTCAGGAGGATACCTTCTGACCTTCGAGTTTTTTGGGTTACTGGCTGGATCAAATACTCTTTGGATGTTCTACACAGGTATCACCGCTCTGTTTCTGCTGTCGGTTGTCATGCGATTTTTCTCAAAGGAGAGAGAGAAAGGCTGGGGGCCGGAGGTCCTGGGTCTATTAATCCTGACGGGCATCGTGCTTTACCTGTCGCTTTCCTCTCCGCCTGGGCCACCGAAGGCCTCCAGACCGGACCTGAGGCTCTTCTTTAACATCCTCTTTGCACTGGAGATCTTCGGCCTCATCATACTCGGTTTTGTCAGACGATACCCGGCCTATGTCAATATTGGTGTTCTGTTCTTTGCGCTCGATGTGATAGCCCGATACTTCGACCTTTTCTGGAAGCTCCTCCCCCGGTCTCTCTTCTTTATCGTCGGAGGGCTTCTCCTTCTCCTCGGCGGGATCATGCTTGAGAGGAAACGAAGAAGGGTCCTCGCATCCTTCAACATCGAGGAGGCTGACGGATGAGATCAAAATTCATCCTTCTTGTCCTGCTTCAGGTTGCCGTCCTCAGCGGGATCATTGCCTACCGGCAATACTGGGTGGCGACCGGAGAAAGAATTTTATTGAAAACCGCACCGGTTGACCCGAGAGACCTTTTCAGAGGAGATTACGTCAATCTCAGATATGACATTTCGACAATCGATCTGGAGAAGTTGGGTGTAAAGGAGAGGTTTCAGGAGAGGGAGAGGGTCTATGTCGTCCTCGAAAGAAATCCTGACAGCACCTTTGACGCCACATCTGTGAGCAGGGTACTTCCAGCGGGAAAGAGATTCATTCAGGGCCGGGTTCAATATGAAAGGGCAGGGTCAAAGTGGAAGGTTTTGCTGAGAGACGATTCAGAAAATCTTCACCCTCTGACCCCGCAGTGGTTTTCAAATGTTAAGAAAGGAGATCGGGTCAGCTTCTGTCTTGATGAGAGGGGTCAGGTGCTTAACTTCTTCAAGGAAGAGGCCGAGTATAAGCCCAAATGCAGAGGGCGATCTCTTAACGGCATCGTCGAAGAGATCGAGAAGACAGAATCGAGAATCCTCCACGTGGAATACGGGATCGAGAGCTATTTTGTCGAGGAGGGGAAGGGCAGGGCGGTCGAGTCAAGTCGGGGTAAGGAAGATCTCAGAGTGGAAGTTTCCCTGCGAAAGGATGGAAAGGGAATTATCACGGCATTGTTTTTGGGAGGCCGACTGGTAAGATAATCTTCGTTTGCCTTTTTGCTCCGCCCCGCGGAAACCCCCATGATTGATCACGGGGATGAATGCTGTAAATCCGGGAGTCCTCGGTGTGCCGCCTTTTATCTTTTATATGGGTTGCTTTTGTGGTGAGCGTGAGCATCTACAACCGTCCCCATTTGAGGTGATGTCATGAAAGAGAAGGGTCAGCATCTTAAAGGAAAGGTTGTCTGGGTGACAGGGTCTTCGAGGGGAATCGGCCGGGTGATCGCCACGCACCTGGCGAGTCTCGGTGCTTGGGTGGCGATCCACGGGACAACACCCTTTTCGACCCGTTCCTTTAATGAAGCCGAGTCCCTCGAGGCAGTCGCTCAGTCAATTGCGAGCGAGCACGGGGCAAAGGTTCTTCCGGTTCATGGCAACCTTGCGGATGAGGCAGTGGTGAAGGCCCTGGTTCAGGAGATCAGGACTGCCTTTGGTCGGATTGACATTCTGGTCAACTGTGCGGGCGGTGATATTGGCGCTGAGGGGACGGCTGGATCCATGGGGGGCAAACCTTCGAGGAATGACCCTGTCTTCATCTCCTATGAGGACCTCCGGGCGGTGCTCGATCGCAATCTGATCACCTGCATCCTGGTTTGCCGGGAGGTGGTGCCGGAGATGATGGAACGGAGGGCTGGAAAGATCGTCAACATCGGCAGCATCGCTGGCCTGCGGGGTGTTGAGGAAGCAGCCATCTATGCCACGGCCAAGGCTGCGGTCCATGAATATTCTCGCTGTCTGGCCGTGATGCTTCGATCCTACAACGTTACGGTTAACGTGGTTGCTCCTGGAGACATTGTGACCGCCCGTTTTGTGGCCAGCCGGCGTACCGATCCAGATAAGTTTGTTGAAGAGGGAACTCTGGATCGCTACGGACGACCGATCGAGGTCGCGCGGACCGTCGAATTTTTGGTCTCTGATGCAGCCTCTTTCATCACCGGGCAGGTTCTGCGCGTGGACGGCGGAAGGCAGTGCTGGCCCGCATAAATAGGGTCAGCGCCCTTTTTCTACAATCTTGAGCAGGGTGTTGGCAGGTATTACCTCGTTTAACTTACGGCCATTGAGCAGAGCGGTCTCTTTCAATTTCTCATTTGGAACACCGAAGGAACGGAGGAGTTTTTCCAGGGTCTCAGAAACCCCTGCAGAACGAATTCGGATACGATCGGGTTTGACATCGATCCTTTTCGGATCTGAGAGCTCTTTGAACTGTCGCATATGGCGGTCGAAGAGATTTTCATACCTCGGGAAGACGGTACGGGCAGAGAGGCCATGAAAGGCAAAGATATATTTCTCTTTTTGGATGAAGTAAGAGATCACACGGACCACTCCGCTCTGACTCTGAATGTCTGAGATCAATCGATGGGAAGACAGTCCGTTCACAGCGGTCGCTTCAGACCTGATGACCGAGGCCTTTGTCTTGCTGACAAAGGTTTTGGCAGCCTCACCAGAGGATTGGCCAGCGGCAAGGGAGAACAGGATGATGGCGTCCTCCTTTTCACTCACCATCTGCACACGGGATGGTGTGTTTGTCAGTTTCCAATTGGCGGGCACAGGAAACTGGAAACGAAGTCCCGGATGGTAGAATACATGATCTAAGACATATCCCTGCCGCGGGTCTTCTCCGAAGACCAGTCCGTCAATCGTCTTCAGATAGGGTTCCCGGTTCAGTTTGAGTTCCCTTACCCCGAGCTTTTGACCCCACTCTTTTGCGCGTGCCCGAACGGCCTGCAAGCGATCTTCTGGGTTCGGGTGTGTGGAGAACCAGGCCGGGAGCCCGGTCCGGTCTGAACCCGGGTTCATCCGTTCCAGGGTTTCAAAAAAGCTGGCCAGCTGGCTGGCGTCGTAGCCTGCCTTGATCGAATATTCCACGCCAAGGTCGTCCGCTTCCCTCTCGTTGTCCCTGCTGAAACGGAGAAAGAGCATGCCCACACCCAGCTGGGCCAGTTCTGATAAGAGAGGGGCCTTTTCGGTGAAGATCATTCCCACCCCCAATCCGATCTGAGCAAGCTGGGCTTTACTGTACTGTTTTGCCGAGTGGCGTGCCGCGATATGGCCGATTTCATGCCCGAGCACACCGGCCAGCTCAGCCTCGCTGTTAAGACTGGCCAGAATGCCCCGCGTGAGGTAGACATATCCTCCGGGAACGGCAAAGGCATTGACCACGGATACATCGAGGAGTTTGAAGTGGTAGGTCAGATTGGGTCGATGGGAAACCTTTCCCAGGCGCTGACAGATGTCGTTGAGATAGGCGGTCAGTTTTGGGTCTTCGTATATCCCATACTCCTGCACGACCTGGCTGTCTGTTTGACGGCCAAGCTGGATCTCGTCGGCTTCGCTCAGGAGCATCAACTCCTGTTTGCCGGTTACCGGGTTGACCGCGCACGAGAGGGTCCACAGGAGAAGACCGGCCAGCCCGAGCGGAAAGAAAGTCTTTCTGATATATCTTTTCACCCCCGCGCCCCTCCTGGCCGAATCGAGATCTTACTCAAAAAAAGAATAGAAAAAAGGATGATCCGTGTCAAGGGGAAACAGGGAGACGTTTCATGACGGGGCGTTACCCCTGAACCACCAAAACGTTTCAGGGTTACGGTTAAGGCCACGAGGCCCGTTTCGTTTAGCGTCAGGGGAGTGGCGTCAAATTCTTAAGACGAATTCAGGCGAATAACATAATCGACCGACGATACGGGCATCGTCACCGTGTGAAGAAATCTTCCATTCCCTATGCAATTTCAGGTTGTAATCTTCGATAAGATTTTTTATATAAGAAAAGCCGTTCTTTTTTACGAAGGGATTTAAATCGACAGGAGGAGAACGATGATCCGTTTCGAAAAAGGCGAAGAGACAGCGATTCTTCATAACCCACTCAAGAACTTCGAGATCGATTCCCAGCCGATTGAATATCGTGTGGATCCATTGACCGGCCTCACCTCTTTTGTCCGCACAGGTCGGGCCTTCTGGGCAGGGATCTACAAGACCGATCAAACCCTCCTGGAAAAGCTGGTTGAGGAGACCAGAGGGAGATGTTTCTTCTGTCCGGAGAAGGTTGCTACGTCCACGCCCAGATTTCCTGCTGATTTTTTTCCTGAAGGCAGGCTTACCAAAGGAGAGGCTGTCCTCTTTCCCAATCTTTTTGCGCACAAACGATATTCCGGGATTATAGCGATCAGTCACAAACATTATCTCAGACTCGATGAGTTTAAACCCGACCTCCTTCTGAACGCATTCAAACTATCAGACCTCTACCTCCGCCGAGCCCATCAGGTGGGCCGGGTTGAATATGCAGAGATCGGTGGTAACTGCCTCTACCCTGGTGGTGCGAGCATCGTCCACCCCCATCTTCAGGTGATTGCGTCCCACGGAGCTCACTCTCTGATCAAGATTTACACTGAAAAAGGGAAGGCCTACTATAAGAGGCATTCTAAGAATTTCTGGGATGAGTTGGTAAAGAGGGAGAAAGAGCTCGGTGAGAGATATTTGGGGAAACTGGGATCAACAGAATGGTTCACCCCCTTTGCTCCCATCCGAGAGGATGAGGTCAACGGTGTGGTTCAAGGAAAATCAAATTTCCTCGAATTTGATGATCACGACTGGGAGAGCCTGGCAGACGGGGTTTCACGGGTGCTCAAGGCTTATCACGACAAGGGGTTCTCTTGCTTCAACTTCGCCATCTACTCCGGCCCACTGGGCAGGAAGCTTCGATATCTTCGGGCCGGGGTCAAGATCGTCTCCCGGTCGAGTGTTCAGGCTTATCCGGTTAGCGATACCTGGTATTCAAACTGTATCCTTCTCGACGGGTTTGTCGTGGAACCACCGGAGGAGGTGGCTAAAGGGATGCGGCCCTATTTCACTTAACCCTTTTCAGGCCTTCTCAAGATCTTTTCCCATGATTTTCCAGAGAAGGGCTTCCAGATCTGGAGAGAGCTTGGGCGTGACCTCTCCCTCTTTCCTCTTTATTCGAAGTTCGTAGAGGGCTTCAAGCTGGGGGAGGATTTTCTTCAGCTCGGGTGTCTTCTCGACCCTCTGGTTGATCAGGCTGAGCTGCTCAGCCGCCCTCTCGAAATCCTTCTTATTGATGGGAACGTTATAGAGCAGGTTCAGGATCTCCATGAGACGCATCTTCCCCGGGTAGTCTTCCTCCAGAGTGATATACTGGGGCAAGGAGACGATGAACCAATTCGTTTCGACCCCGAGATCCGGTGCCCTCTGGGTGATCAAAAGAGTGATGGTCGTTGGCCCCTGGTAGTCGCTGGGCTGAGCTTTCGATTTCCTTAGATCTCGTTCTGCCTCCTTTCCGGTAGCCCCTCCGTAAACGATCAGGGGTCTCGTATGAGGAACGGCATCGTACATACTCCCTAAGAGGATGTATCGCTTCACCTTAAGGCCTCTGAGGAGGCGGAGAACCGAATCGACATAGACTTCCGACAGCGAATGGGGCTCAAGGAGGTGGAGAAAAAGAAGATCGTTTTCATCCTGTCTCTTAGCATAGCTGAGGGTCGTATTAGGAATTCTTATTCGGCGAACATCGCCTTCGTAGTAGAGGGTAGGGCGGTAGCGGGTGAAATCGAAGAAATTACCGGGTCTGGCCAATCGGCCGAGTTCCTTTGCTCCGAGGTCGCGCTCCAACCCATTTAAGATCAGGGTGCCCACATTATTCACGTCTATCCAGGGTCGGAGAATGGCCAGGACATATGGGTCCTTCAATTCCGGGATGGGTTCGTTCAACTCAAAGGCACCAATTCTCATCCATTTCCTCCCTTGTAGGATCGCCACATATAAACATACTAACATGATTAGTGAAGAACTCTCAAGGGGGCTGCCGAAGCGCGAGCCTCATTTTTCGACCTCGGACTTGACCAGGAGATAGGCTCCATGATAAATGGAGTTAAAATGAAAGGAGCGTTACTATGGGAGAAAGAATACCAACCCGGCAGGAAGCCCTGGAACTTTTGCATCAATATAACGAGAGCGAAAGCCTGCGCAAACATGCCTATGCGGTGGAGGCGGTGATGCGTTACATCGCCAGGAAGCGCGGTGAGGACGAGGAGAAGTGGGGGGTCATCGGTCTGATTCACGACCTCGATTACGAAAAATTTCCGGACCAGCACTGCAAAAGGACTGGCGAGATCCTCAGGCAGCAAGGTTGGCCAGAGGAATATATCCGGGCTGCGGTCTCCCATGGATGGGGGATATGCTCAGACGTCATGCCCCAGACTGTTCTGGAAAAGGCTCTCTATGCGATCGATGAACTGACAGGACTGGTCGTGACCACCGCGCTCGTTCGGCCCTCAAAGAGCGTTCTCGATGTGCAGGTGAAGTCGGTGAAGAACAAATGGAAGGACAAGAGGTTTGCAGCCGGCGTGGACCGATCGATCATTGAAAAAGGGGCAGAGATGCTCCAGGTCAGTTTGGAGGAATTGATCGATGATACGATCAAGGGGATGCAGGAGGTGGCCGAGGCGATCGGGCTAAAGGGCAATCCAACCTAACGAGGTCGGACCTCTCGCTAAACTCTTCCCACGGGAATGATATAGAGGGGTTCCTCTTCTATTTCCAGAACCTCTTTCACATCTTTATCGTCAAAGGCTCCAATCATGACCGTTCCCAAACCCAGGGCAATGGCCTGAAGGGAGATGTTCTGACCCACATGCCCTGCCTCCATGTGGATATAGCGAATGCCTCTCTGGCCGTAATGGGAGGTGGTTCTCCCATAATCAGCGGCGATGGCAATGCTGAGCGGTGCCCTTTCGACCATTCGTTGTCCTAAGGCAGCCCTGGACAATTGATTTCGGATATCCTCTCCCTTTCTTAGTTCCAGGCTGTGTGTGGAATAGGTGTAATGATAGAGTCCTGATTCCAATCCGTCTATCTCTCCTGCCACCAGATAGGTTTCCAGTGGATAGGTAGCCCCAGCCGAGGGAGCGGTCCTCCGGTAAAGATTCTTGCCCGAAGCTGCCCAGAGAAGCTGCGAGGCCTCTTCCAAGCTTAATGGGCCCTTCTTGTAGTCCCTTACCGATCTCCTTTTATCAAGGGTCTCCTCTATTGAGATCGATCCTTTTACTTTCGGCTTTAAAAGTTTGATCTCTCCCGCCATGTTCCTCACCTCGCTGGCAAAGAGATTACTCCATTTTTCAAGGATGGTCAAGAACAGACTTCGGCCGGCCGTCTTGACCTTTGAAAGGATGTTCTGTTAGAAAAAAGATCATAAGGAGGAGGAAGAGATGGAGGCGATGGAGGCGATTCTTTCACGGCGAAGCATTCGGCAATACACCTCTCAAAAGGTGTCCGATCATCTGGTCAGGGAGCTCTTGGAGGCTGCCATGAGCGCCCCTTCTGCCAACAATGAGCAACCATGGCATTTCGTCATCCTCGATGACCGAAAAATTATGTCGGAGATCCCAAAGTTTCATCCCTATTCATCCATGCTCAGAGAGGCTCCGCTGGCCATCCTGGTCTGTGTGGATCTCAGTCTGGGAAGCGAGGGGTTTCTGGTTCAGGACGGTTCTGCGGCCACCGAAAATATCTTGATCGCAGCCCATGCCAGAGGGCTGGGAGCCGTGTGGTTAGGTGTCTATCCTCTAAAGGAGAGGATCAACGGAATGCGGAGACTCCTTGGAATTCCCGATCGGATTCTTCCGCTCGCCCTTATTTCAATGGGCTATCCCGCAGAGAAAATTTCGAGAGCCAATCGCTATCAGGCCTCAAGAGTTCACACCAATCGGTGGTGAAGCCCTTAGCTGGTTGTTGTAAGATTAACTTATATTTCAAGACCTGACCCCGATTTTTCTTTGGGCAGGAGGACGGTGAAGGTCGTCCCCTTTCCGACCTCGCTTTCGACCGAGATCGTTCCCAGATGGGCCTCGACAATACTTTTCACGATCGAGAGCCCAAGACCTGTCCCGATGATCTGACGAGTCTCGGATGTTCTCACCCGATAGAATTTGTCGAAGATCCGGGAGAGGTCTTCCTTTTTTATGCCAATCCCGGTATCCGAGACCGTGGCCTTCACAAACCCGGCCTCTTCACCCAGGGTGACGCGAACGGTTCCTCCCTCTGGGGTATACTTGATGGCGTTGGAGATCAGATTGTTGAAGATTCCCTCCATGCTGTTCCGATCGGCCTGGATCAATGGGACTTGAGAGGGAGCTGAAAATTGGAGGTCGATCCTTTTGGCCCCGGCCTCGGCCTTCATCAGATCGATCACCTTCAGGATCACTTCTTGGAGGAGCAGGGGTTCCTTATATTGAACCATCACGCCTGCCTCGATTTTGGATAGATCGAGAAGATCGTTGATCAGGGTGAGAAGGCCCTTGGTCCTCTCCTTAGCCCGGGAGAGAAGTTGTTCCTGTTTTTCCGTCACCTCTCCCGCTATCCCGTTGAGGATAACGGTCAACTGCTGTTCCACAGAGGCAATGGGCGCCCGGAGCTCATGGGCGACCATGGCGATGAACTCCGATTTCATCTTGTCGAGTTCTTTCAGATGGCTGATATCCTGGAGCACGGTAACAGAGCCCATGATTTCGCCCAGATCATTTCGAACGGGGGCGGTGTGGGCGCGGAGATAGATCTCGCCAGCTTCACCGATGCTCAGTTCCTGGGAGAGCGCGCTGTAACCCATCTCTTTCGTCTTCAGGCTCTGTGCCATGGCGCTCGACAGTTCTGGTGGCAGGTTGCACTGGGAGACGAAGTTTCCAAGAAGGGACGTCTCAGGAATCTTAAGCATCCGGCTGGCGGCTGGATTGGAGAGGACGATGCAACCATCTCCGTCGCATACGAGCACGCCATCTCCCATGCAATTGATGATGGTCTTGATCTTTGACTTCTCCGTCGCAATGTCTCGAAGGGACCGCTCCCGTTCCCTTCGCAAGAAGTCCGCCTCCTTCTGGAGAATCCTCCTCTCCAGGGCCCTTCTCACGACGATGCGGAGCTGGTCCGGAGTAAATGGCTTGGGGATGAAATCGTATGCACCCTTCTTCATCGCCTCCACAGCCGACTCCACGGTCGCATAACCGGTGATGACGATGATCAGAAGATTTGGATTGATCGTACGGATCTGGTCGAGGACTTCCATGCCGCTCATTCCTGGCATCATCAGGTCGAGGAGGATGACATCGATCTGGTCGAGATGGGATTGGATCTGATCCAACCCCTGTTTCCCGTTCTCGGCGCAGATCACACCCCACCCGTCTTTGGAGAGGATGCGGGTGCAGCCTTCGCGCATGACCAGCTCATCATCGATCACAAGAATGTTTATCTGGTCTGGCATCATACCCTCGGCAAAGGGCATAGAGCGCAGCGCATAGCGTACGGAATTCTTTTACTCTATGCTCTCTGCGCTTAGCGCTTTGCTGTTTATCATTTTGTAAGGAGCGTCTCGATCCTTTTGACCAACACCTCCGGTTCTACAGGCTTATCGATGTAATCATCCGCTTCGGTCTCAAGCCCCATCTGCTGGGTATAGCGGGTGGTGGGGATCTTGGAGACCACTGCCGTCAATAGGAGGACAGGGATGTTGCTCAGCTGAGGATCGGCCTTCAGCTCCTTACATACCGCATACCCGTCCTTATCCGGCATCATGACGTCGAGGACGATGAGGTCGGGATTTTCGGTCCTTGCCTTTTGAAGCCCTTCGATGCCACCGTATGCCGCAGCCACCTCATAATTCTTGGACTCCAGAATCATGGTCACTGCCTCCACCAGATCCGGATCGTCATCAACGATTAAAATCTTCTTGGGCATCTTCTCCTCCTTTTACTACGGCTAAGCGCAGAGCGCATAGCCTCTCAGGTTTAGGTTAAGGCTGAGGTTAAGAGGCTCTCAACCTTAACCTTTTTTACGCTCTGTTCTACGCAGTTTGTGGTCTGGGGAGGAGGCCTGCGGCCTTGACGATCTCAGAGACCTTCTCCTCCCACTCGATCGCCATGATATGTATCCCCCTCACCCCAGGAATCTCCCTCAACCTCTGAATCGTCTCCACACAGATCCTGATCCCCTCCTCCGCCTGCCTCTCCTTCGGCACCGACTTCATCCTCTCTATCAGCTCATCCGG
>JACAEX010000101.1 GCA_013388635.1 Syntrophaceae bacterium | reverse complement strand
GAAATCAGATTCTGGTGCGAGGGAAAACTGATCGATGTGCAACGCATTAAAAATACCGACCTCAAAGGTGTGCACTTTTAAAACTTAAAGTGTGCACTTTTAAATTTTAGCTAACACCTCTTAGCTCTTTTCGCTCCCTCTCATCTTCTTCACCTCATCAACGATGGCAGGGATGATTTTGCCTGCAGGACCACAGATCAGATAGTCCGAGATCTGGCCGGTCAGAGGGGTGGGTTCTGTATTGATTTCGATGACCGTAGCACCCCTTTCCTTTGCTGTGAAAGGGATGCTTGCCGCAGGATAGACGACTGCGGAGGTTCCGATTACGAGCACGGCAGTGCAGGATTGAGACTCTTCAAATGAAGCGATCTGGGCATCCCAGGGAATGGGCTCCCCGAAAAAGACCACATCAGGCTTAAGGAGAGAGGAACAGCGAGGGCATCGGGCAGGAAGGTCGTCCAGGGTGAGGGTGGTGCCGTCGACCCTGTTAGAGCATTTCAGACACGTAAGGGTACGATGGCTCCCGTGGAATTCGATCACCTTGCTGCTGCCAGCTGCCTGGTGGAGACCGTCCACATTCTGCGTAATCACAGAAGAGAGAAGGCCCATCCTTTCCAATTCGGCCAGCCCGATATGGGCAGGGTTGGGTCTTGCCGATATGATGAGCGAAAACATATCCTTGAGCATCAGCCAGACCTTATCCGGGTTTGCGTAAAAGGCATGGATGTGAGCATACTCTTCAGGGTCGTATTTCTGCCAGAGCCCCTGAGCGCTCCTGAAATCGGGAATGCCGCTCTCCACAGAGATGCCCGCGCCGGTAAAGGCAATCGTCTTTTTCGATTGCAGAATGTCCTTCGCCGCCCTCTCAATCAACTGATGATCCATGTCCTGATCCCCTTTCAAATCCCAAGTTCCAAATCTCAAATCCAAATAAATTCAATGCACAAATTTTCAACGATCAAAAATATTCTGTTTGAAATTTTGAATTTTGCTCATCGGGGTTTCTCTGCAATTGGGTGCCTGTTATTGGGTGCTTTTGCTCGTTTTTTCAAAAACTTTTTGATGAGCGAAAATGGACCCGATCGGATCATCCCATCTCCAAAACTTCTTCTCCTCACATTCGACCAGGACTCCCAGTGAACGATCTTCTCCAGTTCTACCCTCGGAGGTGTTTCAGGCTTCTCTCCGGGATAGCCCAATGTGAGAAGAGCGATCACCTCGATGTGTTCGGGGATCTCGAGAATCTCTTTCACCCTTCTTGCATCAAAGGCGCCGATCCAGCAGGTTCCGAGGCCGAGGCTTTGAGCCATGGTCATCATATTTCCGCCTGCCAGGGTTACGTCATATCTTCCGTATTTTCCCTTTCTGGTATCAAAACCGAGGACAAGAAGGACTGGGGCTTTTTCGACGTGCGGAGATTTGATGAAGAAGAACCGGGCCACCTCGCCGATCCTTTTTCTTGTCTCTGGGTCTTTGACCACGATGAAGTGCCAGGGCTGGAGGTTGGCGCCAGTGGGAGCCCACCTTCCCGCTTCAAGGATCTGAAGGATAAGATCTTGTGGAACAGGTATGTCTTGGTAGATACGAATGGACCGCCGGGATTTTAATAGGTTCAGGGTGTCCACTTCGGCTTGAAATCTTATCAAAGAAGGGGAAAAAGTGTCAACCGTTTTCAATGAGGATAGAAAAGGATAAAAAGTCTCTTCAAGTCGCAAATGGTTCCTCAGAGCTTAGCTGGCGCCATGAATTTCTTTCCAGGCTAAAGTTACAATTCTTGTCAGTTGCTTGCATATACGGCCATTCCAGCCCATTCCTGATACGAGAAAAAGCTTGTAATTTTAGCTTATTGGGTTTGGCATTGAAATTGCTATTCAAGCAGATATGAAGCTCCTGGATGAGGATCTGTTCGTAGAGGGTGACGATGATGCCGAAGCCCCCCGTGAATTGAATGAGGGCGATAAGGATTTTCTCAAGAACCTGGAGAAGCAGGTGGCAGAGATAGAGAACGAGCCCGAAAATCCCGGTTAACGAACATACCACAGAGACAATTTCCCTCATCGAAGAAGTTACAGGTCGTTATCGATAAGCCCTGGTGAAAATACCTTTCTATACTGATCTTCTCCAACACCTTCCCAATCCTCTGACCACATATCCAGATCTTACCTCTTGACAAGAGCTCACAGTTTTGTTAAACCCATGTGAAAATATGAACAAATATTGAACAGAAGTCCCGGGTGCGTACGAGGCCAGTTTCGTTTAGCATCATAGGGTCAGGGTCTTCTTTGAACAGGGGGCGTTCATTCCTATGATCAATCACGGATCTTTCGGCCGGATGTGGTAAAGTTCTTAAAACGAATGACTTGACCGATCCACGATACGGACGATCATCTTTCAGAGGCTGAGAAAAGGGGGTAGTCGTAATTTGGGGCTGAGTCGTAGAAAGTTCTTGAAACTGACAGCAGTGGCAGGGTTTTCTGCTGGCGCGATTGGAATCCATAGGCGCTCGCATTCCCTCCCCTCTGGTCAGCCCATTACGGAGCGCGCTCTTAGGGGAAGATGGATTCCTACATCTTGTTTGAATTGTCCTGCTCGCTGCGGAATCACTGTGAAGGTGGCCGGTGGGAGGGCGGTTCAAATCAAGGGGAATCGTTCCTCTCTCATTTCGGAAGGGCAGATCTGTCCTCGCGGTCACATCGGCCTTCAGGTCCTGTATGATCCAGAAAGAATCATTTCCCCTTTAAAGAGGTCCCAGCCGAAAAAGGGTAAAGGGATTGCTCCTCAATGGAAACCTATCTCCTGGGATCAAGCCATAGAAGAGGTTGTTGGGAAGCTCAGAACTCTTCGTGATACCTTTCGGCCTCACCACCTTTTGCTCCTATCCGGATTGAACTCGAGGAGCCACGAAGATCTGCTTTCTCGGTTTGCAGAGGCGTTCGGAACGCCGAACCTGGTCACCGGAGAGGGCCTGGACCGTGAGGCAGAAAAGACAGGGAACTGGATGGCAGATGGCCATTTTGATGCCTGTGCCTATGATCTCGACCAGACCAATTATCTGCTCTCTTTCGGTGCGGATCTTCTTGAATCGACTCCGCCGGTTGCCCGGTGGCTTAGAAAGTGGGGTAGGCTGCGTCGTGAAAAGACCGTCCGAACCAGGATCGTGAGCATTCAACCTCGTTATTCGGTGACCGCTTCAAAGTCGGATGAGTGGATTCCGATCAAACCGGGGACCGACGCCGCTCTCGCCATGGCCATTGCCCATGTCGTCATCAAAGAGGAGCTTTTTGATCATGGATTTATCAAAGAGTGGACCATGGGTTTTGATCGGTACCGGCAAGTAGCTCTTCAGCATTATGCGCCCGAGGCCGTTTCGAGGATCACAGGGATTGCGGCTGAAACGATCTACAGGATCGCCAGAGAGTTTGCACAAATCCGACCAGCCATAGCGATTGCGGGCAAGGGAGCTACTGCTTGGCCTGGAGGGTGCTACACCAGCTACGCGATCCATTGCTTGAACGCATTGGTCGGAAGCATTGATGTGCCGGGCGGTATTTTCTATCAAGAATCACCAGGGTACCGGCCGATTCCGAATGTCGCCTGCGATGAGATCGCAAAAAGAGGGCTCGAACAGCCTTCTATAGATCTTCATGGAACTGAAGGGTTTCCAGCCGCTCGAGTTGTCACAAATCAGGTCCCGCGGTCCATACTGGAGGGAAAGCCTTATCCGATTGAAATGGCAATCGGGTTCAACAGCAATTTCAACATGACCGCGCCAGGCACGGGCCAGTGGGAGGAGGCGCTCAAGAAGATCCCGTTTTATGTTCATGTTGCCCCATTCATCAGTGAGATGGCTGATTTTGCCGATCTCGTTCTGCCTTCGACCACGTTTTTTGAGGAGTGGGGATATGATCACTCTTCCCCGGGGGCAGGCTTCGCTGAAGTCAGGATTAAACAACCCGTGGTCAAGCCGATCGGAGATTCAAAATCGGTTGGAGACATCCTCTTCCATCTCGCCAAAAGAGTTCCAGGAGGGGTGACAAGGGCATTTGAGAATATTGGAGGCTCAGGAGAAGGGTTTGTTCGGTATCGAACGTCCTCTCTGCTTCCATGGGAGGAGTTTCTGAAAAAGGGGGTCTGGAGAGGCCCAGCCTATCAATACCGAAAATATTCCCGGATCTTCAACACCCCTTCCAAGAAGTTTGAGTTCGTCTCCGGGAACCTCCAGGCACTTCATAAAAGGAAGGCAAGAGGTCTGGGAGAAGGGGTCGCCTATGTCCCTCATTATTCGGATGCGAAATGGCTGGGGAAAGAAGAACAATATCCCCTGATCCTTTTCCCTTACCAGCCCCTTCTCACTTTTGAGAACGGAAGTCAGAATTACCCCTGGGCGCAGGAGATATTCCTGCCGATGCAAGGGGTGGGATGGGCAAGCCCTGCAGAGATCAACAGCGAGACGGCCAGGATCCTGAATCTGAAGGATCGGGACGAGGTCTGGATTGAATCTCCATTCGGTAAGATCCGGACACGCGTCAAGGTCTCCGAAGGGGTCCATCCCGGAACGGTTTGTATACCCTTCGGACAGGGCCACACCTCTTACGGGAAGTGGCAGAAGGGGATCGGGTGCAATCCGAACGAGGTGATCGGAGTGGATTTTGATCTTCTGAGCGGGCAGTCCACATTTTTTAATACAAGGGTCAGAGTCTATAAGGCATGAAGTGGCTGATGAGGTGATAGGGAGATTTCTCCTTACCTCCTTATCGCCCTACCTCCCTAATGAAAGAGGGATCCATCTACCGCGGCAAGAAAGACTCTGCAAAGAATTAGGATAGAGGTTAGCATGAGCAGATGGGGTATGGTGATCGATTTAGATAAATGTGTGGGATGCCAGGCGTGCGTGGTCGCCTGCAAGGAGGAGAATAACGTTCCCCATGGCTCACCGGAGGAACAGAAATCAAGGAGGGAGATCTATTGGCACAAGATGATCGCCGTGACAAACGGGAAATATCCCAATGTCCGAACAGAGATCATCCCGATGCCCTGCATGCAATGCGATCATCCTCCCTGCGTCACGGTCTGCCCGGCAAAGGCGACCTTCAAACGGGAAGATGGGATCATCGTTCAGTATTTTCGTAGGTGCATCGGCTGCAAATATTGCATGGTCGCCTGTCCTTACGGTGCGAGGAGTTTTAATTTTAAGGCGCAAGAGGCCAAGGCATATCATCACCAGGACGAGCCTCCGGACCGGAAGTCCTGGGCCCCATGGCCTTTTCCTGTAAGAACCCAGGGTGTGGTGGAAAAATGTACCTTCTGTTTCCACCGGATCGACCGGGGGCTGAAGGAGGGGAGGAAGATCGGAACAGAGGTCGTGCCGGCCTGCGTCGAGGCCTGCCCCTCTCAGGCAAGGGTTTTCGGCGACCTGGATGATCCTCAGAGTCCGGTGGTACAACTTTTAGCGTCACGTTCCTCCTTCCGGCTTCGGGAAGAGTTGGCCACAAAGCCGAAGGTGTTTTATCTCTCCCGGTAGAGAGCTGAAAGATGGTACAGAACTATTCAACGATTGAAGGGACATCCAAGGGCTATAAGATTCTCGTCGTCCTGTTGGGCGTGATGGTCGCGGTCTTCATCATGAGTTTCCTGGTGGCCTACCTCCAGGGCCAACAGGTTTGGGGGGTCAGCAACATCATCCCGTGGGGGCAGCTCATCACGTTCTACATCTACTTCATTGGCCTCAGCGCTGGCGCGATCATCATCTCATCCCTCAGTTACGTGTTCAAACGCGAGATCTACGAGCCCATCGGCAGAATGGCCGTCTTCATGGGAATCCTGCTCATGGTGGGAGCCATGTTATTTGTGATGGTAGATCTGGGCAGGCCTGAGAAGGCATGGCGCCTCTTCATGTACTTCTACCTCAACAACATGACCTCCCTCTTTGCCATCAACTCCATTTTTTACACGGGATACATTACGCTCATGCTGGTCTATCTCTGGTTGATCTTCGAAGGGAAGAAACGGTTGGCCTCTATCGTTGGAACCGTCGATGTCTTCTGGGCAGTTGCTGTCCATATGGGAACAGGGGCCATCTTCGGGCTGATCGGGAACAGGGAGATTTATTTCTCACCCATCAAACCATTTGAGTTTCTGACCGCAGCTCTTACCTCAGGGACATCGTTGATCATCCTGACGGCCGTGGTCACCTTCAAGCTGACCCGGAGAGCCTTTCAGGACGAATTGATCTTTTCGCTCGGAAGGCTTTTGGCCAGTATCATTGTGATCCTCCTGGTGATGGTCTTTACTGATAAATTGACCCATCTCTACTTTCCAAACCGGGAGGCGACCGTTTATCTTTTCACCGGAGACTACTGGTGGATTTTCTGGATCTTTCAAATTGGCATGGGGATCGCTTTACCCTTGATCCTCCTTACTCATCCGAGGACGAAGAAGACCCTGAGGGGGGTGGTTTGCGCTGCGGCCTCCGTGGTCATAGGGGTCTTTGGAGAGAGGGCGGCCTTGGTCATACCGGGAACAGCTCACCCTCAGCCATTTTTTCCGGGCAGAGTCGAAGGGCCATGGGGAGAGCCAGGGATCTTTCCGATCACTCCCTGGGAGACCCTGCTCAGCCTGAGCATTGTCTTCATTGTGGTACTCCTGTTTGTTCTTGGTCTCAGATATCTTGAAATTCTGCCCGCGAGGGCTGGTGAGACGCCTTCAGCAAGTCCGGGGACGGTTGGTGGGGCGGGACCCTGATCAGCTGACAGATGATGAGTTGACCAGAGATGAACGACGATGAGACCGTGTTAAGATTCAAGGCTACCTCTAAAATGGTCATTCCTGCGAAAGCAGGAATCCAGAGGGTTTTGAAATGACTGGACTCCCGCCGGAGTTTACCCCGTACTTAATACGGGGCGGGAGTGACGGATCGGGAATTATTAGAGGTTCCCTCAAGAAGATCGGGAGGTGCGATACGGAGGGAGAAGAGTGAGGGCGATCGCCATTGTGATTGAAGTGTTGATTCTGATGGGGGTGATTTATTGCCTTTTCCTGGCTGTTAGACTGACGATTTTGGATGTGGGATTTCGTCCAAAATATGACCGGTTCGTGAGGTGGGCGCTTGGGGTTGTAGGGGTTGTGTTGACGGCATTCTTCGTTGCCCATTTGACCCTGTTTTACCCCAAACTTTTACCTTTATCACCTTAGTAGCAGCGGATATCTGAAAATGCCCAGATATCTCTTCTCAAGAGAGCATTGAGATGGGTTTTTAGAATTCTCTTATTTCCGGTTCGAGGGATTGACGTGGATCCAACCTATCTGAGCTTTTGGGCAAAACAGAATGCTTATCTCCTGAATGTGATCTACCCGGTCAGCATTGGCTCTCTCATCATCCTGATCGGACTGGCCGGGCTTTTCGTCTATACCTTCCGACAGCAGCATTACCGTTTATGGCGCCTTGGAAAGGAGGAAGATTGTTCCGACCGGATTTCTGAAAGACTGAAGACCTTTTTCTCTGTAGTCTTTGGCCATGCACGTTTCTGGAGAGAAGGATATCCTGGGACGATGCATTTTCTGATCTTCTGGGGGACGTTTCTCCTCTTTCTTGGGAAAGGGATTCGGGTCTTCTCTCCCTTGACCGGTTTGACCGCTCCGGCTCAGAGCATTTACCTCTTTGCTTCGTCTGTCTCAGAGATTGGAGGAGGTATGATAATCTTAGGGGGACTGATGGCTGTCACCCGGCGTTTTATTATTAAACCGGCACGGCTCGATTCGAAACCCGATGACCACCTGAAATATCTCTGGGTCCTGGTCATTCTCCTCACGGGTTACCTGGTCAAGGGCTATCGGTTTGCTCTGAGCAATGAAGGGCTTCCACCCGATTCGTTCCTATGGGCACCAATCAGTTCTGCCTTACCTCGTTTTATGCTCGTTCTGCCTTCCGAGCCATTGAACGAACTTCTGGTCTGGCATAGGATTTTGATCCATGCCATCCCTGCGATTGCTTTCTTCGGATATATTGTGGTCAGCCGTTCCTCTCTCGAGCACATCTATCTCTCTGCCCTCAATGTTTTTTATCGATCCTTGAAACCGAAGGGAGCTGTGCGACCCATCCCAAATTTTGAAGAAGCGGAAACCTACGGCGTTTCAGAGATCAAGGAGTTTACCTGGAAACAGTTGCTTGATCTCGAGGCTTGCACACGATGCGGAAGGTGCCAGGATAACTGCCCGGCCCATCTGAGTGAAAAGCCGCTCAATCCAAAGAAGTTGATACAGGACCTCAAGGCCCATCTCCTCACCCAGGGAGGGGCCCTCATTCCGACAGAGCAGATACCTCCCGCTGAGCCATCTCCACTGGTGGGAGGGGTGATTTCAGAGGATACTCTCTGGTCCTGCACGGCCTGTCTGAACTGTTATGAACAGTGTCCGGTCTTTATCTCAGGCTTCGACAAGATCATTGATATGAGGCGGAGCAGCGTTCTGATGGAGAGTC
Organism: Syntrophaceae bacterium; assembly: GCA_013388635.1. Lineage (GTDB taxonomy): Bacteria > Desulfobacterota > BSN033 > BSN033 > UBA1163 > JACAEX01. The sequence goes on along the minus strand of JACAEX010000101.1, from coordinate 41,238 downwards.
GGTTCCCTGGTGAACTCAAGGAAGTCTTTCGGGCGATGGAGAGAAAGAGCAACCCTTGGGGAGTTGAAAAATCTCAGAGAGCTGACTGGGCCGCTGCCCTCGGAGTAAAGACCCTGGCCGAGAATCCTGAAGTGGAATGGCTGTATTTTCCGGGATGTTTTAAGGGATTTGATGACCGGAATAAAAAGGTCGCCATCGCAGTGGTGAAGATCCTTCAGCGGGTGGGGCTTTCCTTCGGTATCCTCGGCCCGGAAGAAGGGTGTTGTGGTGATCCTGCCAGGCGGATGGGAAACGAGTACCTTTATTCTATGCTTGTCGAGAAGAACATCGAGACCTTTGAGCGGTATCGGATCAAGAAGATCCTCACCACCTGCCCCCACTGTTATAACACGTTGAAGAATGAATATCCCCAGTTTGGCGGCAATTTCGAAGTGATTCACCAGACAGAACTCCTCAAAGCCTTATTGGATCAAAGAAAGATCACCCTCCACAACGGATCCCGTCTCATCGTTACCTACCACGATTCATGTTACCTGGGCCGCTATAATCAAATCTATGAGCCCCAGCGGCACATCTTGAAGGCGATCCCTGGTGTGACCTTAAAAGAGATGGAGCGCTCCCATGACCGGAGCTTCTGCTGCGGCGGCGGAGGCGGAAGGATGTGGATGGAGGAACATCAGGGAAGACGGATCAACGAGATGCGGGTGGATCAGGCCCTTGCCCTTGGGCCGAATGTGATTGCCACGGCCTGCCCCTACTGTCTGACCATGCTTGAAGATGGCCTCAAGGCGAGGGGAAAGGATGACTCCGTAAAGGTCTACGACATTGCAGAACTCATCGAGAGGTCGATGGACGGTCAAACCAAGAGCTCTTGAGTTGAGCCTCCGTTCAGATCAAAGATTATATCATTTCTTAAGAATCTCCTTGAACTTTTCTATCTTGGGATAAACCTCTGCCACCTCCTTAGATAATTCCTGGGCATTCAAAGGATCGACGAAGAAGCTGTTCTTCCTGGCCCATTCAACATAGGCGGGTTCGTTAGCCGCCTTGTTAAAGGCATCCTCTAATATCCTTACGATATGGGCTGGGGTGTTAGGCGGAGCTTCAACCACATGTCTGACCATTACATAATCTATGTCATACCCCAGTTCTTTAAGGGTTGGAATATTCTGAAAAGAGGGGTCAAGAGGGCCACGCCTCTCAGCAAGCATGGCGAGCACCCTTATCTTTCCTGCCTTAATCCAGGAGGGGAGCGCATTAGCGAGGGAGATAGTAAAATCAACATCTCTTCGAGCCAGGGCGGCAAGGCTCGAAGCCGAACCTTCATAGGGCATCCAGTTGACATGAATCCCCAGACCGTCGGCCAACAGAAGTCCCGCGAGATGGCTATTTCCGCCTCTTACCGGAATGGCTCCTGTCATAGTCTTGATCTTAGCATCCCTCAGAAATTCATCAAAGGTTTTATAAGTGTCGGGAGGAACGACCAGAAGCTGCTCCCCGGCGGACCAGGCGAAGATCGGCGTGAAATCCTTGGTTCTAAAATTGGCTTGAGACATGTTTTCGATCACGATGCTCCTCGGAAAGGTATAGCTGATTAAGGTATAACCATCTGGCTCCATCGTTTGAAATTTTTCGAAGGCGGTCTTTCCCCAGAAACCCATAATGTTTTCAATTAGGACATCCACCCCGAGGTATTTTTGAACGTAAGGTGCAATTTTCCGGACATCCGCATCCTCACCCCCCGGACCTGTAATAATCTTAATCGGTTTCTTGGGAAAAGCAGGTTTGATCGATTCCCATCCTTCACGAAGATCAGGCGGCGAGATCTTGGCGATCTTTTTTGACAATTTTGGCCCGATGATCAACTTTGTAAGTGAGATCACAGCCCGCGCGGCATCATCAGCCTGTTTTAAATCCTTGAGGTTGGCCATCTTCATGACTTCCTCGAGAAATTCTTTCCTGGTCATCATGTCAGAACCTCCGTTCTTTAAAACAGTTCCTGATGCTAGATTTCTCTAAAGCCAAGGGCTCCGATGCTATTTCTCATATCAGAGAATCTTAGACTCGTCAATCGAAAAATGGTCGTCTGAGCCATGCTTCACTTTTTTTTCTTGACAAATCTTTTCTCCCGATTTATAAATACATTACAGCTAAATAGTAACTAAATTGTGAATGTTAGCCTCCGTTGGATTGTGGAAATGACGGCAAGAAAAAGAGAGAAGAATCCGGACCCCTCCTCCCTGGTCGGGGAACCTCAGTTCATCAGGAAAACCAAGTTTGAGATCTACGGTGAGGAGATGATCGAAAAGGAAGTGAAGCAGAGCGGAAATAGCGGTCGGGTTTATCTTCCTCCGGAATGGGTGGGGAGACGCGTAAAAATTATCCGGATTGATTGAGAAGAAGATGGAGAAAGGGACCAAAATCCGAAAGATCAGGGTGGAGGATGTTTCTGAGATCGTTGCCATCCAGGAATCCATATTGAAGAAAAAGGTATCGAAGAAGTGGGTTCAGACGGTAGAGGATCGTCTCAAGAAGCAAGATGGGATCGGTTTTGTTGCTCTAAAGGGCGGTCAGGTGGTGGGTTTTATCATCGGGGAGATCAAAAGAGAAGGTTTCGGTCTCGAACAAAGCGGCTGGATCGAAGTGGTAGGGGTACATCCACGGCATATGGGAGTCGGAATCGGTCGAATCCTGGCTGAAACCCTTTTTTCATTCTTTAAAAAGGAGGGGATCCGGGACATCCATACCTCTGTTCGGTGGGATGCCGGCGACATGCTTTCTTTCTTCAAGGCGATCGGTTTTGACCGCTCCCCATTCATCAATCTCAGTAAACATCTGGATTGAGCCCTTCTGAATTAATGGATTGGTATCGGTAGAGGTTTAGATTTTTACAAACATAAAATAGTATGAGTAGGAAGAAAACATTCGAGAAAGAAGTTTTTCGCTTGATGTAAGCATCAGAATTTTGGTATAAGAGAACACGTGAAAATATTAACAAGCTGATATTTAGAGGGGACAAAAATGAGGTATGCAGAGACAGGGTATAATTTGGAAATTGATCTGTCCCGGGGGAATATTGAAAGGGTGGAGACTGACCCCAGGTTAACCGAACTTCATCTCGGAGGTTTGGGTACTAATGCCAAGATATTATGGGACAGGGTTCCGCCTGAGATCGAGCCTTTTTCTCCTGATAATCTACTCATATTCAGCACCGGTCTCTTATGCGGGACACCTGCTCCTGGTGCCAACCGTACCATTGTTTCAAGCTTTTCTCCTCAGACACAGCTGATGGCCTATTCAATGATGGGTGGGTTTTTTGCACCCGAATTGAAGTATGCCGGTTATGATAAGGTGATCATCCGCGGGAGATCACCCAAACTGGTTTACCTGTGGATAAACAATGACAAAGTGGAAATCAGGGATGCCAGTCATCTCCAGGGTAAAGGTGCTCTTGAAACCGCCGAGCTTATCCGACAGGAGTTGAAGGAGCCGAAAGCCCAGGTGGCGGCCATCGGCCTGGCCGGTGAGCATAAAGTCTATTTTGCGTCTATTGAGCACATGATGAGAAGTGCCAGCCGATTAGGGTTGGGCGCTGTGATGGGAGACAAAGGCCTAAAGGCGATAGCCGTTCGCGGAACCAAGGATATCAATGTTGCCCGGCCGGAAGAATTTATAGGGCTTTGCAACGAAATTCTAAAATACATAGAATGGCGGAGGGAGAAACCTATTAAGGGAGTACCGCCCATCCTGGCCACCCTCGGGTCGCCACAGGAGATGGCAGTCAAAGATGAGAATTGGCACACGACCAGCTTCTCATGGGGAAATGCCCGCCAAAGAAGGCCAGATTTTTGGAAGCCGGAGATAGAGAAGAGGTGGGAAGAGGTTCAAGATAAATCGGTTGAACGGTTAATCAGTTGCTATAACTGTCCGATGAGATGTGGAGGAATCATCCGCCACCCAGAACTGGATAGATACATGATGAAATGCTATTCGAAGCTTACCTATATCATGGCCGCCATGGCGGATGACCTGGCTTTTGGTTTTAAGATCGTTGGTCGTGCTCAGGAGTATGGAGTAGACGGATTTACCACACCTCAGGTGATGGCCTTTGCGGTTGAACTTTACGAAGCTGGCATTTTGACTGACCAGGACATGCCAGGATTTCCTTCCAATAACGAGGAGAGATTCTTCTATCTACTCGAGAAAATTGTCCGGAGAGAAGGAATAGGAGATGTCTTGGCCAATGGGGTCTATTGGGCAGCTCGTCAGATTGGAAAAGGGGCAGAGGCATACGATCATAACACGACCAAGAGGCATGAACAGATGGTCATTAAATTAGGGATGCTCAATCCTTTATATTATCTCATGTACGGCACCGGAGAGAAATTGAACATTACCCAAATTGAAGGACAGATCCCTCAGGCCCCTCTTCCGGAAGATGTGAGGGAAGAGTTTGTCAGGGATTGGATCCAGGTGCCTCGTGCCAATGAGAAGGAATTTAAGGAATTTATTCTTAAGTGGGAGCCGCGTGGAGAATACGCATTCCCATTCTACCCCCCCATTGATGTAATTTGTAAATTGGTCGAATGGCAAGAGACGATGCACTACATCGATGACGTCACCGGGGTCTGCGCTGGTCTGTCATCATTTCCGATAAAGCCTCCGTACCACATCAATAATTACCCACATATCATCTCGGCTGCAACAGGCTTGGATATCGATGAAGCTGAACTATGGAAAATAGCCAAGAGGAATCGAAACTTGGTCAGGGTCAATAATATCAGAAGGGGTTTGAAGAGAAAGGATGAGCGTCCACCGGAGGACCATTGGAAGAAAAGGTTTCCAGAGTATGAGGCCAAGTTGCAAGATGAATATTATAAATTTAAGGGATGGAATAGCGAAGGTGTTCCCACAAAAGAGACATTGAACCAGTTGGGTTTGGATTATGTTGGCGAAGATCTGGAACGGAGAGGGATTTTATAAAATGGAAAAGAAGAAGAAAAAGGTGAAAGTGATCAAGATTGATGTCGAGAAGTGCAATGGTTGCCGGGCGTGCGAGGTAATTTGCTCAGCCTTTCACGCCAACCCCAAATATAGCAGCAATAACCCGGGGAGGTCCAGGATAAGGGTACATTTTGACCCATTGAGAAATATTTATGTTCCGGTGTTGGCCAGCCACTATACCCCAGCCGAATGTGCGGGCAGAAACACCTACATACTGGACCAAGTGGAGCATGACGAATGTAGCTTCTGCGGCGCCTCCTGCCCATCGAGAGAGCTTTTCAAAGAACCCGATTCCAGTCTTCCTTTAAAATGCGATATGTGTGAGGATGACCCCCCACAGGAAAAGCCCTTGTGTGTGCAGTGGTGTATCGATGATGCCCTGACCTATGAAGAGAGGGAAGAGGAAGTAGAAGAAGAAGTGAAGCTGGACGAGATGGAGATCGGATTGGAGTCACTGGTGGAGAGATATGGATTGCAGAAGGTAATCGATACCGTTGTCCGAATGTCGAAGAAAAGCTGAAACATCGAGGCAAAAGAGAAGGATCCAAAGAGATTATGGAGACGATATCCCTCGTTCCTTTGAAAGTGGTCATCGACGGAATCAAAGAGTCAGGTGGAGAAGCCTTTAAATTATGCTATCAATGCGGAAAATGTGATACGGTATGTCCGTGGAATCGCGTCAGAAGATTTCTTGTCCGCAGAATGATCCATGAAGCACAATTAGGCGCTGTCCCTTTTGAATCGGAGGACTTATGGCTATGTGCCACCTGCCGCAGCTGTATCGAGCGATGCCCCAGAGGGGTAGCGACCATCGACATTGTGAGGGCGATGCGCAGGCTGCTGGTACCGGATGGTGTCGTTCCCGCCAGCATCCCCAATCTTCGGGGTGTGATGACAAGCATTGCCAGTGTAGGGAATCCCTGGGGACAGGAGCCGGAGAACCGGGCAAATTGGGCTAAGGGCCTGGAGGTGAAGGAGTTCAGCGAGGGGACTGAGTTGCTCTATTTCCCCTGCTGCTATCCCAGCTATGAACCGAGGTTGAAGAAGGTCTCTCAAGCCACGGCCAATATCCTCCTGAAGGCAGGGGTCGATTTTGGGATACTCGGTTCCAAGGAGAATTGCTGCGGAGAGAGCGTCCGCAAAGTGGGCAATGAGGATTTATTCAAACGCCTGGCCAGGGAAAACATCAAAACCTTTGTCGATCATGGGGTGAAGAGGATCCTTGTATCCTCCCCTCATTGCTATCACACTTTTAAAAACGAGTATCCCGAATTCAAGGCCAACTTTGAAGTGGTCCACGTCTCCCAGTATTTGTTGGAGCTCCTGAACGAGGGAAGGGTCCAGCCTGTCAAGGAGTATGCGAAGAAAGTGACCTATCATGACCCCTGTTACTTAGGTCGGCATAACGGGATCTATGATCAACCCCGGGAGGTGTTAAAGAGGATACCCGGTTTAGAACTGGTTGAGATGGCCGATTCGAGGGAAAACAGCCTCTGTTGCGGAATGGGAGGAGGCAGGATTTGGATGGAAACCCCGAAGGCCGAGAGATTCTCCAACATCAGGTTAGAACAGGCGATTGGGGTGGGGGCCGAAGAGCTGGTCACTTCTTGCCCCTATTGCATCAGTCAATTTGAGGATAGCCGGTTAAGTCTGAAGGATAGTGGGGCCGTCCAGATTAAAGACATCACAGAAGTCTTACAGGAGGTAATATAGGGGAAACAGCAAACCCAAAATTCAGCCTTTAAAAATAACCCCTCCCTTCCTCCCCTTAATTTAAGGGGAGGCGAGGTTGGGGTTAAGGATTCAAGATAAGGACGGGGGAAAGTGGAAAAAGAGCAAATTGAACAACTTTGTAAATTTCTGACAGACAGTCATTTTGGAGATGTCATGGTTGTGGGTGGCGGGATCAGTGGTATTCAAGCTGGCCTTGATCTTGGCAACGCAGGTTTTAGGGTTTACCTGGTTGACAGAGGGCCGTCGATTGGTGGCCATATGGCTCAGCTTGATAAGACTTTTCCCACCAACGAATGCTCGATCTGAATACTGTCGCCCAAACTGGTCGAGGTCGGCCGGCATCCCAATATTGAGCTTCTGACTTACACCGAGATCGACAATGTCACTGGGGAACCAGGGGACTTTGAGGTTACGCTGGTTAAAAAGCCCAGATATGTCATAGAGAGCAGATGTACGGGTTGTGCTACTTGCGTAGAGTACTGCCCTGTGAAGATTCCAGACCCATTTAATCAAGAGATATCAAAGAACAAAGCCATCCATATCCATTTTTCCCAGGCGATCCCCCTGATCACCTATATCGATGAAAGCTGTCTTTACCTGAAAGAGAAGAAGTGTCGTATCTGTGAAGCCGTATGTGAGAAAAAGGCGATCGACTTTACTCAAACTCCAGAGAAGGTAAAAGTCAATGTGGGGGCGATCATCCTCGCTCCAGGCTTTGAGCCATTTGATCCTAAGGTCAGGGATGAATATGGGTACGGGAAGTTTGAGAACGTGATCACCAGTATGGACTATGAACGGCTGTTGAGCTCTACCGGACCCTATGAAGGCGAGATCAGGCGGACTTCTGATTTGAAGCATCCCAAGAAGATAGCCTGGATTCAATGTGTCGGATCGAGACAGGTTCTTCCCGGTGGAAACAGTTATTGTTCGACGGTCTGTTGCACCTATACCCAGAAGCAGGTCATTTTGACAAAAGACCATGACTTAGAAGCAGAGTGCACGGTCTTCCATAACGATATCCGTTCCTTCGGAAAGGATTTTGAGCGATTCTACGAAAGGACGGAGAGACTTCCCGGGGTTCGATTTATCAGAAGCTATGTGTCAGTAGTGAGGGAGGATCCCAAGAGCAAGAATGTGACCATCCGGTATTCGACTCCTGAAGATGGGGTAAAAGAGGAAGAATTCGATATGGTGGTATTATCCATCGGGCTGAACCCTCCCTCGGATGGAAAGGATCTGGCAAGGAAATTCGGCATCGAGCTCGATCCCCATGGATTCTGTAAAACCAATCCTTCCAATCCTATAGAGACCGCTCGGCCAGGAATCTTTGTAAGCGGGGTCTTTCAGGGGCCGATGGATATCCCTGAATCGGTTTTTACTGCAAGTGGAGCTGGTTCCCAGTGCGGTCAACTGCTCGACTATCGGCGAGACAAACTGACCACAGAAAGGGTCTATCCAGCGGAAAAGGATGTTTCACAGGAAGAACCCAAAGTCGGTGTATTTGTCTGTTATTGCGGAGCCAATATTGGAAGGGTGGTTGATGTCCCATCTGTGGTTGAATATGCCTCGAAACTCCCCCATGTCGTTCATGTCGACAAACAGCTCTTCTCCTGTTCTACGGATTCAGCCAAACAGATTACAGAGGCAATCAAGGAAAAAGGGCTCAATCGAGTAGTGGTTGCCGCATGCACCCCTAAGACCCATGAGCCCACCTTTAGGGACTCACTTCGGGAAGGAGGACTCAATCAATATTTCTTCGACATGGCCAACATCCGGGAGCATTGTTCCTGGGTCCATTCTCGAGAGAAGGAGGAGGCAACGGAGAAGGCAAAAGAGATCACCCGGTTGTCCGTAGCCAGAGCTCTGCGGCTGGAGCCATTACAGGAGTTTGAGCTTTCGGTCAACAAGGCGGCCTTAGTGGTTGGAGGTGGCCTGGCTGGCATGAACTGTGCCCTCTCCATAGCCAACCAGGGGCATGAGGTCCACCTGATAGAAAGGGAAAAAGAGCTCGGTGGAATGGCGAGAAGAATTTACTATACTTTGGAGGGGCTGGATGTCCAAGCCTACTTGCAAGATCTGATGTATAAAGTATTTCGGCACCCCCTCATCCGCGTATATCCTGATGCCACCATCCTTGAGGCCAAAGGTTATGTTGGGAATTTTGTAACCAAAGTGAAGTCGGAAGGAGTGATCACAGAGATAAAACACGGTGCAACCGTGATTGCGGTAGGTGCGGATGAATATAAACCCACTGAATATCTTTATGGAAAAGATGATAGGGTGATGACCAATCTGGAACTGGAAGAGAGAATTGCGAGGAGAGATGAAAAGGTCGTCACCGCAGAAACTCTTGTAATGATCCAATGCGTGGGCAGTAGAAATGAGGAGAGGAATTACTGCTCCAGGATATGTTGTAGCGAGTCTATCAAAAACGCCCTGAAGCTAAAAGAGATCAATCCCAAGATGGATATCTACATTCTCTTCCGTGACATAAGAACCTATGGTTTCAAGGAGGATTATTACCGGGAAGCGGCCGATAAGGATGTCAAATTCATCCGCTATGAGCCGGGGGATAAGCCACAGGTGGAAGCCGTTGAAGAGAGCGGTCGGCAGATCTTAAGGGTGACCGTCACTGATCCTATTTTGGGCAAGAGGGTCGAGATCGATGCCGATATGCTTGCCTTAGCTGCTGCCACCGTTTCCCCTTCGGGAAACAAACAGATATCTCAGTTATTCAAGGCCTCTTTGGGACCGGACGATTTTTTCAAGGAAGCCCATGTCAAATTAAGACCGGTCGATTTTGTTGAAGATGGCGTTTACCTCTGTGGGATGGCTCACTATCCCAAGCATATACCGGAGGCAGTGAACCAGGCCTATGGGGCTGCAGGCAGGGTGCTCACCCTTCTCTCCCATGATACGGTTGTGGCTTCAGGCTCTGTTTGTATCGTAGATGAGAAGAAGTGCATGGGATGTGGAGCCTGTGTCGAGGCCTGTACTTATGGGGCCTTAGAACTTTATGAGACACGCCAGGGTGAAAAGGCAAAGATTAACCCTGTCCTCTGCAAAGGGGACGGTCTCTGTAATACAAAATGCCCGACAGGGGCTATCCAACTGAAACACTTTACCGATGAACAGTTGATCGCCCAGATTGATGCAACGGTTGGAGATAGGTGGGAGCCGAAGGAGGTGAAAAAGATTGGGTGTGGCACCTAAGTTTAAGCCGAGAATCATAGGTTTCGTATGCAATTGGTGAGGATACGGCGCTGCGGATATGGCTGGAGTTTCCAGACTGCAATATTCAAATGAAATCAGGCTGATCCGTGTGATGTGCAGTGGAAGGGTGGACCTCGCCTTCATACTTCGAGCCTTCCATAATGGAATGGACGGGGTTTTGATAGGGGGTTGCTATCTTGACGAATGCAAATATACGACCCATGGGAACTACCATGCGCTCAACATGGTGCTCTTAGGTAAAAGAATAATGGAGCACATAGGGCTGAACCCAGAAAGACTAAGGATCGAATTCATGTCCTCCAGTGAGGGAGGCCGCTTTGCCGATACCGTGAATGACTTAGTGAACAAGGTTAGGACTATAGGACCCTTCGGAAAAGGTGAAGGAATAGATGAAAATGAGTTAAGGGCCAAACTGGATGAAATGATGAAGTTGGTCCCATATATGAAGATAGCCAAAAGAGATAAGCTATCCTCACGACTGAAGGATCCGAAAGAGTGGAGCAAGCTCTTCACCAGAGATGAGGTAGAGACATTATTACGTGAAGTCCCCTCCTATTATATCGATCCGGAAAAGTGTCAGGCCTGTATGACCTGCGCGAGGAGATGTCCTGCAGATGCTATTTTGAGCGGTAAAAACCTGATCCATATTATCGACCAGGAGAAATGTATCAAATGCGGGACCTGTTTGGAGGTTTGTCCCCCTCGATTTAGTGCAGTCCTAAAGCTTATGGGTGAGGCTCCTCCACCTCCTATTCCTGAAGAGAAAAGAAAGATCGTGAGAAAGGGAAGAGAAGAAGGATCCTCTAAGCAGAATTAAACCTATGAAGATCAATCCGGATTTTATTGCGCCCTGTGGTCTTTATTGTGGAGTCTGTGCGATTTATATCGCCCACCGTGATCATAATCTCAAACTTAAGGAAAAGTTACTGGATCTTTACAAGGGAGGAGCCCCCGGAAAAGGTAAACTTCCTAGCGCGGAAAGGCTTTCCATCGAAGATATTAAGTGCAAGGGCTGTTTATCGGATGAGCCCTTCATGCATTGCCAGCAGTGTGAGATCAGGAGGTGCACAAGAGAAAGGGGCTATGAAGGGTGCCATCAATGCGATGAATTTCCTTGCCAGTACATTGAGAATTTTCCAATGGCTGTCGCTAAAAAGGTTATTTTGCGGGCGATTCCTTACCGGCGAAAGTTTGGTGCTGAGAAATGGATTCAGGATGAAGAGGCACGCTATATCTGTCCTAATTGTGGGAATAAACTTTTTAGAGGCGCGGTGAGATGTAATCAATGTAAGATAGAAGTAGATTTGGATTAGATTTGACTTAATAAAACAAGGAGAGTAACCTTTGGCATCGCGAGAGGTATTCTGGAATATATCTTACGGTTACGTGGTTTACCTATTAGCAGGTCTGGCGATAGCCATCTGGTTGTTCAGTTTTTATAGGCGCTATCAACTTTGGCGACAGGGGAGACCAGATGAGCGGTCGCAAGAGATTCGAAAGAGAATAGGGATTTTCATCCGTACCACGATCGTAGATGTTTTTTTCCACCGGAAGTTTCTTCGCAACCCCTTTTCCGGGATCATGCATCTTACGATCTTCTGGGGTTTTGTCGTCCTCCTTTTGGCCTCGGCGATTGATGCTGTATCTTATTACAGCGGCCTTCATCTCATCGGGACTCCCTACCTCTGGTTCTCACTCATCGTCGATCTTGGCGGTATCCTAATTCTGATCGGGCTAATCATGGCGATCTACCGGCGTTACGTTCTGAGACCCAAAGGGTTGAGTACCATCCTTGACGACGGTATTGTGCTGACGTCACTGGTAGTGATACTGATTACGGGTTACATGGTTGAAGGGCTAAGGCAGGCAGTAACTGAAATAAAACCTCATCCAGATTGGGCTGTATGGTCCCCGGGGGGATGGGTCTTCGCCAAAATTTTTATTGAAATGGGCCAGGAGGGTCTTCGGCTCTGGCATAAATTTTTATGGTGGTTCCATTCTGCCTTAACGATTGGTGCTATCCTCTATTCTGGTCTGGCCTTCTCTAAACTCCAGCATATTATTGTTTCGCCCCTGAATATCTTTTTCCGCTCGCTGGGACCAGTAGGAACCCCTGCGCCCATTGACATCGAAAAGGCTGAGACACTTGGAGTTGGAAGTGTTAGGGATTTTACCTGGAAACAACTCCTCGATCTGGACGCTTGCACCAATTGTGGTCGCTGTGAGGACGCCTGCCCGGCATGGGCGACCGGTAAACCTCTTTCGCCGAGGAAAGTCGTGCAGGACCTTAAAGCCCATATGCTAAGAGCAGCTGACAACCCATCCAATCAACCCGAGAGCACTCCCCCCCTGGTCGGTGAAGCACCAGGCGAATCTGAAATCTGGTCGTGCACTACCTGTGGCGCTTGTCAGGAGACATGCCCTGTCTATGTGGAACATATTGTAAAGATCATTGACCTCAGGCGTCACCTGGTGATGGCCCAGAGCAGGATGCCAGAAACTGCCCAGCTGATGCTCAGAAATATGCAGTCAAGAGGGCACCCGTGGGCCGGACTCCAGTCGCTGAGATTGAGGGGAGACTGGACCAGTGGCCAGGATCTTAAAATATTAGCTGAAGGGGAGAGTGTGAATACTCTGTTCTGGGTGGGTTGCACCGGTGCCCTTGTGGAACGCAATGTGAAGGCCACTCTTTCCATGACGAGGGTGATGAAAACGGCTGGGATCGACTTCGGGGTGTTGGGTGAAGCCGAGACCTGTTGCGGCGACCCGGCCAGAAGAGCAGGGTATGAGTTTCAATTTCAGATCATGGCAGAGCAGAATATCGAAATGTTCAAAAGCCACAACGTTCAAGAGATCATTACCTCCTGTCCCCACTGCTATCATACCATCAAGAATGAGTACCCGAAGTACGGCGGTGACTTCAAGGTGCTTCACTATACCCAGCTCATTGCTGATCTGATCGGACAGGGGAGGTTGAAACTGACCCATGAGCTTAGTTCGATCATCACCTATCAAGACCCTTGCTATCTGGGCCGTTATAATGGAATATATAGGGAACCACGCCAGGTGTTGCAAGCAATTCCAAAGACAAGGCTTAGGGAGATGGAACGTTCTCGAAATATGAGCTTCTGTTGCGGAGGCGGCGGCGGACACATGTGGATCGAGGAGCAGCCTGGAACAACCAAGATTAATTTTATGCGAATTGAAGACGTTCTCAAGACACAAGCAGACACGGTAGTGACTGCCTGCCCGTATTGTTTGCAGATGTTCGAGGAGGGGATTGAGCATAAAGGTATTCAGGATTCGGTGAAGGCAAGAGATCTTATTGAAGTAGTGGAAGCAGCTATGAAGCAATCTTAACCCCCCTTCGTCCCCCCTTAATAAATTAAGGGGGATAAAGAGGGGGGTTATCGATTTTCGTGGTTCGGTGCCGTATGGACACGGAGCATCAATTAAGAGAGGAGTAAGGCTTATGCATACGATTGTCTGTGTGAAACAAGTACCTGACCCCGAGATACCACCAGCCAAATTTAAGATCGACCCCGAAGCGAAAAAGGTTATTCCTCCCCCTGGGGTGCCGCCTGTGATCAGCGTCTATGATGAAAGAGCTGTTGAGGCTGCCTGCCGGCTCAAAGATAAGCACAAAGGGAAGATAACCGTGATCAGCATGGGTACAGGAAAAGTTTCCGACGTGGTGAGACATGCCCTATCGATGGGCGCTGATGAAGGATTTGTTCTCGAGGATGAGGCCTTTGAAAACTTGGATAGCTTTGGTACGGCTTATGTCTTGGGGAAAGCCATACAAAAAATTGGCGGGTATGATTTGGTTCTGTGTGGACGACAGGCCGCTGACTGGGGTGCTGGCCAGGTTGGCTCCATCTTGGCTGAAATGCTTGGCATCCCTGTCATTACCCTTGCCTGTGGGATCGAGGTGGTTGAGAAGAACATCAGGGTGAAGAGGATCGTGAAGGACGGCTATGAGGTGTTGGAGGCCCCCATGCCAAGCGTGGTCACTGTGAGCAGTGAGATCGGGCTTCCCCGGCTTCCTGCTGGCATGAGCCTCATGCTTGCTCGAAAAAAGCAGATTCCTGTCTGGAAGGCAAAGGATATTGGGGCCGACCTCTCGGAACTGGACAGGACTAAGGCCCATACCGAGATCACCGGTCTCTCCGTGCCGACGAGAAAGACGGAGTGCGAGATCGTCACCGGGAATACTCCGAATGAGGCTGCTGTCAATTTGGCTTTAAAGCTTAGCAAGCTGATATGATTGCTTAAAAAAAGGTTTTGTGTAAAGGTGAGGGTAAGGATGAATGGAGGGTAATCAATGGATACTCACAAGGGTGTTTTGGTTTGTGGAGAGATGGCTGAAGGGAGATTAGCGCCCATCACGATAGAACTTCTTGGGATCGGAAGAAAGCTCTCTGACCAGCTGGGGGAGACCTTAAGTATTTTATTGATGGGTAGTAAAACGGGTAGCCTGGGGCAGGAGGCAATCGCCTATGGGGCTGACAAAGTCTATGTGGCTGAGGACGGTCTCCTGGATCATTATAATTCCGATGCCTATACTCAGGTGGCCGCAAACCTTTGTCTGAAAGTGCTTCCTTCCATCATGCTTCTTGGTCATACGGATATCGGGTGCGATTTAGCTCCGAGACTCAACGGTCGCTTAGGAGGTGGACTTTCAATGGATTGCTTGTCATTATCCATTGACCCGACCACCCAACTTTTACTCGCTACCAGGCCTGTCTTTGGTGGTAACGCCCACGCCACAGTGGTGTCCAGATCTGCCCGTCCTCAGATGGCTACGATAAGGCCGAAGATAGTGCCGCCAGCCGTTCGGAATGAGTCCCGTCAGGGTGAGGTGATTCCCGTGGAGGACAAGCTCGACCCATCGGCGATTAAGGTGAAGGTTGTCGATCGGATAAAAGAGGAAGTGGAAGGGGTAAAACTGGAAGATGCTGAGGTGGTGGTCAGCGGTGGTCGTGGTATAGGGAGCGCTCAGAATTTTGGGATGCTCCGGGAGTTAGCCCGTGTTCTGGGTGGTGCGGTGGGTGGTACCCGGCCTGCCTGTGATGAGGGGTGGGTGCCGGCCTCAGCCCAAGTGGGTCAAAGTGGAAAGGTGGTCAGCCCTAAATTATACATAGCCGTAGCCCTCTCCGGCGCCATGTCCCATATCGCTGGCTGTCTGGGATCAAAATATATTGTGGCGATCAATAAGGATAAAGAGGCTAACATCTTCAACGTAGCCCACTTTGGGATTGTGGCGGATTATAAAGAAGTCCTGCCTGCTCTGACCGCAAAATTAAAAGAGCTGCTATCCGCTTAAACCACGGATTTTCAAGAAAAGAATCGCTCACCGTTTTCGACAACCAGTCAGTCCTTCGAGACCTTTTTGGGTCGCACGGCCACATCTTTACTGAGGTATGGAGAAACGCTGCCATCGGGTGGGAATATCTCCCTGCCTGCAGGCAGCTATAAGATTTTCTCCGGCATCCCCGTCCGATCCTGGGAAGTCTCCACGGACGAATGAAGGATTACCATCCCGCAAAAATATTTCTTGACAAAGGGTGGGGTTTGCTGTTTTAATTGTTTCAACTGAATCAATTGAATCAATAGAAGATGAAAAGATGAGGAAGCGGGTCGTCTCCTTAAAAAAATTGACCTCAGGCATCCTGAGAAACGGATCGAAGGGCGTGATCGGCCGGTCCCGGGGCGCAAAAGTCCGCGAGTTTATTGAAAGGATTTTAAGAGGGGAGGAAGGGGCGCTTCTTCTGGTCCTCGATTTCAGCGGAGCCGGATCCATCGATTTCTCATGGGCCGATGAGGTGGTCGCGAAAATCATCTCGCGTTTGTGGAGCGGCGAGTACGGCGAGAAATTTCTTGTCTTGAAGGGGCTCAACGCTTCTCACATCGAGAATATCGGGGTGGCCTTGGAAAGGAAGAGGCTGGCGGCCCTGGCTACAGGCTCGGAGGGATGGAGGATCGTCGGGTCTCTCAACAACTATTTAACTCACACCCTGGAACAGGTGATGAAGAAGGGGCAGATCACGCTGAGAGAACTGTCAGAGGAAGAAGGCATCGGGATGAACACAAGCGGGACAAGACTCCTCAACCTTTACAGGAAAAGGCTCGTGGCAAGAGTAGAGGGCTCTTTGGCGGGCAAGAACGATCTCCCTCGTGGAAGGCAGTTCATCTATCAGCCCCTTTCCGTGTAGGAGGATCCATTGGCAGAGCTTCGGAGAGAGCCGATCACAAGGATGTGGGTGGTCATCACGGCCGACCATCCCAAGGGTCCGTCCGATTACCTTCCTTTTAAACCCCCTTATCAACCACAGGCGGCGACGGGGGTCTGTCCGTTCTGTCCCGGGAATGAGGCGATGACCCCTAAAGAGACCTTTTCTCTCCGTGGGGAGGGCGGAGGATGGTCTGTTCGCGTCGTTCCCAATAAGTTCCCCTTTTTCCATATTGAGGGAGACTTTGACCGAAGGCCCGAGGGGATGTACGACGTGATGGAGGCCATCGGGGCCCATGAGATTGCCGTGGAGTCGCCGGATCATCATCAAAACCTCGCCACCCTGGAGCCCTCTCAGATCCAGAAGATCCTGTTTGCCTATCGGGAGAGGCTGATCGACTTGGAGCGGGATCGAAGGTTCCAGCAGTTTCTCATTTTGAAGAATTACCCGGGGATTTTTAACCGCCATCCCCACTCCCATATCATGGCCATGCCCGTCATCCCGAGAAGGATTGACGAGGAGATCTGGGGGGTATTGGATTATTATCAGCGCAAGGAGCGTTGCATCTTCTGCGACATCATCAAGGAAGAGACATCCGTGAAGAGGAGGGTTGTTTTGGAGACCTCCCATTTTTTGACCTTCTCGCCCTTTGCGTCGCGATACCCCTTTGAGACCTGGATCATTCCAAAGGTTCACTCCTCTGATTTTCACTCCATTCAGGAAGAGGAGATGGAAGACCTTTCCATCGTGATGCAATCCCTCTTTCTCCGTTACTATAAATTGCTTTCCGATCCGCCCTACAGCCTCACGTTTCATACCTCGCCCGTTCAGAGCCGATTCCATCGTCCGGAATACCACTGGCATATCGAGATCCGGTTACGCATCGGGTTGAGGGAGGGGTTCGAGTGGGGTACTGGCTTCTTCGTCAACCCCACACCTCCAGAGGCTGCGGCTCTCTATTTAAGGGAGGTGGAATAGAGGATCAGGGATGGCGAGCGATGAATAGTGAATCCCGAATCACGTTTTACAGTCCCCGAAATGAGGAAAGCCGAAAAAGAAGCAGAGGCCGGACGATCTTCCTGGGAGCGCTATTCACGGCGATGCTCTTGGTGATCTATCTTTTCACATTCTTTCCCAGGCCTTTTAAGGCCCCAGGAGGTCCGACCGAACCGATGAGCGGCCCTGGGGCAGGGTCTCGGCCTCAGGAGCCTCAACAGCAGGTGATCGAGGGGAAGGTCAAGGAGAGGAGCACGTTTTATCAATCCTTAAAGGAAAACCGCATTCCTCTTCAATGGATCGATCTCATCGTTTCAAAATTGAGACCCCATGTAGATTTCAAAAAGATCAAGGGAGGGACATACCGTTTTATCAGTGATATAAAAGGGGAGCTGGTCAAATTTGTCTTCGAGACAGGCCCAGCCGAGGTTTACGAGATTGTGAGGGATTCGGAAGGAGGATATACGGCCGGGAGGAAGGAGATCCTCCTCGAGACTTACCTGGCGAAGATCGTGGGAGAGATCGGTTCGTCTCTCTTTGAGGCGATGGAAGCGATTGGGGAGGGAGATGGGCTGGTGGTCGCTTTTGCTGAAATCCTGGCCTGGGAGGTCGATTTTTATAAGGATGTGAGGGAGGGGGACCGGTTCAAGGTGGTGGTGGAAAAGGTCTACAAAGGAGACCAGTTCATTCGATACGGAGCAATTCATGCGGTAGAATACCAGAGGGGAGAGAGGACGATCAGGGGGATCGGGTACCAGGGTGAGTTCTATAACGAGGACGGGCATTCTCTGAAGAAGGCCTTTCTGAAGGCGCCCCTTCAATTCACCCGGATCAGTTCGAGGTTCAGCCGGGCAAGAAGACATCCCATCTTAGGCGGAGTTCGGCCCCATTTCGGCGTCGATTATGCGGCTCCGATCGGAACACCGATCCGGGCAGTTGCGGATGGTACGGTTCTCTCATGCGGCTGGAACGGAGGGTTTGGGAAGCAGGTGGTCATCCGGCATCCCAACGGATACACCAGCTACTACGGTCACCTCTCCGGTTTTGGCCGCGGGATTAGAAAGGGAGTTCGCGTGAAGCAGAAACAGATCATCGGATATGTGGGCTCCACCGGGCTCTCAACAGGACCCCACCTCGATTATCGACTGACCAGGGATGGCCGGCCCAGAAATCCTCTGAAGGAGACTTTCCCAGCGGGTCTGCCTATCCGGAAGGAGGAGGTGGAGAGGTTTCAAAAGAGAAGGGAGGAGATGATCTCATGGCTTCAGGGGGAGACCCCTTTTCATAGGAAGGTGGAGGCGACCACAGGAATGCTCCGCGGACTGTAACATTATCCACCTTCGGACAAGGCCAAAGGCTTTGGCCCGGGAAGAATCGGGCTCTGGCCTGCGGGGCCTCGTCCGGGAGATTTAGGGGATGGTCCGGAAAAAGAAGATTCTAATTGTGGATGATGAACGGGATATTGTCAGGGTGTTGACGATTCGGTTAAGGTCGAGCGGTTATGAAGTGGTGGCAGCCTTTGACGGCGCTCAGGCCCTTTTTATGGCGAACAAAGAGATGCCGGATTTGATCCTTCTCGATATCCGGATGGCAGCAGGGGACGGGTTCGGGGTGGCAGAGAAACTCAAGGAGTCGGATCGGACCCACTCGATCCCAGTGATCATCCTGACGGGGAGTCCGGAGAAGGATGAAGAGAAGAGGGCCATGCAGGTGGGTGCCCGTTTTTACATCAAGAAGCCATACGATCCCGAGGAGCTGCTCGATGCGGTGAGGAGGGCACTGGAGACGAAGCCCCCTGTTACTAAGACCGGATGAGGGGATCGGATCTGACGTCCCGGTAAAGAAAAAGAGATGTTAAGGGAAGATTTTTTTATCCAGTCAAATGTTCGCCGGATTCTGGTACGCAGCCACATCGACTATTCAGAGCTCACTTTTGGGACGGTGAGAGGCGTGGTCTACCTCCAGGGAAGGTTGAAAATACTGGGCGCCTATTCGCATGGGGCTTCGATTGAGGATGAGGAACTGGGAGCCAGGACCCTTCGTTCGTTAGAATTGAAGATCAGAGGCATCCCCGGTGTGGTCGACATCAAATTTCAGCTGGTCAACTGGAAAAAGGAAAAGGGACAATGGACACCGACGGAAAAAAAGGAGTAAGTCGATCAAAAGAGGGGCAGCTTAAACTCTACCGGAAGATCCTGACCGAGATCGAGAAGGAGATCCAGATCCATCCCAATTATGCGGACCTCCGGAATCAAATGGGCCTCCTCTTGATGGCGGTGGGAGACTTCGAAGGAGCAGAGTCCCATTTCTCAGAGGCCCTCTCCCTTAATCCGAGGTACAGAGAGGCAGCGCTCAATTTGGGCTTTCTGCGAATTGAGATGAGACGCGACAGAGAGGCTGAGGCGTTCTTCCTTTCGGAGTTAAAGAGGCATCCGAAAGATGGCCTGCTTCATCACGCCTTGGGACTTCTCTACCTGCAGATGGACAGGTCCGAAGAGGCGTCACTTCGGATTCGCAAGGCCATCGGGTGCCACCCTTACTATCGGGACTATTATGAAAAGAAGGGCATCTGGCGAAAAGGGAAGGTTCAACTTGGCGAAAGGGCAAAAAAGGTTCTCCAGGAGGCTCACCGGGATTACCCTTACGCTCAGTTCCATAACTTCGTCGGCCTCTATCTTGCCAAGCAGGGCAGGTCGTCCCAGGCCATCCAGGAACTCAAATGGGCTTCAAGACTGAGGCCAGATGAATTCCTGTTCCATTCGAATCTCGGCATGGTCTACTACTACCACGGATCTTATGCAAAGGCGATTCGAGAGTACGAACAGGCCCTGAAGATCAATCCTCGCTACGGCATGGGATATGCGAACCTCAGCTATGTTTATGGGCTGATGAAACGGACACGGGAGGCCCTTCGATACATGGAGAAGGCGGTTCGTATGAATCCGCGTTACGCGGACCTGCACTACAATCTCGCTCTCCTCTACAGCGATCGCAGACAATATCCGAAAGCCATTTCCGAATTGAAGAAGGCCCTTCGCATCAACCCGAACTACCTCTTTGCGAGAATCAATTTAGGGATCCTTTACGAGGAAGAGAAGAAGTGGAGGGAGGCAAGGAGGGAGTACCGGAAGATCCTTCAAGTCACACCGGACAACGAAGATGTTCGAAGGCGTTTGGAAAGAATCTCTTGATCAAGCGAGAATGCGTCAGTCCCCTCTTGCGCTTTGGGAAGGCCATGGGGTTGAATCGATACTGGTGATCCACCAGGGCGCGCTGGGTGATTTCATCCTCGGCCTGCCGGCCCTGGAAAGCCTTCGACAGGCATTTCCCCGGGCGAAGTTGATGATCATGGGTTACCCAAGGATTCTTGAATTGGTGGATCGACGTTTCTACGCCGAGGGGATCCTGTCCATTGACCAGAGAGGGATGGCCTCTTTCTTCGTCCATGGAGGACCTCTTGACCTTTCTCTTTCTCGGCTCTTTGGCCAGTTCGATCTTTTGGCTCTGATCGCACAGGATCGAGATGGGACGCTCGTGCAGAATCTTGGACGTGTCTCTCGAGGACGGGTCCTCCACCTTCGTCCTTTCCCGCCATCGGATCAAAGGGTCCATCTGACCGATCATCTTCTCAAACAACTTTCTTATTACGGACTTCTGATCTCCGGGTCGAATCCTAAGCTC
This sequence comes from Syntrophaceae bacterium, assembly GCA_013388635.1. Classification (GTDB taxonomy): domain Bacteria; phylum Desulfobacterota; class BSN033; order BSN033; family UBA1163; genus JACAEX01. The sequence continues at coordinate 20,356 of JACAEX010000101.1, read as the reverse complement.
TATCTAAGGGAATCGGATCGGAATTGGGCAGAAGAGTTCTGGAGAAGAAGGGGCCTGAGCCTGAAGGAGAGGTCAGAGATGGTTGTTCTTCATCCTGGAAGCGGAAGCAAGGGAAAGGTCTGGCCTTTGGAGCGGTTTCAGAGGCTTGCCGAGATCCTTCAGGAGCGTCTAAGATCGAAGATTCTGGTCGTCCTCGGCCCGGCTGAAGAGGGAGAGGCAGAGAGAGTCTTTGAAGAGATGGACCCCCAGACCTTTATTCCGGTCAAGGGACTCTCTCTCCTTCAGGTTGCCTCGCTGATGGAGGGGTCTCGGGTCTTTATCGGCAACGATTCTGGCATTTCGCATCTGGCCTCTGCCCTTGGAATTCCCACGATCACCATCTTTGGCCCGACAGATCCTGAGGTCTGGGCCCCAAGGGGCGAGAGGGTCTGGGTCGTTCGCAATGGAACACCCTGTTCACCCTGCAGCCGTGATAGGTTTCTGCAATGTACCGGAATAGATTGTCTGAGAGGAATCGGAATAGATCAGGTTTTAGAAGGGTTGGAGAAGATAGGGATTGGAACCTAAGTCTCTGGAAAGGGGGTGGAGAGATGGAAGAGAAGAGAGTAGGTGAGGTGATCAAATTCTTTGGGAAGATCGGGGTCGCAGCCATCCGGCTGACAGAGGGGTCATTGAAGGTCGGGGATACCATCCGTGTCGTCGGCCATACGACTGACTTTACCCAGGCGATCGATTCGATGCAGATTGAGAATAAGAATGTTCAGGAGGCCGGACCGGGTGCGGATATCGGGATCAAGGTGAAGGATCGCGTGAGGGAGCACGACGTCGTCTATAAAGTCGTGGAGTGAGAAATTGGGCTTCGAGAATTCTGAGGTCCTGGAGGAGGGGTGCCGCATCTGTGGAGGGATGAAGGAGAAGCTCTCAAAGATCCTTCCGGTATGTATAGGCTGTCTTCGATCGGGAAAGGAAGCGGTCAAGCCCTTCATTGAAGAAGCTCATCGCCGTTCACGAACAGCGTTTCAGTTGGTGCCTGTGCCTCCGCGGGATTCCAACGGCACCCTATGTCAGATCTGCTTCAACCGGTGTCAAATCCCAGAAGATGGGCGGGGCTATTGCGGGCTGAGGAGTCAAAAAGGGGGTGTTCTCAGAGGCGTCTCTCCGGAGGAGGGAAATGTCAGCTGGTATTATGATGGGCTCCCGACCAACTGTGTAGCCGATTGGGTCTGTCCGGGAGGGACGGGTGCGGGATATCCTCGATATGCTTACCGTGACGGTCCAGAGCAGGGTTTTAAAAACCTCGCGGTCTTCTACCATGGCTGTTCTTTCGACTGTCTCTTCTGCCAGAACTGGACGCACCGGGAGAGGGTTTGGGAGAAGAAGCGGGTCAGACCCGAAGATCTGGCCCGGGCCGTGGATGATCGCACGAGCTGCATCTGTTACTTCGGCGGTGATCCCACTCCTCAACTTCCCCATTCCATCGAGGTCTCCCAAAAGGCCCTGGAGAGAGCTCGGGGAAGGATTCTGAGAATCTGCTGGGAGACCAATGGCTCCATGAATCCAGTCTTACTGGATGAGATACTGAACCTCTCTTTGGAATCAGGAGGATGCATCAAGTTTGACATCAAGGCCTGGGATGATTCCCTTCATAGAGCCCTTTGCGGCGTCTCGAACCAAAGGACGAAAGAGAATTTTGAGCGGGCGGCTCGATCGATCGGAAAGAGGCGCACACCGCCTCTTTTGATCGCCAGCACGCTTCTCGTTCCAGGGTATATCGATGAGAGAGAAATCAAAGAGATCTCAAGGTGGATCGCCTCCTTAGACCCGGAGATCCCTTATGCCCTCCTGGCCTTCCACCCTCAGTTCTTTTTTGAGGATCTTCCTGTGACTCCGAGGGCTCTGGCGTTTCGCTGCAAAGAGGTGGCTGAGGAGTCAGGTCTCCGGAATGTGAGGATCGGGAATTTGCATCTGCTCTAAGCCGAAGGGTCTCGAGAGAAGAATCGAACGATGAGAACCGGTGTCGCGCATCTGCCGCTTCATGATGGGAAGGCTCCGCCATGGCTTTTTCAGAGGATGAAGAGCTTATCGAGAGAGGTCGTCCTCTTCATCATCGATCATTACGGTGCGCAGGAGATGCTCCTGCGGCTTTCAGATCCCTATTGGTTTCAGGCCTTCGGGTGTGCATTAGGCTTTGATTGGCACTCGAGCGGGGTGACCACAACGGTCTGCGGCGCGATGAAGGAAGGGATCAGGGGGATGGAGCACGAGATCGGGTTCTATATCGCAGGCGGCAAAGGGAAGGCGTCAAGGAAGACGCCCCAGGAGATCGAGGAGATCTGCGATCGACGTTCGATCGATGGTACTCGTCTCATCTACGCAAGTCGGATGTCTGCAAAGGTGGACAGCGCAGCTGTCCAGGATGGGTATCAGATCTACCAACACAGTTTCTTTTTTACGGAAGATGGGTCCTGGGTGGTGATCCAGCAGGGGATGAACGAGGAGACACGATATGCCAGAAGGTATCATTGGCTGAGCCAGGGGGTGAAGGATTTTGTCTGTGAACCCCACTGGGCGGTCTGTTGCGATCAAAGAGATGGAGGGTTGAACCTGGTCGCGCTGGAGAGTGAGAAGACCAGACAGGCGATCACAGAACTTTCCCATGAGAAGCCGGAATTCTTGATGTCAGAGGGGAAGAAAGTGAATGAGCTTTACCTTTCAGAAGCCCATCCGGTTCCATCGGAAGGGATCCGTCTGGAGAGGGTGGAGAAGATTTTTGCCCAGATCTGCAGCCGCTCTCCAGAGAATTTTGAGCAGCTTCTCGGACTTCAGGGAGTGGGTCCCCGAAGCCTTCGGGCCCTGAGCCTGATCTCAGAACTGATCTACGGGGCCAGGCCCAGTTTCAGGGATCCGGCCCGGTTCAGTTTTGCCCATGGAGGAAAGGATGGCCATCCCTATCCGGTCGATCGAAAAGTTTACGATCAGACGATTGAGGTATTGAAGTCTGCCATTGAGAAGGCCAGGGTAGGAGATAAAGAAAAAGTGGGGGCTATAAAACGCTTAGCAGCATTTTCAAAAGTTGTGTCGTAATATTTGCGAAGACAAATTCGAAGTTCGAATATCGAAGCACGAAACAGATTCCAATTTTAACTGACCAAAATTCAAGCCAAATTTTGGACATTTGGATTTAGGATTTTGGAATTCTTTCGGATTTCATGCTTCGGATTTGACGGATCAGGCGTATGCGGTTTATTGCTGATTTTCATCTCCATTCAAAGTTCAGTCGGGCGACCAGTAAGGATATGGAGGTGGAGAGCCTCGCCCGGTGGGCAAAGAGAAAAGGGATCTCCCTTCTCGGCACGGGAGACTTCACCCATCCCACCTATTTTGCGGAGTTGAGATCGAAATTGGTGCCGATGGGCAATGGGCTATTTGAATTGAAGAAGGGTGAGAAGGGGGTGAAATTCATCTTGACCACGGAGGTGAGCAATATCTACACCCAGGATGGGAAGGTCAGGCGGATCCATAATCTCATCTTTGTCCCGAGTTTTGAAGTGGCCGAGGCCATCGCCTCGAGATTGGGGAACCTGGGGAAGCTCTCCTCGGATGGGAGGCCCATTTTTAGTTTTAGTGCGAAAGAGCTGGTAAAGATGATCCTGGATATCTCAACGGATTGTATGGTCATCCCGGCGCATGCCTGGACGCCCTGGTTCTCGATCTTCGGTGCCAATTCGGGTTTCGACTCCATCGAAGAGTGTTTTGGAGAGATGTCGCGCTACATCCGTGCGATTGAGACAGGTCTCTCCTCCGACCCGGAGATGAACTGGAGGCTCTCGGCTCTTGACTCCATCACACTGATTTCCAATTCTGATGCCCATTCGCCCAACCGGTTGGGAAGGGAGGCCAATGCCTTCGATTGTGAATTGGATTATAGAGAGATCGTTCAGACCCTTCAGACCAAGGATCGGAAGAGACTTCTCTTCACCATCGAATTCTTTCCCGAGGAAGGAAAGTATCACTACGACGGCCACCGGCAATGCGGCGTCATCTTTTCTCCTTCTCAGACGAAGGCCAGCTCTTATCTCTGTCCGACCTGTCATAAGAAACTGACCGTCGGGGTGATGCACCGCGTTGAAGAGCTTTCCGACCGGCCCGAGGGTTTTATTCCAAAGAATGCCATCCCTTCGATTCATCTGATCCCTCTGGAGGAGGTGATCGCAGAGGGGATGGGCTACCGGGTTGGGACGAAGGCGGTGGAGGCAGAGTACGAGAGGTTGACGGAGAGGGGAGGATCGGAATTTCGGATTCTTCTCGAGGCAACCCCGGATGAGCTGGCCTCCTTTGTCCCTCCGAAGATTTTGGAAGGGATCGTCCGGATGAGACAGGGAAAGGTCTCCATTATCCCCGGCCATGACGGCGTCTATGGAAAGATCTCCCTATTTCCAGAGAGAAAGGAAGAGGAGAAGGCAAAGGAGCAGCTAAAACTATTTTAGGTTGAGATTAAGGTTAAGAATTTCGAAAACTAAAGACCTCAACCCGGGCTTTTCATATGATCAAGGTGGGTTGTTGCGGGTTTCCAGTCAGGAGGGAGATTTACTATCAGACCTTTCGGGTTGTCGAGGTCCAGCAGACCTTTTACAAGCTTCCCCGGATCTCTACAGCGAGGGCATGGCGCGAGGAGGCCCCTCCGGATTTCGAATTTACGATGAAGGCCTGGCAGCTGATCACCCACGAGCCTTCCAGCCCAACTTACAGAAGGTTGGGGACGGAGATCCCGGAGAAGAAGAGAAAGGATTATGGTTTTTTCAAAGGGACAGAGGAGGTTGAGGCTGCATGGGCCAGGACCGCGGAATTCGCCACGGCCCTCAGTGCAAAGAAGATTCTGTTCCAATCTCCTGCGAGTTTTTATCCTTCAGAGGAGCATATCAGAAATCTCAAGCAGTTCTTTAAAAGAATTGGGAACCTTCCTTTCACCTACATCTGGGAACCGAGGGGGCAATGGGAGAGACCAGAAGTGGAGAAGATTTGCACCAGCCTGGGCATCATCCCCTGCCTTGACCCTTTCGGAGGAACTTCCGTTCGAGGCGACCTGCTTTATGCCCGGCTGCACGGGAGAACGGGCTACCGGTATCGCTACTCAGAAGAGGAGATGAAGGAGTTGATCCGGACAGGAGAGAAGTACCCAAATGCCTACCTGATGTTCAACCACGTCCATATGTACGAAGACGGCCGTCGTTTAAAAGAGTTGCTGGAGCAAGAGGGTTAGATGGAGAATTGGCCATGAGCCAGGAGGAGAGGGATGGATAAGCAGGCGGGTGAGAAGATGACGCAGGTTTGCAGGAGTGTGAGCGAGATGATCGAGATGGTCTTCGAGGGCTTCCGGAGACCCACGATGGAGTCCTTCAGAGAGGTGGAAGAGGCGATGAATACGGTTCGAAAATATTCCACTGAATTGACAGGCTTCCTGATCTCAAAGAGTTCCTCAAGCGAAGAAGGGAGAGAGTGGGCAAAACCCTACCTCTCCATTGCCTCGTGCTTCGATCGAATGACTTTCAATATCGAAGGGATTGTGGATCGGCTGAAAAGCAAGGCCGAGAACCATATCCTCTTCAGCGAACGAGGGGTCAAGGAGGTGTACGATCTCTTCCACGAGGTGATGGAAATTTTGGAAAACCTCCTGGGCCTCTTCCTCACCCAGGACAAACTCCTTGCCCAGAGGATCGAGGAGAAGGGAAGGTCCGCATTCAGGATGATCAGTCGATATGCTGAAGCGCATGAAGAACGGTTGATCCAGGGGGTTTGTGTGCCCAAATCAGGACCGATCTATTTGGGGATCCTGGAGTGCCTGAGGGGGATCATTGGCCATGCCCTGGAGGTGAGCGCCAAGATCCTCAGCCTTTCGTCCAGCCCTTGAGATGGGGTCCATGATCTATACCCTGGGAACCAGCGGCCGATCCTTCGACGAGTTTCTGGCCCTTCTAAAAGAGCACGAGATCCAAGCCGGAGTGGATATCCGGAGTTTTCCAACCAGTCGATTCCCGCATTTCAAGAAGGAATATCTCCAGAGGAGACTTGAATCCGAAGGTATCCAGTACTTCTATCTGGGGAAGGAGTTAGGAGGCTTTCGGAAGGGAGGGTATCTCGCCTATATGGAAAGCGAGTCTTTCCGAATTGGGCTGAAACGACTGGAGGAGGTGGGAAGGGAGAAGAGGAGCGCCTTCTTCTGCGCTGAAAAATTTCCGTGGAGATGTCATCGGCGTTGGGTCGCGGCGAAACTGATGCAGAGGGGATGGAAGGTCATCCACATTATTGAAAGGGGAAGGGTCTGGATCCCGGATAGAGAAGGATTGGGTTGACAACCCATTTTTTTTGTTTTAGAAAATGAATTATCGTTCATAAAATGAATTAACATTCTCACTCGAACGTTCCTTGCTTAGAAGAAAAGGGGGATTTATGGAGACGGCAGGGATGAAGCGAAAGGAGAGGGAATTTTTGGCCCGGCGGAGAGAGATCCTTTCAGCAGCCGAGAGGGTGTTTGCCGCAAAGGGATTCTTCCCGACGACCATGAGTGAGATCGCCCGCGAGGCAGAGTTTGGCACAGGGACTTTGTATAAATACTTCAAATCAAAGGAGGATCTTTATTTTTCCCTGATCGATGAGAAGGTGGAGGAGATCAACCGGCTGGTCAAGGCCGAGCTTGACAAAAAGAACTCTCCTTTGGAAAGGATTAAGAATGTCCTCCGGCTTCAGTTCGAATTTATCGAGCAGAATCGAGACTTCTTCAGGATCTATATCTCGGAGAGAAGCCGCTTCGAATGGACGGTCAAGGACGACCTGGGCAAGGGAATTCACGAAAAGATGGTCAGCTATATCGAGGCGTTATCACTGGTGATGAAGCAGGGGATCGGGGAAGGGGAGTTAGAGGCCCTGGACCCTGTGGATCTTGCCCATGCGCTGGTCGGTATGGTCAACTCCTTTGTCTTCGAGTGGTTGATCAGTCCCAGGCCCTACCCACTCGTTTCAAAAACGGATACCGTTTTAAAGATCTTCTTAAGGGGAGCAGAACGGATGGAAAGGAGGAGGTAGATCAATGAGAATAGGATGGACGATCGGGCTTATCCTGTCGATTCTTCTCTTCGCTGGATCGGGATCAGCCCAAGAGACCAAAGACTTCTTCACCCTCGAAGAGAGCGTCAAGATCGCCCTGGAGCGAAGCCTCAAGCTCCATTCTGCCACAGAGGGCATTCTCGGTTCCGAATTCAGGCGGAAGGCGGCAAGGGCCGATTTCTTTCCGAAGTGGACCGGACAGTATAGCTATACCCGGTACAATAAACCGACTACTATCGGATTCTTCGGAAGCGACATCGGTGGGCTGAGCCGGGATGTCCACAATCTCAATACCTCTGTTCAACAGTCCCTCTTTGCCGGAGGATTGATCACAAGCAATTATCGCCTCGAAAAGCTGGGCGTCGATCTGTCGAAGACCAATGTAGAGGTGGTGAGGAGAGATATCGTTCTCGCAGTGAGAGAGGGCTACTTCAATATCCTGAACTCCCAGAAACTGGTGGAGGTGGCCGCGCAGACGGTCAAACAGTTTAAGGCCCAGCTCGAAGTGACCAAGGCCTTCTTCGAAGTGGGGATCGTTCCAAAAAACGATGTCCTTCAGGCTGAGGTACGACTGGCCCAGGCAAGGCAGGATCTGATCAGGGCTGAAAACGGACTGGCTCTGGCCAAGTCATCGTTCAACACCTTGCTCAGAAGAGAGATCAACGCTCCCTTGAGCGTGGCCGATATCCTCGAGTATAAGCCTTTCGGCCTTCGCCTCGAAGAGTGCATGGAGGAGGCATTGCAGAAGAGACCGGAAATTCAGGCAGCCGATCTCAGTATTGGCCAGGCAAAGGAGAGCGTCAATATTGCGAGAAGCGGATACTTTCCGACGGTCAGTCTTACCGGCGGCTATAACCGTCTTTCCGAAGAGCCCGGGCTGATGGGCGATTACCGAAGCGAAAGGTGGACGGTCCAGGCCCTGGCCACGCTCACCCTATGGGAATGGGGAAAGACAGCCTATAAAGTGGGGGAGAGCAAGGTCAAGGTGACCCAGGCCGAGGATACGAAGAGACAGTTGATCGATGAGATCGTCTTAGAGGTGAAGCAGGACTATTTGAATATGATCCAGGCGGAAAAGAATATCGAAGTGGCACAAAAGGCGATTGAGCAGGCAGAGGAGAATCTGAGGATGAACGAAGAGCGGTACAAATACCAGGTGGCGACCGCGACCGATGTCCTGGATGCCGTCACCCTGCTGGCTCAGGCGAGGGTGAATTACTATGGCGCCTTGAGCGATTTCAATATTGCCAGGGCCCGATTGGAACGAGCCATGGGAAGGATGTATCCGTGAAATAGAAACGCTTTGCGCTTAGCGCTCTGCGCATAGCGTAAAGGAGTGAATAATGAAATTGATGAAATACCTGACATTCTGTTTGCTTATCACTTTTCCATTGGCAGAAGGATGCGGTTCGAAAGAGTCCGCGAGCGTCAACACCCCCTCGAAATCTCAGGCCTCGGTTTCAGAGGAGAGGTTGGTCGATGCGGTGGAGGTGGTTTCGCAACCGATCTCCTACACCCTTTCTGCCGTGGGAAGCCTCAAGAGTCCTGAGGAGGTGACCATCAGCCCCAAGAAGGCAGGGATCATCGAAAAGATCCTTGTCAAAGAGGGCGATCGCGTCAGAAAGGGGCAGGTCCTGGTTCAACTGGATGATATCGATGCCAGGCTCGAGGTCGAGAGGGCAGAGGCCAAGGTGAAGGAAGCAGAGGCATCGCTGGAGACCGATCGCAGGACCCTGTCCCGGTACCAGAGGCTTCTGGAATCGAAAGTGATTCCACAGCAGACCTACGACGACCTTGTCCTGAAGGTGGCGCTGGACGAGGCGAGATTGGCCCTGGCCAGGACAGAGCTGAATCAGGCCAGGCAGAATCTTTCAGATCGCCAGATCTTCTCTCCGATTGATGGGATCATCAATCTAAAAATTGCTTCTCTGGGCGAGCATGTCAATGTTGCACCAAAGGACGAGATATTGAAGATCGTCCAGATGGATCCGCTCGATCTTGAGTTCTATGTGCCGGAGAACTGGGTGGGGAAGATCCGGTTAGGTGAAAAGGTCCATTTCTCTGTGAGGGCATTTTCTGAAGAGAGGTTCAGTGCCACGATCCAATTCATCAGCCCCACGGCCGACCCCTCCACCCGGAACGTACGAATGAAGGCGGTCGTTCCCAATCCTCACCATCGACTGAAGCCAGGATTTTTTGCAGAGGTCTCCGTGCGGACCGGCGGGAACCCCAATGCGATCGTTATCCCGGAATCTGCCCTTGTCAGTCAGGAGGGGAAATTCTTCAGCTTTGTGGTCCGCGATGGGGTGGCTCACCGCCGGGAGGTTGAAACTGGCCTTCGATTCGATGGCAGGGTGGAGATCCTCAAGGGGATAGAGAAGGGAGAACAGGTGGTGGTCACAGGCCACGAACAGCTGAGCGAGGGCACAAGAGTCAGGATCAGCACCCATGTCCAAGCACCAAATCCCAAATGAATTCCAAAGGTAAAAAGATTATTTCCTGGAGAGATTTATGTTCCTTTCCGATATGTCTGTGAAACGGCCAGTCGTTGCAACGACGATCACGCTGGCCCTCGTCTTCTTCGGGATCCTGGGCTTTCAGCGTGTGGGGATCGATCTATACCCGCAGGTCGATTTTCCGATGGTGACCATCACCACCACACTCTTTGGAGCTGCGCCTGAGGTGATGGATACCGATGTCACCGATGCCATTGAAGAGCAGGTCAATACGATCGAAGGGGTGAAACACATCACCTCCACCAGTGGCTACGGCTTTTCCCAGATCACCGTGGAGTTTGAACTCTATCGGGATATTGACTCGGCGGTCCAGGATGTCAGGGCCAAGGTCGATGTGGCCAAGAAGAAATTGCCCACGGATATCGACCCACCGATCATTGACAAACTCGATATCAATGCGAGACCTGTCCTCTGGCTTTCGGTAACCGGTAACCAGCCCTATCAGAAGCTGGGAATGCTGGCGGATGAGGTGCTGAGGCCCCAGATCGAGTCGATCAAAGGCGTGGGGAATGTGATGCTGGGCGGCTATGCCAAGAGGGAGATCCGGTTATGGCTTGACAGGAAGAAGCTGGAGGCTCACCGGCTGGCCTCGACCGATATTTCGAGGGCCCTGCTCGCCAAGAATGTCGAATTGCCTGGTGGGATTATCGAAAGCATCGACCGGGAGTTCACGGTCCGAAATCTGGGTGAGCTCAGAGATATAAAGGAGTTTAACGATCTGATCATCACCTACCAGAACGGGGCCCCGGTTCGTTTGAAGGATGTGGGATGGGCAGAAGATGGAACAGAGCCTGTTCGAACGATCGCCCGGCATAACCGAACCCCTGCGGTTGGAATGGGGGTCATCCCCCGGTCCGGGGCCAATGTGGTGGAGGTGGCGAGGGCGGTGAGAGCAAAGCTCTCGGAGATCAGAAAGACCCTCCCTCCTGGAGTGGAGGTTCATATCTCCAACGATATGTCGACCTTTATTGAGAAGGCCATCGGCGGCGTTACCGAAGATGTCTTCATCGGAGGGCTGCTGGCTGCGGTCATCATGTTCATCTTCCTGCTCAGCGTTCGGAGCACGATCATCACCGCGGTTTCCATCCCGACCTCTCTCATCACCAGTTTCGGCATCATGCATTTCATGGGTTTCACCATGAACTATATGACCATGCTCGCCCTTTCAATGATGGTGGGCGTGGTCTGTGACGATGCGATCATTGTCCTTGAGAATATCTACCGGCATATGGAGGAAGGTGCGGAGCCGGTCACTGCCGCAAGGGAAGGGGCTTCGGAGATTGCCTTTGCCGCTATGGCGGCCACGTTCTCGATCGTTGCCGTCTTCCTGCCCGTGGCCTTTATGGGAGGGATGATCGGTCGATTCTTCTTCCAGTTTGGGGTGACGGTTGCTGCTTCGGTCATCGCCTCCCTGGTGGTCGCCCTGGTTCTGATCCCGATGCTCTGTTCAAAGTTTTTGAGGCTCGAGTCGAAGCACGGCAGGGTTCACCGGTTCTTCGATCGATCCTATGAGAGGCTCGAAGGCCGATACAGAAAGGCGCTTGCCTTCTGCCTGGGACATCGCTGGTTGGTCGTCTTGATCGCCATTGGGATGTTCTTTTTAAGCATCGCCATCCTGGCGAACCTGAAGAGGGAGTTCGTGCCAAAATCGGATGAGGGGCGATTTATCATCCGATTGGAGGCCCCAACCGGATCAACGCTTCATTATACGGATGAAAAATTGAGGAAGGTCGAAGAGATGATTCTGGCCATGCCTGAGGCCGACCGGCTCTTTGTCGCCATCGGGATCGGTGCCCGGCAGGAGGTGAACAAGGGTATTGCCGTGGTGACACTGAAGGATCGAAAGCTGCGGAAGCGGACCCAGCACCAGATCATGGCTGATATGCGCAGACAGTTGAGGGGTATCCCGGGGATCAAGGCCTATGTCGAGGATCTCTCTCCGGTTGCGACTGGAGGGAGGAGAGGGGCACCGCTCCAGTTCGATATCAAGGGTCCTGAGATGGATAAGCTGGAGAAGATCTCCAATCAGATCGTGGGGGAGATGGCGAAGAGTCCGGGGATGGTCGATGTCAGTTCTGACCTTGAGCTGACCAAGCCTGAAGTGAGGGTCCTCGTCGATCGAAATAAGGCTGCGGATGTTGGCGTGGATGTGCGGGAGATCTCCTCAGCGGTCCAGCAGCTCGTTGGAGGCCAGGAGGTCTCAAAGTTTAAAGATATCGAGCGAGCCAAGCGTTACGACGTCAGGATCCGTCTGATCAGGGATCAACGCATGAATCCGGAGGATATCTCCCAGATTGCCATCCGGACGCCCAAAGGTGGGTTGATTAAATTGGCCCAGGTGGTCAGGATCGAGGAAGGGATCGGACCCAATCTGGTCAATCGGAAGGACCGCCAGAGGAGCGCCACGATCTATGCGGACACGGCTGGCGGCAAAGTCCTGGGAGAAGCGATTGCAGAGGTCGAGGCCCTGGCCCAGAAATATCTCCCCTCGGGTTATTCCCACAGCTTTGGAGGCCAGGCAGAGGCCTTCAAAGAAGCCTTTCAGTACTTGATCATGGCCCTGATTCAGGCGATCATCATCATCTACATGGTTCTGGCCATGCAGTTCAACAGCTTCCTCCATCCCCTTACAGTCATGCTTGCTCTGCCTTTGAGCACGGTGGGGGCGTTTGGTGCGATCTATCTCACCCGGGATACCATTTCCATTATGAGCATGATCGGCATGATTACGCTGACTGCACTGGTCGTCAAGAACTCCATTCTTCTGGTCGATTATACCAATACATTGAGAGAGAAGGGGATGGCGAGAAATGAGGCCGTGCTCCAGGCCTCTCCGGTGAGGCTTCGACCCATCTTGATGACCGCTGTCACCACTATTCTCGGTGTCCTTCCTGTAGCCTTGGGATACAGTGCAGGTGGAGAGGCCAGGGCAGGGATGGGGCGAGCCACATTCGGTGGCATGTTCGCCTCGACGCTTCTCACCCTCTTCGTTATTCCAGTGGCCTACACCCTCCTCGACGATCTTCAGAGAAAGATGAGCAATCTCTTTGGAAAGAAAAAGATAGGAAAAGAATAAGCGGCACAGAGATTGCAGTATCCTACCGTGGATTATTATCCGTAATTTACCAAAACTTCTCTGATTTTAAGGGGCTTTTCAGTTAGCTCAATTCTCGGCCCCGAGAATTTCGTTGACAGGAGTGACAAATTATGGTAATTCTTTTACCAATTTTGTCCTTAGTTTTACTAATTTTACTGGGGCCGTCTGGTCGTAGGGGACAGACCCTCATGAAGTATCTGATCGGCTTGATCCTTTTCTTGCCCCTGCTATTATTGGCAAGGCCCTGTTCGGCCGGGATTTACCGCTACGTAGACGAGAGAGGTGTGGTCCATTTTACCAATTGTCCAAAGGACCACAGGTTTAAACTCTATCTCCGGGAAAGCAAGGATGATCCAGATGAGACACGAGGCGTTTCGGTTTATTACGCCAAGGACTCAAACTTTTATGATTCGTTGATCTTTGAGTATTCCCGGAAATACCGGATCGATTTTGCTCTGATCAAGGCGATGATTCGGGCGGAGTCAGGATTCAACCCCCGTGCGGTTTCGAGGAAGGGAGCAAAGGGGTTGATGCAACTGATGCCGGAGACGGCTAACAGGATGAATGTGCTGAACGTTTTCAATCCGAAGGAGAATATTGAGGGAGGGGTGCGATATTTCAAGTATCTCCTCTCGCTGTTTAACAATGACCTCCGGCTCTCACTGGCTGCCTACAATGCGGGCGAGAGCATCGTTTCGGAGTTGCGTTCGATCCCTCCTTATCGTGAGACGATCGATTATGTCCGAAAGGTATTGCACTATTATCAGTCCTATAGGCATTGATTTAGAGCAAAGACTTCCTGCCTTCTGTCTCCTGTAAGGAATGACGGTCAGATGGTAGAGACACTTCATGGAAAAACTCAGTCGTCATCAGATCTTGAGCCTTCCGAACGGGCTGACGATCATCCGGATCCTGGCCATCCCCATCATTCTCATCCTGGTCTTTTATTCTGAGCCCGTCTATCCTGTGATCACTGCTCTCTTCTTTCTCTGCGTCGCCGTGACCGATACACTGGACGGGTACCTCGCCAGGCGCCGGGGAATGGTGACCACGCTTGGAAAGTTTCTTGACCCGCTCGCTGACAAACTTCTCATCGTGGCCGCTCTGATCGCCCTCATCCCGGCGAGAGGGATACCTGCCTGGATGGTGATTGTGATTGTCGGAAGGGAGATCTCCGTGACAGGGCTGAGGGGGATTGCCGCCTCACAGGGCATCGTCATCTCAGCCTCTCGATTAGGGAAGTATAAGACGGTCTTCGAAGTGGCTTCGATCACCCTTCTCATTCTCGGCCGAAGGTATTTTTCCGTTGACTTCTATTGGGTCGGAATGGGACTCCTCTGGTTCGCCATGGCATTCGCTGTGATCTCAGGCGTGGACTATTTCAAGAAGTTTTTGAAGGAGATCGTCATCTAATTTTATCATTTCTCCCGATCTCCTTATTTCCTTATCTCCCCAGCTTCCGCTGTCGCTTGGAAGGCTTGACAAGCTCTTTCAAATCTTGTAACCTTTTTTTGTTTGAAGAGAAGGATGCGGGAATAACTCAGCGGTAGAGTGCAACCTTGCCAAGGTTGAAGTCGCGGGTTCAAATCCCGTTTCCCGCTCCAGCGGCGGCATAGCCAAGTGGTAAGGCGGCGGTCTGCAAAACCGCTACTCACCGGTTCAAATCCGGTTGCCGCCTCCAGAGACCATCCGGGGATCAGGCGATATCGTCTGATCCCTTTTTTCGGTTTAGGGGTGAAATCGAATTGAGTTCATTGTATATTATATCTGTTTAAGCAAAGAGGGTGTCAGGAGGGATGACGATGAAGGAGGCCATCGATCGGGCAAGGAAGGTCCTAAAGGACTGGAAAGGAGATTCCTACACTTTCGGAGAGGATGTGCTCGAGGTGACAGGAAATTACGTTCGGCGGTACGGCGGTAAGGTGACCCTTGCCGTCACTGAGTTAGGTCAGGCATGGATTGAGCAGCCTCTCGAGCGAGTAAAAGCAAGCTTAAAGGCCAAGGGCGTGATCTTTGAGACGGTCAATGGCGCAAGGCCGAATGCCCCCCGGGAGGATGTCTACCGGATCAGCCTTCAGGTGGCCCGGTTTAAATCGGAGGTGATCGTTGCGCTCGGAGGAGGGAGCACCATTGATGCGGCTAAGGCTGCAGCCGTGCTCAATACCTATTCTCCTGAAGAGGTGAGAACAATTTTAGGCGCCGGCATAGGGGATGCAGATTCGATCGAGCCCTATTTCGGAAGCGATACCGTGACCAGGATGAAGGAGAAGACGGGCAGAGAGGTGATGCCTGTGGTCGCTGTCCAGACCGCTGCCAGCTCAGGGGCACATCTGACAAAGTATTCGAATATTACGGATCCGGTCAACGGGCAGAAGAAACTGATCGTGGACGAGGCGATCGTTCCACCCGCCGCTGTTTTCGACTACAAGATTACGATCGACTCTCCGATCAGCCTGACCCTGGACGGCGCTCTTGATGGAATTGCCCACGCCTGGGAGACCTTCATGGGCGCAAAGGGCTCTTCTTATGAGAAGGTGAAGGAAGTGGCTCAGTTGTGCATCCAGCTGCTCGTCTACGGCCTTCAGAGGGTTAAGAAGGATGCAAAGGATCTTGAAGGAAGAACAGCCCTGGGCCTCGGAACCGATCTGGGCGGGTATTCGATCATGATCGGAGGAACGAGCGGTCCCCATCTTGGAAGTTTCTCTCTGATTGACATCCTGACCCATGGGAGGGCCTGCGCCTTATTAAATCCATACTATACGGTCCTCTTTGCGCCGGTGATCCAGGAACAGCTCAGGGTTGTCGGTGCGATCTTTAAGGAGGCAGGATACATCAAGGGAGAGATGCGGAATCTGAGCGGAAGAGATCTGGGGCTGGCTGTGGCCAGGGGAATGATCGCCTTTGCGAAGGATATGAATTTTCCAACCACCTTGAAGGAGGCAGGGGCTACCAGGGCGCATATCGAGAGGATGCTCACCGCTGCAAAGAACCCTCAACTGAAGACGAAACTCCAGAATATGCCGACCCCGATGGATCCGGAGAAAGGGGATGTGGACAGGCTGATGAGGCCGGTTCTGGAGGCAGCCTTCACAGGCAATTTGAGTTTGATTCCATAAATACTAATCACCCCGCACTATTCCAGGAGGGAAGATGCGCCCCGACATAACAAAGGCAATCAAGAAAATCGATACGAAGGAATGGAAGAAAGTTTCGGTCGAATTTGGCAGAAGTGCGATCGAGGTTCTGGTGCCTCCGAACTGCGTGGAGCTGACCATGGGGGATGTCCCTGTTCTGCCAGATCCTCAAAAAGCGATCGAGGAGGCCTTCTCAAATCCGATCAGCAGCCCCCCCTTAGAAGAGATCATCCGGAAAAAGGGAAAGCCTGCGGCAGAGATCTCTGTGGCCATTGCGGTTTCCGATATCACCAGGCCTGTTCCTTATAAAGGGGAAAGCGGCATCCTCACCCCTCTGCTGAGGCGCCTGGAGTCTTCAGGGATCAAGAAAGAGAAGATCAAGATCATCGTGGCAACGGGAATGCATCGACCGAGTACGGAAGAAGAAAAGATAGAAATGTATGGGAAGGAAGTGGTTGAACAATACACCATCTTGGACCACGATTGCGAGAATAACGATCTCTTGGAGAGCATCGGGAAGACGAGAAGAGACACCCATGTCTATGTCAATCGTGATTTTTATTTTGCCGATCTCAAGATTGCCACAGGGCTGGTCGAAAGCCACTTCTTCACCGGGATTTCCGGAGGGAGGAAGTCCGTCTGTCCTGGATTGGTGGACGTCAAGACCATCCAGAAATTTCACGGTCCCCACTATCTGGAGGATCCTCATGCGACCAACCTCATCCTCGAAGGTAATCCGTGCCATGAAGAGGCCCTGGAAGTGGCCCAGACCGTGGGGGTCGACTTTGTTGTGAATGTCAACCTCGATAAGGACCTCCGGCTCGTCCGGGTCTTCGCCGGGGATATGATCGAGGCCAATCTCAAGGCCTTTGAAATGATCAAAGGCTATGCAGAGATTCCCTTAAAGGAGGAGTTTGACATCGTCCTGACTCACAGTGGATATGTCGGAAGAGACCACTACCAGACTGCAAAGGCTGGGGTCGGTGCCCTGCCGGCTGTCAAAGAGGGTGGCATCATCATCATCGCTGCGAATAACCGCGATCTGATCAACCCGATCGGTTCTCCAGAATATAGAAGCCTGATCCATCTGCTCAAATTGCAGGGACCGGATGGCTATCTGGCCTTGCTCAAAAGTCCGAGCTGGAAATTTACAAAGGATCAATGGGAGCCTGAAGTCTGGGGGAAGGTGTTGAGAAAGGTGGGAGAGGATGGATTGATCTACTGCTCCCTCGAAATTGAGAAGGAGAATTACTGCATCCTTCCAGGGGTCTGTGGCCTCGACTTTATGAAAGGCAAAAGGATCAAGCCCTCCCTTGAAAGAGCTCAGGAGATGGTGCAGAAGGCGGTTCTCTTTGCAGTGAACCGATACCGTGAAAAGGGGATCGACCCCACCATGGCCTTCATCCGGGAAGGCCCCTATGCCGTACCTGTCCTTGAAAAGAATTAGGGAGTTTGGGAGTTAGGGAATTTAGGAAGCTTCAATCTCCTTATCTCTTCATCTCCTTATTCCCCCATTCCATCATTGCTCAAAGGTAGCTCCTGTATTTGCGGACTGAACCAGTTTGGCATATCTCTTCAGATAGCCTTTCAAATCCTTTTTGGGCGGCTTCCACCGGGACAATCTCTTCTTCAGCTCCTCCTCCGGGATAAGGAGATTGAGTTTCTTTCCAGGGATATCGATCTCGATCATGTCTCCGTTTTGAACCGCTGCAATCGGCCCCCCTTCTGCGGCCTCGGGAGAGATATGGCCGATCGCAGCCCCTCGGCTCCCTCCTGAAAAACGGCCATCGGTGAGGAGTGCGACGTCGCGATCTCTCCCCACGCCCGCGATAGCAGAGGTCGGAGCTAACATCTCCCTCATCCCCGGCCCTCCTTTTGGGCCTTCGTAGCGGATGACGACCACCTCACCCTTCTGAATCTTTCCGTCCAGGATCATCCGGAGCGCCTCTTCTTCGGAATCGAACACCCTGGCAGGCCCTTTATGTTTGAGCATCGCATCATCAACAGCTGATCTCTTGACCACCGCGCCCTGGGGCGCCAGGTTTCCGAAGAGCACAGCCAGCCCTCCGGTGGTGTGGTAAGGGTTTTCAATGGGCCGGATGATCTCCGGATCCCTGTTCTTCTTTCCCTTCAGATTATCTCCGACCGTCTTTCCGGTTACGGTCATCGCATCCAGATGGATCAGATTCCGCCTGCTCAATTCGACCATGAGGCCTGGAATGCCTCCGGCCTGATGGAGCTGCTGGAGGTGGTGAGGACCGCCGGGCGCCATATTGCAAAGGTGGGGGACCTTTTCTGCGAATTCGTTAAACGTTTGAAGAGAGAGGTTAATGCCCGCTTCCCTTGCGATGGCAGGAAGGTGAAGGGTGGTATTGGTCGATCCTCCGAAGGCCATATCCACACTCACCGCATTTTCAAAGGCCTTCTTTGTAAGGATCTTAGAGGGTCGGAGGTCCTGCTTGATCAGGTCCATGATTCGGGTTCCGGACTGTTTGGCCAGTCGGATTCGCTCGGCGAAGACAGCAGGGATCGTGCCATTGTAGGGAAGGGCGAGCCCGAGCACCTCAGAGAGACAGTTCATCGAGTTTGCCGTGAACATCCCAGCGCACGAACCCACTCCAGGGCATGCACAGCTCTCCACCTCTTTGAGATCCTCCAGGGTCATCTCTCCGACCTTCACCCTGCCCACGCACTCAAAGACTTTGATCACATCGAATGCTTTTCCCTGGAAGTCACCGGTGAGCATGGGGCCGCCGCTTATGAGAATAGCCGGGATGTCAAGCCTGGCTGCTGCCATCAGCATCCCGGGAATGATCTTGTCGCAGTTCGGGATCAGGACCAGGCCATCGAAAGGGTAGGCCATGGCCATCGATTCGACCGAATCTGCGATCAACTCCCTCGAACTCAGAGAATATTTCATGCCCTCATGCCCCATGACAATACCATCGCAGACTCCTATGGTGAAGAACTCGAGCGGCGTTCCTCCTGCCATGCGAACTCCTGCTTTTACGGCTTCGGAGATCTGATGGAGATGGAGGTGGCCTGGAATGACTTCATTGGCGGAGTTGGCGATTCCGATCATGGGCTGCTCAATCTCTTCGTCGGTCAGCCCCAGCGCCTTAAACAGGGAACGGTGTGGAGCCCTTTCAAGTCCTTTCTTCATCATGTCCGATCGCATGAGTCTCTCCTTCCTCAATCAACGTGTCCGAGTCTCGTGTTTGAGATATCAATTTAAACTCATAACATATCTTGACAAAATTCGTCAAAGAGTATAAATGAAGAATGGGTGATTCACGCATCACCAATTACGACGATTGCCTGGGTGGCGGAATAGGTAGACGCAAGGGACTTAAAATCCCTCGGTCGATTCGACCGTGCCGGTTCAACTCCGGCCCTAGGCACCAATAAATCGAAGGGGGTAGGGGACATCTTCCAACCCCCTTCTGTTAGAGCCGCGATGAACGAAGTTCTATTCAATAAACTTCAGAGATTGAAAGAGGAGGTCAAGTACATCAAGGATAACAGATCCAAGTTCCTTCGGACATTAGAATCTTCTGTTGAGACAAAGAAAATTGCTGAACGCTCTGTCTATCTGTGTACAGAGATTGTACTTGATATTGCCGATCTCCTGATCGCTAAGAAAAAATATCCCAAGCCGTCTTCGTATAGTGATTCTATTTATAAACTCGGAGACTACGGTTTTATCCCCAGAAAATTTGCCCACCAATTTGTATATATTGCAGGGCTCAGAAATTTCTTGGCCCACGATTATCAGAAAAGTACGGTCCCTATGTTAGAAAAATTCTTGAGATACGGTCTGAAGGATATGGTGAGTTTTATAAAAGCAATTGAATCATTCTTATGAAGAAGAAACTGAAGCTATTGATTGACATGCTTAAGAAACGGCCCCATCTCGCATTCGCCTATCTTTTCGGGTCGAGGACAAGCGGGGCCACCAATAAGAATAGTGATTGGGATGTCGCAGTCTTTTTCTCAGAGCCTCCCGAAAAGGTAAGCCGTTGGTTGGCATTCGAACTCGAGGCCGAACTTTCGAGAGGAATGGGCGAGACAGTTCAGGTCGTTGTTTTGAATAGCGATCTCTCTCCTGTCTTCGGTTTTGAGATATTGAAACACGGCCTTCTCCTTCTCGATAGGGATGAAAACCTGAGAATCAATTTTGAAAATCGCATCTTAAGGCAGTACTATGACTGGCAATATTTCTTAAACAGGCAGATGAAAGCTGAGAAAGGGTTGTCCAGGGCATAAATCCCCGGGGCAGATTTCACGCCATCCTGCCCTGGGGTCAAATCTTTATCCTTGACTTGACCGCAATCGTTCTTTGATCTTCTCAATCCCTGCCGATAGATTCCGGAGTCATGGGGTCAGGTTACGGAAACTCGGTATTTCCTCTTCCGCCTGAATAAGATCAACTTATTTAACTTTTTTAAGTACGTCCCGTCCCTTCCTCACGACGAGAGAAGCCCGAGAACCAACGTTGAGGCTTATTG
>JACAEX010000103.1 GCA_013388635.1 Syntrophaceae bacterium | reverse complement strand
CCTTCGTAATCGCTGACGTCAACGTCGTCTTCCCATGATCCACATGCCCAATCGTCCCCACATTCACATGCGGCTTCGTCCTCTCAAACTTCGGCTTCGACATGGCTCAAACCCTCCTTAAGGTTCTGGGTGGGCCTCAGGCCACCCTCTTCATTTCAGAAAGGATCCCCTCGCTCACAGATTGAGGTACAGGACTGTAATGGGAAAATCTCATGGTGAAGGTCGCCCTTCCTTGCGTGAGGGATCGGAGATCGGTTGCGTATCCAAACATATTGGCAAGCGGGACTTCTCCGGCGATCACATTGGTCCCCTTCCGATACTCCACTCCTGTGGTCCTGCCCCTTCTGCCACTCAGATCACTCACCACCTGACCGACGAACTCCTCTGGGGTGATGATTTCGATCGACATCAATGGTTCAAGGAGGATGGGACCGGCTTGACGGGCCCCCTCCTTGAAGCCCATCGACCCTGCAATTTTAAACGCCATTTCAGAGGAGTCGACCTCATGGTATGAACCATCGACGAGGCTGACCTTGATATCGACCATGGGATATCCTGCCAGCACCCCCTTCTCCATTGCCTCCACCACTCCCTTTTCAACCGCCGGGACAAATTCCCTGGGGATCGTCCCGCCAACGATCCGGTTAACAAATTCAAACCCCTTGCCAGGATCCTGAGGTTCTAAGACCAGCCAGACATGACCGTACTGGCCTCTTCCACCTGACTGACGGATGAACCGGCCTTCGGACTTGACCATCTTCGTAATCGTCTCTCGATAAGCGACCTGGGGTTTTCCCACCTGAGCAGCTACGTTGAACTCCCTCAGGAGCCGATCCACGATAATCTCCAGGTGGAGCTCACCCATCCCTGAGATGATCGTCTGCCCTGTCTCTTCGTCTGTTTTCACTTTGAAGGAGGGATCTTCCAAGGTCAGCTTTCGGAGGGAGGCGCCCAACTTTTCGAGGTCGCCTTTTGTGGCCGGCTCGATCGCCACAGAGATCACCGGTTCAGGGAAGTCGATCGATTCGAGAACGACCGGTCGTTTTTCACTGCAGATGGTATCTCCGGTCGTCGTGTACTTAAGGCCCACGGCAGCGAAGATATCTCCTGCAGAGACTTCCTGAATCTCCTCGCGCTTATTGGCATGCATCTTGACCAGCCGACCGATCCGCTCCTGCTTTCCTTTGGTAGGATTGAAGACCAGATCACCTGATCGGAGGGTCCCGGAATAGATCCGGAAGAATGTGAGCTGACCGGTATAAGGATCGCTCATTATTTTGAAGGCCAGAGCAGAGAGAGGAAATCCATTCGAGGCAGAGATGGCTAACTCCCCTCCCTGAGGGTCGAAACCTTTTACAGGAGGGATGTCCAGGGGTGAAGGAAGATAATCGACGATGGCATCGAGCAGGGGTTGGACGCCTTTGTTACGGAAGGCGGAGCCACAGAGGACAGGGGTTGCTCTCAACTGAAGCGTGGCCTCCCGAACGGCTCGTTTCAATTCTAATTCCGATATCTCTTTGCCCTCCACAAACTTCTCCATCAATGCCTCATTCCACTCTGCCAACCTCTCGATCAGGACCTCTCTTGCCCTGACCGCTGCCTTCAGATGGCCCTCTGGTATATCGAGGATCCTAAACTGGGTCCCGAGACTGTGGGGATCGTAGGCGATGGCCTTCATGGAGATCAGATCGATGATCCCCTGAAACTCTTCTTCTTTTCCCAGGGGGAGCTGGATGGGAAGGGGGGTCGTTCTGAGACGATCGACCATCATCTGAAGGCATCCTTCGAAGTCCGCACCTGTTCGATCCATCTTGTTGACAAAGGCAATCCTGGGGATCTGGTATTTATCCGCCTGTTTCCAGACCGTTTCCGATTGGGGCTCCACCCCTCCAACCGAACAGAAGATGGCAATGGCGCCATCGAGGACGCGGAGGGACCGCTCCACCTCGATCGTAAAGTCAACATGGCCCGGAGTATCGATGATATTGATCCGGTGGTCTCTCCAGAAACAGGTGGTTGCAGCAGAGGTGATGGTGATCCCTCTCTCCTTCTCTTGCTCCATCCAATCCATGGTGGCCGAGCCTTCGTCGACCTCCCCAATTCTGTGAGTGACCCCGGTATAGTAAAGAATCCGCTCCGTAGTGGTCGTCTTCCCCGCATCGATATGGGCCATGATCCCAATGTTTCGAGTTTTTTCTTTTAAAACGATCGTTGACACAAATGAACCTCTATCCTTTTATCTGTCCAAATGGAATATTGGAATGACGGGCAAATCTCTTTTCTAATCCTATTATTCCAATCATCCTGTTACCAGCGGTAATGGGCGAATGCCTTATTGGCCTCGGCCATTTTGTGAGTATCCTCTTTCTTCTTGATCGCAGCCCCACGGTTGTTGGCTGCATCGATCAGCTCTGCCGAAAGCTTCTCCTCCATGGTCTTCTCCGGCCGTTGTTTCGCGAAGCTGATAAGCCATCGGATGGCCAATGCAACCTTTCTTTCCGGCCTCACCTCCACCGGCACCTGATAGGTGGCACCGCCCACCCTCCTGGGCCTCACCTCAATTAAAGGTTTGACGTTGTCCATCGCTTGTCCAAAAATCTTGATCGGATCCGAATGGGTCCGCTCTTTGATAATTTCCAGGGACCGATAGAAGATCCCTTCGGCAACGCTCTTCTTTCCACGGCGCATGATGCCGTTGATGAATTTGGCTATTAAGGTGTCATGGTACTTTGGATCCGGTAAGATCTGCCTTTTCTTCACTTCCCTTTTTCTGGGCATAATAGATCCTCATTCCTCAACGGTTATCGGAATAGAAGTTTATTACTTAGGTTTCTTTGCCCCGTATTTGGATCGACCCTGTTTTCGGTCCTGGACGCCCACGGTATCCAGGGTGCCTCGGATGATATGGTACCGAACTCCAGGAAGGTCCTTCACCCTTCCACCCCGAATGAGAACAACGGAATGCTCTTGGAGATTATGGCCAATGCCTGGGATATAGGTCGTCACTTCCATCCCATTGGTCAGCCTCACCCGGGCAACCTTTCGGAGGGCGGAATTGGGTTTCTTCGGAGTTGTGGTATAGACGCGGATACATACCCCCCTTTTTTGAGGAGACCCTGTGAGAGCAGGAGCAGAGGTCTTGCTTTTTACGGCTCTTCTTGCTTCTCTAACCAGCTGATTTATCGTAGGCATTCCTCTTCCTCTTCAGCAAGAATTAATTATTTCAATGAGTTAGCGAACATAATTCTTCACCAAAAAATTTAGCAAAAAAACTTTTTAAGTTTAATAGATTTTTTCCGAAATGTCAAATACTTTTTTTCTTCT
>JACAEX010000043.1 GCA_013388635.1 Syntrophaceae bacterium | reverse complement strand
TATTCGTGTTTTATAAGCGCTCCGGAAACGCAACCGACGTAGGCGTCAATGCTCTCCCTTATAAATGTGGGGAGTTCTTTAAGCAGAACAATGTCGGAAATTGTCAGTCGTCCTCCAGGCTTCAGAACCCTGAAAGCCTCCTTAAAGACCTTTCCCTTGTCGGGTGAGAGGTTGATCACGCAGTTGGACATCACCACATCGATCGAATCGTCGTCGACAGGGAGGGTCTCGATATCGCCGAGCCTGAACTCTACGTTTTTGTAATTGTTTTTCTCAGCATTCTTTTTCGCTTTTTCGACCATCTCCGGAGTCATATCCACGCCGATCACTCTTCCTTTTTCTCCCACCTTGTTAGCAGCAAGAAAACAGTCAAAGCCCGCGCCTGAACCAAGATCAAGAACCGTTTCTCCCTCACGCAAAGAGGTCAAAGCGACGGGATTCCCACAGCCGAGGCCAAGATTGGAACCTTCAGGAACAACTTCCAGTTCTTCATCTGAGTATCCTATTTTTCTGCTGATGTCTTGCGCGAGATCGGCGCTTCCACAACAAGAACTTGCTGGGCCACAGCAAGACGTCCCCTGTTTGGCTATCTTCCCATATCTTACTTTCACAGATTCTTTGATACTCTTCTGGTCCATTTTTTTCTCCTTCGACTTATCTTACGGTATCTTTGAGCCTACCGATCGTGCGGTGTCTTAACCATCTCCTTCATCATCGGACCGAGTGCCCCTCGCACCATATCAGAGAAATCCTCAGCCTTGACCAAATTGATGCAACAGATCTTCCCATCCTTTTGCCAACTGACGAGCGCCAGCTTATCCCCAGGACGGATATTGGCTTTTTCTCTTATTTCCTTCGGGAGGACCATCTGCCCGCGCTCATCAATGCTGATCAATGATTCAACCTTACAGCAACTCACCCTCTTCGCGGATGATCCCTTAGAAGATTTTCCTTTCTTGGCCATCCCATCCCCCCTGACATTATTCAGCTTGTTCAGATTAATCAGAATGCGCTGAAAAACAAGATAACAGATTGAATTCACCTTGTCAAGAGGCGATTCATTCGGGTCTGGCGTACGGAGACTGCGACCGGCAGCCCTGGTCTAAAGGAGGCTTGTCTGCTCCTTAGGCCTGGTCCGATCGGATCTGTCTTAAATCTTGATCAACCGAACCTTAGAATCATAGAAGACCACACTTCCACCGACGGGGTCCTGCAGACTTGTATTCTTCAGATAGGGATCGATCCACATGGCCGCATTGAGATGGACGCCTGTGGCTCTTCGGGGGTCTCCTTTGATGAGTTTTCCGTCAATGATCACGTCCGAAGCGCCGGTGGCCCAATGGCCATGCCCCAAGGTAAAGGTGATCACTCCAGGCTTGATCGTCTGGGTCACTTTGATTTTTCCGATCATCGGTTTTTTCACCCCATTCTTAAAATCCCACACTCCATCCGGATTGGTAGCAGAGACCACACTCACTCGGTCGCCATCCTTTAGAGCCAAACGGGCAGCATCTGATGAATTTATAATGATCATATTCTCAGGATACATCGCCAGCAACCAGTAGTTCGTAATGGTTCTCGATTTGGTCTGAGTAACATCCCTCTGCGTGAGGAGGTGGAGGTCTCCTGTCAGGCCATCAGCTTCAAAAGGCTTACCGAGGGAAGATTGGAGGGGAATATAGGTCGCATAACCTGGATTCGATCTGCCGGTAAAAGCATTCTTTGTTTTTGCTGTTTTCTCCTGGTACATATTAATCTGTCTTCCATACTTATTGGATACCTGATCTCCCTTAAACATCTCATCGTAATCCTGGAACCTTCCTCCTCGGTTAAGGACATAAATCACTTTTCTCCAGTTAAAATCACCGCAGGCCTTCTTCCAGCGTTCGGGGTCGAAGACGCTCTCTGGAAGATGGGCTCTCGATTTGAGGAAGAGTTCAACCTCTTTGTCATCTGCGTCGGGAACAGCTTTGCCATCAGTGGCAATATTGGCTACCATCTTGAGGTAAAAATCTTCTGGCCTGGTGAAATCGAGCCCGGGTGCAAACCCATCCTTCCCAAAACCAGGGAGTTTCATCTTTTCGGCAATGGCCAGCATCGTAGCTTCATAGCTGATGGGCATCTCCTCGCCAAAGACTTTCACGATCTCGGGAACAGGGGCGACGACCGGATTTCTCACCGGCTGGACCTTTGCCGGGATGTTTGGATGAGATCCATGGAACTCCCATCGCTCCAGGTAACTCAGATCCGGGAAGACATAGTCTGCATAGATGCTGGTCGAGCCGATCAAGATATCCCAGGTGACAAAGAGCGGAATCTTTTTCGTATCGGAAAGAATCTCATTCGAGACATGGCCAGCAGGCAAGGAATAGTTCGGGGCCCCCATGTAGAGGAAGTACGCTTTGATCGGGTAGGGGTAGGCATCACCCATCGATGGGATGATCTCCTGGTAGATGTCAGAGGAGAGAGGCCACCAGTTCCTTTTGGCAGGATAACCTGAGAATAGGGTGGTTTCCTCGTATTTTATATCGTGCCGGATGATGCTGATTCCAAAGTTAGGAATCTTTTTAGGGTGAAGTTTGCCGAGATTGAAGGGTTGACCTGCTCTTGTTCCGGCAGTGTTATAGGTTGATGCCGCAATCAGTCCACCCCTGTAATCATAATTTCCGATGAGGAGGGCGAGGTTATAGTAGCAGAGCACATTGTAGAAGCCATTGGTGTGCTGGGAAACGCCTCGGTGAATGTCGACCGAGGCCTTCCTCCCATGAGAGGTGAACTCATGAGCGACCTCTTCAATATCCTTCACTGAGATCCCGCAGATTTTCGACCACTCTTCGATTGGTCTCTCATCGGCTGATTCGGCAAGGATTTGAAGGGAGGACTTGACCGGGATCTCTTTACCATCGGGAGCATATAGCTTTGTGTTGACGAAGAGATCACCTTTGACCACTTCTTTTTCATCGTTGGGATCGACCCTTTGAGGCTTGCCGTCTTTCAGAACGACCAAATACTCAAATTCATACTCCTTGCCATCCTTTGTCTTCCTGACCTCCTTCGGAGCCAGGCCGATCTCTGAGGCCCTGAGAAAGACATCGGGTTTCCCATCCTTGATCTTCACCAGCCAGACGGCATTCGTCCAGGTGGGCTCCCCTGAGGCCTTGGCAGCCGCCTTGTTTGCATTTTCAAGATAAGAGGCGTTGTATCGCTTGTTCTTAATGATCCATTGAATCATGGCCAAGGCTAAAGCAGCGTCTGTTCCCGGGTTGACCGGCAAATATTTCCAGGCCTTAGAGGCGAGTTTTGAGAAACGAGGATCGGCTACGGCAATCTTCGTTTTCCCTGAAGTGATGTTAGGGATGAGCCTGGCCGCCCTGTTCGGAGGGCCGTAGTTGGCGTCAAAAAGATTCGCACCGACGAAAAGGATGAATTCGGCTCCTTCGATCTCTGTCTGCCAGTAGAACTTTGCCCCCCCTTTCCAGGAGCCTTCGTCATATTGCTCGCTCATCGCCTTTCCGGAGAAATAGAGCGATCCCTGACAGACGGTCGTATGCCCATGGCGGTTTGTGGTGCCGAGGGCGTCGCCAAAGAAACGGCTCGAGAAATCGCTTCTCCCACCCTTCTTTCTTCCCCAGCCGTAGACCAATTGATTATTCTTTGGTCCGAAATCGGGATGGTCCGGGTCGATCAGGTAATGGAGGTTAGCCGCATGCTTTTTCTGATATTCTTCAACTGCCCTCTTTCTTTCTTCAGGTGTCTTGGCCCTTCGGATGGGAGCGAGGTCATCGGCGAGAGCTTTCAGGATCTTCGGATCTCTCAGCACGCAGATGTCCTCAAGCCCTTCCACGTAACGATTCTCTTCCCCTTGGACGTGTTTGAACAGGAGGCCGCCATTTACGATCTCATCGATGGCCTGATCAAAAGGGATGGTCATCCATTTCCCCTCACCCCTCTTGCCCGCTCTCTTTAGGACCTTCGTAATGCGATAGGGATCGTAGACTGTTTGGAGGCCAGCTTGACCTTTGGGGCAGATGGCTGTATCTATCGTATTGACGTCAAAAGGCGAGGTTTTATACGGGAGGTGAGGAACGGCTACCCAGGGATCATAAGGATTCCCGTCGATCTTTAGAGCAAGGGCAGAACCATTCTTTCTGAAAAGCTTCACTTTGATCCCACACCCTGTATTGCACTGGAGGCATACCGTATAGAGAGTATTTTCCGCCTTGATCAGTTCGTAATCTTCCTCCGGAGTCAGAAGACCTGCTTCGGCCCTTTTCATTAGATCGGACGCCCACTCCATTTGGGATGCAAGAAAAGATCCCCCCAAGATAGCGGAACATTTCATGAAATTCCTTCTTGAGATTCCGCTTCCATTATTTGAGTTTCCCATTTTTATCCTCCTTATGGGAGTATGTAATAGACTCTCGGTTTGGTAGGAGAAGATTCGGCAAAGACAGGTATTTTCCCAGGATAACCGGTCTTTTTGGCTATTTCTTCAGAAGTCAGATCCTTCAGTTGAGCGAAGGTAAGCCTGGTTTCCCCATCTCCCTTTACCGACCTGAGGACCGAAATCTTATTGGCCTTCATCACTTTATAGATGAGGCTTTCCTTATCCTCGGGATCTCCAAAATAATTGGCCCTCGCGATGCAGGTGCTCACGCACATGGGGACCATTCCGTTCTTCAGTCGGTGATAGCAGAAGTGGCACTTTCTTGCGTTCCCAATAGGAATATGGTTTTTCTGACGTGGCCACTTTCTCGAATATTCCCAGGTCGGAGAGGTTTCATACGGTTCGATTTTCGGGGTCCCCTCGGTGTAGAAGGCACCCGAATCCAAATTTCTTGCCTTATACGGACAGGCAATGACACATCGGCCACACCCAATGCACTCCATATAGTTGATCATCACAATGCCCGCGCTGATGCCTTTTGTGCTCTTCCAGGTGGCCTTTCCCTCCCCTTTATTCGGGCAGGCCTGAACACAGGGAGGGTTGTCACATTGAAGGCACGGCCTGGGGGTAAAACGCCTTTTGACAGAAGGATAAGCCCCCATCTCTTCCTCATAGACAGGTCGGTAGATGATCCCCGGTGGGCTCTTCTGTTCTGCCACACAGCCGGCTGTGCAGGCGTGGCAGAGGACGCATCGCCTCAGATCGATAAGCATGGCCCACTTTCTCTGTGGTTTGGTCAAGGCCCTCTTGATATCTTCTTGAATGACCGCAAGTTCATCTCTTCCTTCGTACATAGGAGCCTCCGTGATTATTGATGACATTTGAAACAGTTCCCTTTTGACGTAAAGGCGTCTTTTCCGTTATGGCAGGCGCCGCACGACTTTCCCTGATTCATCTCGGCCATCGTCACGGGTTTGTCCTTTGCCCTTGTGACATAAAGGGTCGGATGGCACCTCTGGCAGGTCAAGCCTAAATCCGTCACATGGAAGTCGTGGCTGAAGACCACCCCCTTTGCCTTCTTAGGGGCGAAGGGAATATCTCCACCCCCGATTCTTCCCAGTCCAATGTTCGAAAAGAAGAAAACCCCAAGCAGAGATAGTAAAAGGAGAAACTTCTTCATGATTCCATTTCCTCCTCGTTCGAGAATAAAAAAGGGGAAGCAGACGAAACGTCTGTTCCCCCCTAAGTTTTTTTAATCTTTTTAACATGACTTTAGCAATGCCGTCAAGAATTATTTTTTAGAAGTCGGAGGGGAGGCTTCGAGGAGGGTTTAGGCGATCAGGTCGGCTCTTGGGATCTCGAATTCGCAGGGGACACCGGTCTGACAAAGGCCACAGGCAGGCGGCGGATTCTGGAGACCGTATTCGGAACGCCTCGCCTGGAGGGGTTCGGAATTGATATAATCCCTGCACCTATCCTTATCGTGTCCTTGCTCCGTGATCGCACCGGCAGGACACCTAAGAATGCATTTGCCGCATTTTTCGTTACGAAACCGAAGACAGTTCTCTTTGGGATGACGGTATCTTTTTTCACTGGGTGTCAACCTGAGCAGGGTGACCACACTCCCGATTCGTACCGCCATTCCTTTAGGGGTGATGAAACCATCGTTGAGGCTGAAGGTTCCAAGGCCGCAGGCGTAGGCGACGTGGCGCTCCGACCATGGAGAGGCCCAGCCCACCTTTTCGTCCCGCAAGTGTTTAAAGGAAGGCAGGAGAACGGGTGCCACGGCCACATGCCCTAAATCGTGCAAAAAACTGACGACATGCCTTCTCAGGGCATTATTGCAGGCCTCCCCGAAGTCTCTGGTGTAGGCCCAGAGCTTAGATGGAAACTTATCCTCTTTGCGGTTGCTTCTGCGGGTATCTTCGGGTGCGGGCAGGATCCATGAGATCACACTGATCTGTTCAATCTCGGAGAGGGGGAGATCTCTCCCCTTCTCTCTCAGAGCGGCTGCGATGATCTCTCTCGGGGTGAGGTGGAAGGAGCCAATGAGGCTCTTGTATTCGAAGAAGAGAGGATCTGTCCCTGAGGCAAAGCCCACCAGGGGCTCTTCCCAGTAAACCCCATGGTCTAGTGGCGTTCTCCGATTCGCCTCATTCTCTTTGATAAAATTCCTAATGAGTTGTTCCAGAACGCTGTTGGGGTTCTTGAGAAAGACGATTTTTTCCACCCTGGTCACGGAGTTTTCTCTCATCCTTTCTTCATTTCTTCAGGGGCAAAGCCACCTTTTTCATGAATGCCCGCCTCTTTGCAGCGGAACTCTTCGATTGCCAGTTTCAAGGCATCTATGGCCAAGGTGAAGCAAGGAATTTTCTCTTTGGGCAAGTGGGAGAGGACTTCCTGTGAGGTCGCCTCCGATATCTTCAAGGCTTCGTCAAGGGTGGCTCCTTTGACCCGCTCTGTCAGGATAGAACTGGTTGCAATGGCTGCCCCGCAGCCAAAGGTCTTGAACTTCGCTTCGATGATCCTGCCGTCACTGACCTTGATAAACAATTGCATGATGTCACCGCAGGAGGCATTACCTACTGTACCCACTCCATCCGCATCGGAGATCTCCCCTACGTTTCGTGGATTTTGAAAATGTTCCATCAGAAATTTTGGGTACTTTGCCATCTTTCGCTCCTCAACGAGAACGGTTTCTCTCGGCCTGATCCTCCAATCGTTTGACCCTTTCCTCCAATTTGTTATGGAGTTGAAGGAGCATCTTCATAATATCGGACAGAGGATCAGGGAGATTTCCATGTTCGAAATCGAGCTCTTCTTTTTCCGGTGTCCAGGACTCCACAACCCGGCCTGGAACGCCAACGACCGTTGCTCCGGCCGGAACCGATCTGATCACTACCGAGCCGGAGCCGATCCTCACTCCGTCACCGATCGTGATCGCACCCAATACAGTAGAATTGGAACCTACGATGACACGGTTTCCTAAGGTGGGATGGCGTTTCTTTTTTTCGAGGGTTGTCCCTCCCAGCACCACACCTTTATAGATGAGGCAGTCATCGCCGATCTCCGATGTCTCTCCGATCACGACCCCCATTCCATGGTCGATGAAGAGCCGCCTCCCGATTTTGGCCCCGGGATGAATCTCGATTCCCGTGAGCCACCGGTTGAAATGGGAGATCAAACGGGCCGTTGTATACCATCGCCGTTGGTAGAGGAGATGGGCGATGCGATGCAGCCAAATCGCATGGAGACCCGGGTAACAGAGAAAGATCTCCAGATAGTTTTTTGCAGCGGGGTCCCTCTCTTTAATGGTTTGGATATCTTCCTTCAGGCGTTTCCACATCGCTAAATCTTACTTTTAACAAATAAACCATCTTAACTCAAGGATTAAACAAAATACAGTGTCGGATCAATAAATTTTTCGTCTGGTTAGAAGATTTCTGGCGGCCCTAAAAATTCAAATCGCTGAAGTTGAAATGGAGGAAAAGATCTGACCGATTCCAGAATTCTCTTGACAACTAAACAAATGTATAGTATACTTTAACCGAAAAATTCGAAACAAATTCAAATTTTCAACACTCAAAACCTCTCATATGTTTTGGTCATTTTGTATTTTGAAGATTCGTGCTTGTTTCGAATTTAGAATTTCGTATTTCTGATTTAATCGGTCATATCGAGCTTGAGGAATTCATCCAATTCGCAAATCGAAAGTTATCAATGGGAGGGTTATGGAACTGACGTCTCGGCAGAGAGAGATTTTTGATTACATCAAAGGGTTTATTAAAGAGAGAGGTTATCCTCCTTCGGTGAGGGAGGTCGGCGAGCATTTCCATATCTATCCCAGGGCAGCCTTCGATCACCTCAGGGCACTGGAGAAAAAAGGGTATTTGAAACGGAGAGGTTCGATGTCCCGAGGCCTCGAGATTCTTGTCTTTCAAGAGGTTGAATCGCATGGCCCGTACCGGCGGGCTGGACTGGATGAGGAACATCTGAGGAGAGAAGGGAGGCCATGGGTTCGTGAGATTCCTGTCGTGGGCAGGGTGGAGGCAGGAAAACCCACATTAGCGGTAGAGCATGTGGAAGGGACGATTCCGCTTCCTATCGAATGGGTGAAAGGAAAGGAGGTTTTCCTTCTAAAGGTAAAGGGAGAGAGCATGTCCCCCTTTATCCTTCCCGGTGACTATGTGCTGGTCCGTTCCCAATCTTCGGCGGAGAATGGGGATGTGGTGGTCACCCTGGTGGGGGAGGAGGCAACGGTGAAGCGATTTTACAAAAAGGGGGGGAAGATCGAATTGAAGCCAGAGAACGAACGCTGGGAGACGATTCAGATCGAGGAGGGGTCGAGAGAAGTTCAAATCCTCGGAAAAGTGATCGGGGTGTTCAGGAAGTGCTAATCCTAAAGGTTCGAAGAACTTCAAACTAAAACATATGAATTCAACACGCCGAACTCCGAACTATTGAGGCGCCTGATGGATTTACCGGTACCCGCAAAGTATTCGCTCGATCAAATTTTGTCTCAACTGACCTTCGCTAACCCTCCTGGCCTTCCGAGAAAGATTCTTTTCTGGGGCGAAGGGGCAGGGGGGATTGCTTCCTATGTGGCGGGGTGGTTAGCAGAGAAAGAGATCGATGTCATCGTAGTGGATGGGACCAATCGCTTCGACCCTTACACGGTCTCATCCTTCGCTAAAAAGGCATTGGTTTCTCCGGAGGGGCTTCTCAAAAAGATTCGGATCGCAAGGGCCTTCCCGTGCTATCAAATGGCCACGTTGGTGGGCGAGAGGTTGCTCCATCTACTTGGACGAGAAGAAAGATCCGTTCAACCGCAAAAATTGTGGGTCATCGTCCTGGGGCCGATCTCCACTTTTTTAGATGAGGATGTTGTCGAAAGAGAGGTTCGTCCCTTCTTTGAAAGATCTCTGAAGAAGATGGAGGAGATGGCGATGAAAGGGATTCCTTTCCTCCTCTTCCAATCTAATCTCCCCAAGTCTCCTTTACGAAAGGGGGGAGAGCGGGTGGGGATGAGTTCAAGGAGAGTGTATCTCGTGAGAAGTCTCTTCCAATTTTCTAACATAGTCTGGAGAATCGATCTGGAGGACCAGGGACCGAAACTGATTCTGAAGAAAGGACGAATAGAGAAATATCCAAATAACAAGCACCAAATCCCAAGTACCAATACCCAAATAATAACCAATATCCAATGACCGAATTCAAAAACGCCAAGCGGTTTAGAAGTTTTGGTCATTTGGACATTAGAATTTTGGATTTGTTTAGGATTTCGATATTTGGATTTAGGATTTAAGGGGGTTTGCGATGGGTCGAACCGTTCTTCCTTTCAGTCAAGTGTTAGAACAGGAAGTCCAGGAGTGGAAGAGGTTTCGGAGGGGTCTGAGGAAAGAGGATCAGCAGTTTCTCGACCGGCTCTTCGAAGAAGCGAGGCTCCATGTGCAGGCAGGGGTTTATGCTTCGAGACCCTGGCCTTTTGAGACAATCCTGATCTCGATCCTCCTCGAACATGAGAAGGCCCTGGTGGAGTTGAGAGCCAAACTGAGGGCGATGGAAGAAAAAGAAGGAGACCCGTCGGATGAGGATCGTTGCACTTGAGGATCACTCCCGCCTGCGCGAAACTCACTCCGAGAAGTGCAGGCAGGTCGTTTGAGGCAAAAGATTCTACCTCTTACCTCAAGCGTAGCCTTTTTTTTGGCGAAGCGATCCTCCATCCTCCAACAGAGTATTTATGCAATTTCAGGGAAGGCTCTTTGACCTTTACCCTCTGGAAGCCTCGATGATCCTCTGGGTTAAGGACGAGGAGGGAGGGCTTCGCCGGCTCGAAGATCCTCTTCGACCTCGATTTTCTGCTCGAGGAAAGAAGGGTGATCTTCTCGATCTTTTCCATTTTCTCGAGAGAGGACGGCGGGCAGCAGGATACTGGTGGACCAGAAAGAGGGATCTCTGGAGCGGGAATGAAGTGGAAGTGATGGAGATCGAGCTGGTCGATTCGGAACAGTATGACCAACTCCCTCGAATCCTCCTTCCATGGGAAGAGAAAATGACCTTCTACAATTGTGACATCCCCTTGTCCCAGACCTATCTTTACGAGAGAAAAATCTTTCCCACAGGACGATGTATCATTGAGGTTGAAGGAAATCGGATCTTTGAAATTCATCCTGATCCGTCCGAATCCTTGTGGTTGGACGATGGGGAGATTTCCGACCTCAGGACGATGGAACTTCGCATGAATGGAATGCGCCGGTCTCTCCTTTTGGAATGTGAAGGGTATCGTATGGAGATGGAAACCCTCGATCTCGGCGAAATCGAGAGGTTCATCAAACAGTTCGACCCCGATGTGATCCTGAGCGATGAGGGGGATGCCACGCTTTTACCTCTCCTCTTTTCATTGGAGAGAAGGTGGGGAACTTCTATCTCCTGGGATCGAGAGCCTTATCCTGGGAAGAGGCAGGTTCCTCCCAAAGGCTTTTCTTACTTCTCCTATGGGAGAACCTATTATCGAGCCCCTGCTCATCTCTTTCTTGGGAGGTGGCACATCGATCGGAGAAACTCCTTCATCTATGGAGAGTCCGGGATGGAGGGCGTGATCGAACTGGCGCGATTGGCTAAGATTCCAGTTCAGCGAATGGCCCGGACCTCTCCTGGAACGGCCATCACCTCCATGCAGCTCGACCGGGCATTTCAGGAGGGTATCCTCATTCCCTGGAGAAAGGGAGAACCGGAACGATTCAAGACGGCATGGGATCTGCTCGTTGCGGACAAGGGTGGACTCGTCTTTCAGCCTAAGGTGGGGATCTTCGAAGATGTGGCAGAGATCGACTTCGCTTCGATGTATCCAACGATCATGGCGACTCATAATATCTCTCCGGAGACCGTGCTCTGCGGATGTTGTGAGAACCAGAAGGTTCCTGAGGCAGGCTATTCCATCTGCGAGAAAAGAGAAGGGATTGTTCCCAGGACGCTGAAGCCTATCTTAGAAAGAAGGGCGTGGCTGAAAAGAATGGCGAAAGAACTAAAGTTTGGAGTTCAGGATTCACCTGCCCGTCGTAATGATACTTTGGCAGGCGGGGAGTTCGGGGTAACTCATCATCCCTCTCCCCTGGTAGGAGAGGGTGAGGGGGCGAAGAAGGAGATCTACAATCGGAAGCAGACAGCGCTCAAGTGGATGCTTGTGACGTGTTTTGGATATTTGGGTTATCGGAATGCCCGTTTTGGAAGAATTGAAGCCCATGAGGCGGTCACTGCTTTTGGAAGGGAGAAACTCCTTCAGGCCAAGGAGATCTGTGAGGAAGAGGGGTTTGAGCTTCTCCATGCCATCACCGATTCCCTCTGGATTCGTAAAAAGAATTTAAGAGAAGAAGAGGTTCTTGATCTCTGCCGGAGGATCAGCGAGGCGACCGGGATCGCCATGGGTCTGGAAGGAATTTATCGATGGATGGTTTTTCTACCATCGAAAGGGAACCCAGAAAGCCCGGTGGCCAACCGGTATTTCGGGCTCTTCCAGAACGGAAAGATCAAGGCGAGAGGGTTGGCCTTTCGAAGAGGCGATACGCCTCCTCTGGTTCAGGAGGCTCAACTTCGAATGCTCGAAGTCCTGTCCGGGACAAAAAACAAGGAGGATTATCAGTCGAAGGTCCCTCAGGTTTTAGAGCTTCTCTTCGAATACAATCTGAGATTGAAGGAAGGACGGGCAAGGCAAGAGGACTTGACTATCGGAAAGAGGATCTCAAAGGAACCGAACGAGTATAAGGTCGATGGTCTCACCGCCCTTGCCGCACAGCAATTAGAGGACTTTGGAATCCCGATCCATCCCGGAGAGAAGGTCCGGTATGTGATCAAGGATGCTTTATCGAAGGAGAAGGACGAGAGGGTAAGGCCTTTTCCGCTGATAGGTCCGGATGACACCTACGATGTCAAAAAGTATCAGGAGCTTCTCACAAAGGCCACCGAAGAGCTATTGATCCATCTGGGATATGATGTGAAACGTCTTAAAGAGGAATTGAAAGGCTTCGAGGGATCCAAATGAAGTAGGCAATTTTGGGCGGGGATGACGGGATGGCTTTATTATTCCAATGAATAATAGTCTTTTCCGTCTCTCTCCGTCACCTTGACCATTCCTTTCTTCCTCAGAATCTCCAGGTGGCCGACGGCTTCGGAGATTCCCAGAAAGACCTCAAAGGAAGGGACTCCAGGAAATAGATCCTGGGCAATCTCAAAGGATGTCTTCTCTCCTTTGGTAAGAGAGGCCAGGATATGCTCCATTCGTTCCTTGTGGTGGGCGAAGAGCTTCTGAATCAGGCCCTTAGGATCCTGGACCTCTTCTCCATGTCCCGGGAGGAGAAGGGAGAGGTCCATCTTCTCGACCTTTTCCAACGAGGTCAAATACTCCTTCAGGCTCGGGTAGCGGAGGGGAGCTCCGCTCTCCGGAACATTTAAGACGGGATTCGGAGTGATCTCTTTTAAAAGATGGTCACCCGTGAAGAGGAGTTTCTTTTCCGGCCAGTAGAAACAGAGCAGGCCAGGGCTATGGCCGGGACAATGGATGGATATCCACGTAGCCGATTGAAAGGGAATCGGGTCCCCGTCGTTTAGGAAGAAGGCCTCCTCTAAGGGGTCGGCCATCTTCTGGGCCGATTCAATATAATGGACAGCTTCGTGGGCAAGGATTTCGGGGACTCCGTTTCTCAACAGAACCTTCTTCAAGACACCCAGGACATGAAGGATCGACCGAATCCTTCCATACTCTTTCGGATGGATGTAGATGGAGGCGCCCGAGAGAGAGGATAGCCTTTTGGCTTGGCCGTAGTGGTCGATATGACCGTGGGTGATCAGAATTCGTTCGATCGAGCGAATGCTGAAACCGGCCTCTTCCAGCCCCTTTTTCAATGCCTCGTAAGATGCCTTGGTCTTGATGCCTGTGTCGACGAGCGTTCTCGGAGTTTCGTCAACGAAGTAGACGTTGGTGGTCTTGAGAGGGAAAGGGATGGGG
The DNA here is from genome assembly GCA_013388635.1 of Syntrophaceae bacterium. Lineage (GTDB taxonomy): Bacteria > Desulfobacterota > BSN033 > BSN033 > UBA1163 > JACAEX01. Next base: position 115,933 of record JACAEX010000043.1, on the reverse strand, counting down.
AGCTCAATCTTATAGATCTTATCGAACACCTGAAGAGGCATGGTCATCTCTTCTTACCCCGCGCCTGCTGAATCGCAGCATGGCCGAGAATCGCAATGGGATCGATCACCGGCACAGGGACATCCCCCTCCCTCAATACCAGTGGAACCTCTGTGCAGCCTGCAAGGATGGCCTGTGCTCCACGCTCGATCAGATTCTCTGCAACCTTCAGGATGAGACGTTTTGAGCGGCTGGAGGGGCCGATGACCTTAATTCCCTCCTTACCATAAATGGCCTCCATCACCCACCTCCTCTGGATTTCAGAAGCGGGAAGGATTAATTTCATAGCCTTCCCCGCAAAGGCATTCTGGAAGAGGCCTGCTCTGATCGTTCCTGTGGTTGCGATCAGTCCGATTCTGACGATCCCTTTCAGCCTGGCCTGAATGTATTTCGTGGTTTCTTCCACTAGGTGAAGGATAGGGATCTTGATTCTCCTCTGGAGGGGGACGTAGTAGTAATGGGCCGTCACGCAAGGGATGACGATGAAGTCCGCTCCGGCATTCTCCAGGATCCTTGCGCTTCGAACCAGATGGGGCAGGGGGCTTGGTCCCTTTCTCTCAATGGCCAACGTTCGGTCCGGGACCTTCGGGTTATTGTCGATCAGAATCCTCAGATGATCCTGATCCCTCTTCACCTTCGTTCCCATTACGATCTTTTTGAAGAGATCGATTGTCGCCTCCGGCCCCATCCCGCCCAGAATGCCGATGATCTTCTCTCCCATTGTGTCCTCTGATAAACCCCCCCCTTCCGTCTAAACGAGACAAAAGGGGGATCACTGTTTAAGCAATTGCCTTCCCGACCAACAGATCGTCAGGAAGTTTTTCTCCTTCTGATTTCGCCACCAGGACAGCTGCAACCATATCATCGGTTACGTTTACCGCTGTCCGAGGCATATCCATAATTCGATCCACACCTGCGATGATAGCAATCCCCTCGAGAGGAACGCCAATTGCCCCTAACACCATACTGAGCATGATCAATCCAGCCCCCGGCACACCGGCTGTTCCAATGGAGGCGAGCAATGCCACCACACCGATCATCATGTAATGGTAGAAGGTGAGGTGAATCCCGAAGGCATTGGCGAGAAATACGGCTGAGATCGCCTGATACATCCCTGTGCCATCCATATTGACAGTCGCTCCCATCGGCAGAACAAAGCTACACGTCTCATTTGACACCCCGGCATCTCTCGTCACACGCATCGAAACCGGAAGTGTGGCAGAACTGCTGCAGGTGGTGAAGGCAAAGATAGAAGCCTCCTTGATCTTATTGAGATAGTGGTAGGGTCTGATCTTGAAGATCCTCAAAAGCCCTGCATAGACTCCAAAGGCCTGAATCGCTGTACCCAAATAGACGAGGAAGATCAGATAGGCGTAAGGTTTTAAGACCCCTAAGCCGTATGTTCCTACTGTCGTGGCCATTAAGGCAAAAACGCCAATCGGCCCATACCACAGGACGTAGCTGACCAGCTTATACATGGTCTCAGCAAGGGCTTCGAGAAAGTTCTTTAACGGCTCGGCCACCTTCCCCGCTGCGGCGATCGACATCCCCAACACAATGGCAAAGAAGATGATGGGAAGGGCATCCCCTTTAGCAAGGGATTCGACAGGATTTGTTGGAACAATGGCAAGCCCTACATCAACCAATGAAGGCATGGGCTTCACCTCGATCTTTTTTAGCTCCCCCACCGGGAATCCGATCCCTGCCCCGCTTATTCCGGCAATGATTAACGCAATCACCATGGCGAGAGCTCCAGTAAAATAGTAGAAGAAGAAAGTCTTCCCAAACATCTTGCCCAATTTCTCCCCTGTAAAGGTTGAAACCCCCACTGCTAAGGTGGAAAATATCAGAGGGACGACCAACATCTTCAGGAGATTGATGAACAATGTTCCAAGAGGTTTAATCACGGTGATGGGCTTACCCACCATGGCTCCCACAATAATACCCACCACAAATCCGATAAGAATCCACTCCAAGACGCCCAGTCTTTTCATAAGTCTTCACCTCCTGATTCAATAAAGACAGAAAGATATCTCATTTTCACCTCCCTTCAATTATTTTTTAGCCAACCCACCCTCTAAAATTTTCGATCATATGCTATTGCTTTTCAGATGGTTTGTCAATTTTTAAAGTTTTCAAAAGTTTTCAGATGAGGGCTCTAATCGTTTTTCCAAAATCTCTCTCAATTTGTTCTTGACAACATCCAATACTGTGCTAATCTTTTTTTGAAGCACTCGATTCTTCACAGGAGAAAGAAATGCGGTTAAGTCCTCTGACCGAGAACGCCATGACCGTGCTCCAAAAGCGTTACCTCCTCAAAGATATTCAGGGCAATGTGATCGAAACGCCTGAAGAGATGTTCAGACGAGTTGCAAAAAATATCGCCCTCGCGGATCGAAATTATTCTCCCCGGACAGACCTCGCCTCCGTGGAAGAGGAATTTTATTCCTTGATGGCGACCTTAGACTTCCTTCCCAATTCTCCGACATTGATGAATGCGGGCAGAGAGCTTCAGCAACTCTCGGCGTGCTTTGTGCTCCCTGTCGGGGATTCGATGGAAGAGATCTTCGACGCTGTCAAACAGATGGCCCTGATCCAGAAGAGCGGAGGGGGAACGGGTTTCTCCTTCTCCAGAATCCGGCCGAGAAACGATGTGGTGGGTTCCACCAGGGGCGTCTCCAGTGGGCCGGTCTCGTTTATGAAGGTCTTCGATGCAGCGACCGAGACAGTCAAACAGGGAGGGACGCGGAGGGGGGCGAACATGGGCATCCTTCGTGTCGACCATCCCGATATTCTCGATTTTATCCAATGCAAAGAGGGAGATCACCATTTCAACAACTTCAATATTTCCGTGGCGGCAACCCGAGAGTTCATGGAGGCGTTGGAGGGAGGGAGAGCGTATCCCCTTCGAAACCCGAGGACAAAAGAGATCGTCCGCTTTCTCGATGCCTCTCAGGTGTTTGAAAAGATGGTCTATTATGCGTGGAAGAACGGAGATCCAGGAATCATCTTCATCGATCGGATCAATCAAGACAATCCGACGCCCCAGATCGGAGAGATCGAGAGCACCAACCCATGTCTCACGGTTAACACATGGGTGACCACGAGCAGTGGCCCAAAGAGGATCGGAGAGATCATCGGTAAAAAAACAGAATTACTTCTTCACGCCAAGTTTCACTCAAGCGATCATAGGGGTTTTTTTTGCACAGGTAGAAAGATCGTCTTTAATGTGGTCACAGACCGCGGATATGGATTGCAAGCTACGGCTGACCATCCGTTGCTGGTGGCAGAAAAGGTGACGCGGAAAGAGGTCAAGACCTCGTGGAAGAGATTGAGGGATCTAAAGGAAGGGGATGCGCTCATCCTTTCCAATAATCGTGGCCTTGATTGGGATGGGCTTGGGAGTTTTGAAGAAGGGTATCTCCTCGGCCTGATCGTTGGAGATGGAACAATAAAAAAGGAAAATGCGGTCATTTCGGTATGGGGAGAGGGCGAAGGGCCTGAGTCTATTCGAAGAGTGGCAGAGAGCTATGCCAGACGACTTTCTCACAGGAAGGATTTTGCAGGTTTCCAGAAACCCATTGCCGAGAGAGGGGAGTACCGACTCAGATTGAGATCCCTTCATGATCTGTCCAAGAGTTTTGGGCTTTCTCCTGGGTTCAAAGGTATTTCAGAAAGAATAGAATCGGCCAGCTCCGGTTTCTATAAGGGGTTCTTGAGAGGTCTTTTTGATTCGGATGGGTGCGTTTTGGGTGATCAGAAAAAAGGCTTAAGCGTCAGGCTTTCCCAATCGAAGATAGAGACCCTATGGGGTGTTCAGAGGATGCTCCTGAGACTTGGCATTGCATCGACGGTGTATGAGAACAGGATGAAGGAAAAAGAAAAAATCCTTCCAAATGGAAGGGGCGGAAAGAGGCTTTATCACACCAAGGCAAATCATGAGCTTGTGATCACCAGAGATAATTTGTTGGTCTTTTCGACGGTTATCGGTTTCTCCGATCTACGCAAACAGAAACTTCTGAATGAGAAGCTATCCTCATATCGAAGGGCTATCTACAGGGAGAGGTTTCTCGCCAAGGTGAAGGCGGTAAAACCGGCGGGAGAAGAACCTGTTTTTGATGTGGTGATCCCTGGGGTCAACGCCTTTGAGGCCAATGGCCTTGTTGTCCACAACTGTGGGGAACAGCCGCTGCTTCCTTACGAGTCGTGCAATCTCGGCTCGATCAACCTTTCCAATATGGTCAAGGACGGTGAGATCGATTGGGAAAGGTTGGGCTCGGTTACTGAGAGGGCGGTCCATTTTTTGGATAATGTGATCGACATGAATCGCTATACCCTCCCCCAGATTGAGGCCATGACAAAGGCCAATCGAAAGATCGGTTTGGGTGTGATGGGGTTTGCCGATCTTTTGATTCAATTGGGGATCCCCTACAACGATCCGAAGGCCCTGGAGATCGGGGAGAGGACGATGAGCTTCATTCAGGAAAGAGGGAGGAGGGCTTCTCGGGAGCTGGGTCTGAGGAGAGGTTCTTTTCCCAATTTCCAGTTCAGTATTTTGAAAGACCGCTGGGATGCGATGAGAAATGCTACGGTGACAACCATCGCGCCCACAGGCACCCTCTCGATCATCGCAGGCACATCATCCGGGATCGAACCCATCTTTGCCTTGGCCTTTGTTCGCCATGTCCTCGATGGTAAGGAACTCCTGGAGGTGAACCCCTTTTTTGAGAAGGTGGCCAGGGAAGAGGGATTCTATTCCGAAGATCTTATGAGAAAGATCGCCCGGACAGGCAATGTCCAGAATCTTCAAGAGGTGCCGGAGAGAGTGAAAAGGATATTTGTCACGGCTCACGATATCTCTCCTGACGACCATATTCGAATGCAGGCTGCCTTCCAGAAATACACGGACAATGCGGTCTCGAAGACAGTGAACTTCCCTCACGAGGCAACCGTGGACGATGTGGCCAGGGTCTACCGGCTGGCTTATGAGCTGGGGTGCAAAGGGGTCACCATCTATCGGGACAGGAGCCGAGCCAAACAGGTTCTCTACAAAGGGGCGATCTCACTCGACCAGCAGGAGGTGAAGGTCGAAGAATCGTTATCAGGGGTTGAAAGGAGGCCAAGGGCACGGCGGGATGTGATCCACGGTTCTACAAGAAAGATCCGGACCGGCTGTGGAAATCTTTATGTCACCGTCAACGAGGATGAGGATGGGAATCTTTTTGAGATCTTCAATCAGATCGGGAAGGCAGGTGGCTGCGCCGCCTCTCAGTCCGAGGCAATCGGCCGCCTCGTCTCTTTAGCCTTTCGCTCCGGCGTCGAGCCGGAAGATGTCGTTCGACAGCTAAGGGGGATCAGTTGCCACATGCCGGTCTGGTATCAGGAAGGGAAGATCCTCTCCTGCTCGGATGGGGTCGCTAAGGCGATCGAGTGGCATCTTCAGGATCGGAAAAAGGTTAAGGTTGAGGTTCAAAGAGATGGGGGTGCCTTGGCAAGCCATACGAGGAGAGAGGGAGGTCTTGCACTGCCGATCAAAGAGACGTCTCGAAACGAATCCATTCAGGTCTTCCTGAGGGGGGCGTGCCCGGAATGTGGAGGACCTCTTCGCTTTGAGGAGGGTTGCGTGAAGTGCCCCTGCGGTTATTCGGACTGCGGGTAAAATGTGATTCAGACAGTAAGACCATAGACGTCGGATATTTAGGTAGGAGAATCACCAATGACCAATAACGGATAACCAGGTAAGCTCCAATGACCAAGAATTTGGATCTTGGAAAGTGGGCATTGGTTATTATTTGGTGATTTGGATTTGGTTATTTAAATAAGGGGAGGCCAGAATTGAGAGGCAGGATTTATCTTCTTTTTGGGATCATTTTGTTGTTGGGAAGCATCGCCTATGGTGATGGGCAGGCCCAAAATTCCGGACCGAAATCAGAGAGATGCTTTTTTTATACGGCAAAGAAACTGGGCATTCCTATCCTGAAGGCGAGCATAAGGATTGGGAATGGAACAGCGGAGCAAGGAAGGTCCCTCTCGCAGATCCGGGTAAGTGTGGAGTCACTTGGTTCGCTGGGCCTTTTCTTCCGGATGAAGAACCGGTTTGCTTCGATCATTGATGCGGAGACCTGTTTCCCGGTTCGATACCTGAAGACCATTGACCAGGGAGGGCTCCTATTCCACAGGAAGCAGTACACTCAGACGCTCAGCTTCGATCTCTCGCATCAGAAGGTGATTGTGGAGGGAGGAGGAGAGGAAAAACACGAGATCTCCCTTCCGGCTGAGACCTACGATCCCCTCTCGGTCTTCGCCCGATATTATTTAAAAGAAGAACTCCGTCCCGAAGAGGAGATTCGGGTTTCGCTCTACGACGGGATCCGCTTCAGACAGATGGTTTTTCATTCGAAGAGAGAGAAGATAAGATCGCAGGTCTATGGAGAGGTGGAGAGCGTTTGCCTGGAGTCGGTGACCTCATTCTCCACCTTCGGTGAAAAGGAAGGAAGGATTCGGATCTGGTATACGATGGATGGGAAAAAGATCCCTATCTTAATGGAATTGGAGCTTCCGGTCGGAAATGTCAGATTCGAATTGGAAGAAGTGAAGGAGGGTTAACTCTACGCAGTCGATTGCAGGAAGGTAAGACGCTCCTGCTTTACCTTAACGGCTTTTGCGCTTAGCGCTACGCCCTATGCGCTTTACGATCTTTAACAAAAGGAGGAAATCATGGCTCAGAAGAAAGCAGTGAAGAAGGTTTCAAAGAAGGGTGTGAAGAAGGGCGATGTTTACAAATGCAGCGTCTGCGGTCTGGCGGTAAGGGTGGATGAGGTTTGCGGCTGCATTGACGCTTGTGACATCATCTGCTGCGAAAAACAGATGAGGCCCCAAAAGCGCGCTTAGTTCGTTCTCCAAAGAGCCCATCACCGCGCACCAATAATCAAATCATACCCGATCTCTAAATTCCGTTAGCGCCCTATTAGGTCGTTATTGGAGATCGGGACTTATGGCGAGGTTGACCTTTCTGTGCGAAGTCCCTCCAGCGGAGGAAGGGATTTGGCAAAAGGAGATCACCGTTCTATGGAAGAACTCTCTACTGACATCCTTGTGATCGGCAGTGGCCTCGCAGGGATTGTCTCTGCCTTAGAGGCGGAGCGGTCAGCCCAAAAAGTCCTCATCGTGGGCAAGTTCAGCATTGGAATGGGGACCAATACCTCCATGGCCAACGGTGCCTTCACCGCAGCCAACTCCCGTTTTTCAAGAGAGGAACATCTCCGTGCCACGCTGGAATCCGGGAAGGGCCTGAACCATGTAAAAGTGGTAAGGGCTCTGGTCGAAAACGGGACTGAGGCCATGAAGAGGTTGGAGGCCTATGGAGTCCCGATGGTCGAGAGGGGGATCGGGTATCTCCTTGCCCGGCCTGAGGGCTCCTCTCAACTGCCCGGCGTCCTTCTGGTCAGGGCTTTGGCAGAAAGGTTGAAGAGAAGCACTGTCACACTCCTTCCCGGGGCAATCGTTTTCGATCTGATCGTTGAGGAGGGAGAGGTTCGAGGGGCGTTCGGATTCTTTCGAGACGGGAGGCCCTATTGGATTGAGGCGAAGTCTGTCGTCCTCGCTACCGGAGGGGCAGGGGCGATCTATCAGCGGAATGACAACCAGAAGAGCATCCTCGGAGATGGATATGCCTTGGCCCTCCGGGCAGGTCTTCCCCTTTTTGACCTGGAGTTTGTTCAGTTCTATCCCTTCGTTCTCGCAGAGCCGAGGCTCTCCACCTTCATTCTGTTGCCCCCTTATCCGGAAGAAGCCCGATTATTGAATGATAGGGGAGAGGACCTCGCAGAGAGACTGGGCATTCGAGGAGATTTCAATCGGGCCATCATCGCCGAGCGAGACCGTGTTTCCATTGCCCTTTACGAGGCTTCTCGTGGTGGAGATGTCTATTTTGACTTCAGACAGGTTCCAGAGGAGCGATGGAACCGATACCCCCTCAATTTCTTAAAGAAGTCCAAATTCCCTTTTCGAGAGCGGCCCTTCCTGATCTCTCCAGCCGTTCATTTCTTCATGGGAGGGGTTGAAACCGACGAGGGAGGAAAGACGGCTCTTCCCGGTCTTTTTGCCGCGGGTGAAGTGGCCTGGGGGGTCCATGGCGCCAATCGCCTCGGAGGGAATGCATTGACCGAGGCCGCAGTTTTTGGAGCGATTGCAGGCCGGTCAGCAGCCGAGTATGCTCGCATCAAAGGCAGAGAGGGGATACGGCCAGATCTTTCTGAACGTTTAAAAAGGAAGTGCGAGAGGAAGGCAAAGGCCTACCTCAGGAGAAGGAAGGGCACCTTCGATCATCCGAAAGACCTCTTCAAGGAGCTGAGAAATCTGGCATGGAAGTATGCCGGACCTGCCCGGGAGGGGAGTCTATTAAAGGAGGGATTGGACTGCTTAACTTCTGTCGAGAAGAGAATCGAAAAGGTTTACCCTGCCACACCGAGAGACCTTTTCGCAAAGAGAGATTTGGAGAATATTGCTCTTCTTCTTAAGGCCATCTTGAAGGGAAGTCTGCTTCGAGAAGAGAGCCGCGGTTCCTTTTATCGTAAGGACTTCCCAGATCAGGATGACCAGAACTGGATGAAGAACACATGCTACCGTTTGAGTAAGGAGGAACTGCAAATCACGCATCGACCCGTGAAATCGGTAGATGACGGGTAGCAAGCATCAATGACCAGTGGTCAATTAGGGATCTTCGATTTGAAATCTGCAATGAAGTATATGCCCACCCGATTTCCTTTACCCCCCGTAGAAAGCCTCGTGATTGATCAAGGAGATGAATGCTTCAAGTGGAAACTTTTTATTGACAACGATGACCGATTCTTGATATAAAAGCATAACTAAAATTCTGGAAAGGAGGTCTTGTTATGCGACGGGTATTGATCCTTGGAACCATCCTGGTTTTGGTTTTCTCTTTTTCCTTCGCATATGCGCAGAAGTCGGTTCGGTTATCCATCGCTACCGGGGGTACAGGAGGCGTGTATTATCCACTGGGTGGAGGAATGGCCAATATATTGTCTAAGTACATCCCCTACGTTGAAGCCACCGCAGAAGTGACGTCTGCTTCTGTGGACAACTGCCTCCTGGTCGGTGCGGGAAAAGCTGACTTAGCCCTGATCATGGCAGACGTGGGGTGGGATGCCTATCAGGGAAAGGGAAAATTTAAGGCTAAGATTCCTCTGAGAGCTATAGCAGTCCTTTATCCAAATAACATGCATATTGTAACATTAGAGGGGACTGGTATTGAGAACGTGAGCGATCTGAAAGGCAGAAGGGTTTCGACAGGTTCCCCTGGCAGTGGAACTGAGGTGAAGGCCCTGAGGGTTTTAGAGGCTTACGGATTGGACCCGGATAAGGATATGAAGAGAGATAGATTGGGTGCCTCTGAATCAGCTGGTGCATTAAAGGATAGAAAGATCGATGCTTACTTCTGGGATGGAGGGATCCCAACCGCCTCGGTGACCGATTTGGCCGCAACTCCGGGAATCAAGATAAAACTGATCGGTCACGAGGATGCGATTCCTAAGATGAGGGAGAAGTATGGACCTATTTATGTGAAAGGGATCATTCCAGCCAAAAGCTATCCCGGCCAGACTGTGGATGTCCCGATTGCCGTAGTATGGAATCTCCTTGTCTGCCATGAGAAGATGAAAGGCGATGTGGCCTATGACATTATAAAGACGCTCTTTGGCTATAAATTAGACCTGACCAACGTCCATCGAGAAGCAAGATGGTTGTCACTGGAGCGTCAGGTCGGAGGGTCTCCTTTTCCATTCCATCCGGGAGTAATTCGGTACCTTGGAGAGAAAGGACTGAAACTTAAATAATTGAAACGAAAAGCCTGGCCCCTTCTGGCATTAATTGTCATATCGATCATCGCAGGAGGGGTTTTGTTTTTAAAGAAGATCGTGATTCTCCGCCTGGAGAATATGGATCATCCAAGAGCAATGGCGATCCGTCTCCATCCTTCGGAGAAATTTTCTATCTTCTATATTCACTCGATTTATCTGGAACCCGTCATCGAAGAATTTGAGGTAGAACAAGGGGCTATTGTCCTGAAATGGGTCAGAACGAAAAGTTCTGCTGTCATGGAATACTACGGGTTCGAGGACGGGGGAGAATTCCATCCGTTGAATCGGAGACTGGGGGCCCTCTTCATCATTCGGAGGGGGATGGGCGAGGGGCAGGGATTGATCGTTCGAGATGAGAAGATCTATTTGAGCGAGATCGGAGAGAAGGGGGATCGGATCCGGTTAAGAGTGGAATCGGTCACATTGGGAAAATACCTTCTCGATCAGTTCCGGTCACGGGAGATTCATGGAAGAGGAAAAGAGACGAGATAATCAGGAACCGGTCATTACGGAAGAGGCCCTGAAAGAGGCTGAGAAGTATATCGAGGAAGAGGAAGGCTCTTCTCGTCGCCTCACGGGGAAGATGGACTTGTTTATCACAGTCGTAGCGGTCGCCATGTCACTGATCCACCTCTATGCAGCCATCGGCATTATTATGACCCAGATCTTAAGGGGAATCCATGTGATGTTCGTTCTCTTTCTCTCCTTTCTCGTCTTCCCTTCCTTGAAGCGATTTAGGAATCGGATCATCTGGTATGATTTTCTTCTCGCCCTTCTCGGAATCGCCACGATTGGCTATATGTTGATCGACTTTGAAGATTTTATCTACCGTTCCGTTGTTCCAAATTCCTGGGATATCTTTTTTGGGGTGATTCTGATTCTTCTTATTTTAGAAGCAACGCGCAGGACGACGGGATGGATCATGCTTGTAATCGTCATAGCGTTTCTCGTTTATGCCCTTGTCGGGCCGCAGCTTCCGGCTCCCTGGACCCATCGAGGATATGATATCGATCGCATTGTAGGCCATATGTATATGACCCTCGAAGGGATCTTCGGAGTCCCGATCGATGTCTCCTCCACATTCATTATTCTCTTCACCATTTGGGGGGCCTTTTTAGAATTTTCAGGCGCTGGAAAATTCTTCATTGACTTCTCTTTTGCAGCGATGGGAGGGAAGCCGACCGGTGCGGGCCGGACTGTGACGCTGGCCTCTTTTCTCCTCGGAGGCCCTTCCGGAAGTGGTGTGGCTACGACTGTTACATTGGGATCGGTGGCCTATCCCATGCTCGCCAAGGCAGGGTATAGCAGGGATGCTGCAGGGGGGCTTCTCTCTGCAGGGGGTATAGGGGCGATTCTCTCCCCTCCTGTCTTAGGAGCAGCGGCCTTTCTCATCGCTGAATTCTTAAAGATCTCCTACTTAGATGTGATCATCATGGCCTCCATTCCGACCTGCCTCTATTATTGGTCCATCTTTTTGATGGTGGAACTGGATGCCAAGAAATTCGGGGTCAAGGAGATAGCCTTTGATAAAACCTATAGTCTGGGTCAGCTTACGTATCTCTACGGATTCCATTTCATCTCCCTTATTGCGATTGTGGTCATCATGATCATCGGCTTTACGCCCATCATGGCGGTCTTCTGGGCAACGGTGATCACCTTTGCAGTGAGTTTCATCCGAAAAGATACAGCCCTTGGTCCGAAGAAATTGATTCAAGCGTTGAGAGGAGGTTCGATCGGGGTTCTAACGGTTGCCACCACCTGCGCAGCCGCGGGGATCATCGTCGGTGTGGTGACCCTGACAGGTCTGGGATTAAAATTCAGTTCGATCATTATTGCTTATGCCGGGGGGAGCGTTTTCCTAACAGCAGTTTATACGGCGCTCATTGTTTGGGTGATTGGTCTGGCTGTTCCGGTTACCGCCTCTTACATCATTTCTGCGGTGATCGCGGCACCGGCATTGATCCATCTGGGAATCCCTAACTTCGCTGCTCATATGTTTATATTCTACTATGCGATTCTTTCGGAGGTCTCTCCACCAACAGCCCTCTCATGCTTCGCGGCGGCTGCCTTGACCAAGGGGAATCCGTACAAGACGACGATGTATGCATGGAAGTATACTCTGCCCGCCTTCATCGTGCCTTTCATGTTCACTCTCGATCCCAAAGGGGTTGGCATTCTGCTCAAAGGGCCGGTGATCGATGTCATCTGGACAACGGTCACGGCTTTTGTCGGGATCCTGGCTCTGGCTGGCGGAGTCGAAAACTGGTTTTTAAGGAAGACCACGATCTATGAACGGATCATGCTCATTGCGGCAGGACTTCTGCTGGTCTACCCGATCCCTTCCTATGACGCGGTTGGGTTTGGGCTGATGGCCGCCGTAATCATCTTACAGAAATTGAGGAAAGAGGAGTAGGTTCGGCTATTCACTCTAAGCTGGGTTCTTTAGCATCCCTCATATCGCTCGCCTTTCTTCTCATCCCTTTGAGCGGGTGTGGAAATCTCCTCTACCTGTCGAAAATGGGATGGCATCAATCCTTTATCACGTTTCACAGCGTTCCCGTCGAGGAGGTGTTGGATGATGAGAGCGTAAGCGTCGAGTGGAAGGATCAGATCCGTTTCATCCAGGAGGTGAAGAGGTTTGGTGAGGAGAGGCTAGGTCTGAGAAGGACGAAGAGTTATTCAAGATTTTTCGAGGTCAAAGGTCCGGTTCTCCATGTGATCACGGCTTCTGAGAAAGATCGTCTCCAACCTTACAGCTGGAGTTTTCCCTTCATCGGCAGGGTCGATTACAAAGGTTTTTTCACCCGGCGGGGGGTTTTACGGGAGAAGGACTTTCTTGAAAGAAATGGATTGGATACGTTCATCCAGCAGGCCGGGGCTTACAGCACACTCGGATGGTTGAAAGATCCTATTTTCTCCTCGATGATGGAATGGGATCGGGTAATCCTAACCAATCTGATCCTTCATGAGATGACCCATTCCACGATCTATTTCAAAGGCCAGACCGATTTCAATGAGCAGCTGGCCACCTTCATCGGGAATCGAGGGGCGATCGAATTTCTGATCGAGAAATTTGGGCCAGGATCGAAGGAGGTGGCCGAGGCCATACGGATCCAGGAGGACGACCTTTTCTTCTCCAGATGGATCGATCAGGCCTGTCAACGGCTATCCACCTATTATGCGAAAGAGATCCCAAGAGAAGAAAAATTAAGAGGGAGGGAAGAGATATTTCGATCGATCAAAGAGGATTTTAAAGAGATAAAGGTTCGATTGAAAACGGACTGTTACAAAGACTTTGACAGGATGGATCTCAATAATGCCGTGCTGCTGGCCTATCGGCGATACGTCCACCGCCTCGAGAAGTTTGAGACCCTCTATGAAAGTCAAGGAAAGGATCTCAGGAGGGTCATCGAATTCTTTAGGAGGGTTAAAGCCTCAGGAGATAAATCTGCAGTTGCTTCTTTTCTGGAATGAACATCTTAACGATACCAATTCAAAATTCAAAACTCAAAATTCAAAACTCAAAACTCTTAACTCCAAACTTTCCTCACCGTTCCCTCTTCCCTGCAATGAACTCCTCCACCATCAGTTTGGCCTGCTCGTCCGGAATTTGGACGAGGGGGTGTTTCATGGCATAGGCAGAGATGGAGGTGAGAGGACCGCCGATCTCTCGTTCACGCGCAATCTGACAGCACCGGATCGCATCAATGGTCATGCCGCCGCTATTGGGTGAGTCCTCGACAGAGAGTCTCAGCTCCAGGTTGAGCGGAACCTCTCCAAATCCCCTTCCTTCCATACGGAGAAAGCAGACCTTATTATCATTCTGCCAGGGGACATAGTCTGAAGGACCGATGTGGATATTCTCCGGTTCCAGAGGGATGCCGAGTTGCGATTGGATCGCCTCTGTTTTTGAGATCCGTTTGCTCTTCAATCGATCCCGGTTCAGCATATTGAGGAAGTCGGTGTTCCCTCCTGTATTGATCTGGTAGGTTCGGTCCAATCGCACCCCGCGGTCCTCAAAGAGTTTGACCAGGGCTCGATGGATGATGGTCGCACCCATCTGGGACTTGACGTCGTCCCCCACAGCTGGAATGCCCTTTTCTTCAAACCGTTTCGCCCACCGAGGGTCGGAGACGATGAAGCTCGGCATACAATTGATCAGACTCACCCCTGCGTTGAGGCAGGCCTCTGCATAGAAGGCTGCTGCCCGATCAGATCCCACGGGAAGATAGTTGAGAAGGATGTCTATCCCGGAATCTCTGAGCACCTTTTCCACATTGCAAGGTTTTTCATTCGCCAGGACGAAGGTCCTCTCCTCAGGGTAGTCCTTCATATGTTCGGAAACCCCATCCAGAACATGGCCCATGGAGACGATCACCCCTGAGTCGTTCAGGTTGGGGTAGAGGATTTTGGTGCAGTTGGGCTTGGCGAAGATGGCCTCTTTAAGAGGTTTTCCCACCTTTCTGCGATCGACATCGAAAGCCGCTCCCACTTCAATATCCCAGGGCTTGTAACCTCCGATATCGAGGTGCATCAAGCCTAGGGCCTCAAAATTTGGATCCTTCAAACCTTTCTCCCTGTAAAATTCAATCCCTTGGATGAGGGCACTGGCACAATTTCCAACGCCTACGACAGCAATTCGTATCGGATCTCTTTTCATAAGACTTCAACCTTTCTAATGATATCCCGATTGATTCTAGGCAATCTAATTATCGCATTTCGTTCCAATTGTCAAGAAATTTGGCCAATGTGAAATTCGGAAAACCAGTTTAAATTCCCAATTGATTCCTTTTCCCTAATTTAGTAAACTTTTACACGATCCTGATTCACAGGATTGGAGCGTGGCCAGAAGAGACAGAAGGAGGTCGAAGAGATCTTTTACCCATAAGTTTAAAGAGATCGACCATGCTGCCTGAGTCCATTCCCCGTTACAGCGTGGGACCCCTCTTCGGTTTCGTCGCCAATGCGGTCATGACTATTTTGTGTTTGATCGTCATGGCCCTCTACCGCCATTACCGACCTTTGCGGGGCCTCCTGTTCTTCAATCTCTTTATAACATTCTGTTTCTCGGGATGGGTTCTCTACAGCCTTCAGGGCTCACCAGAGTCCATCCTGTTGGGATACAGAGTGATGTTTGCCGCTTTGGCGATGCTGCCAGCCAGTTGGCTCTGGTTCTACTCCACCCTTATCAACGAGAGGCCGAGCGGGTTCACATGGGCCTTGACCGGAACCAGCCTCTTTTTGGCTGCCGTAGCCTTACTGGGAGAGGGGCCCGGGTTCTTTGGGTTTCCGCTCGAGCCCGATCGGATCGCAGTCAATGTCTTGCGACCCCAGTCCCAGTTCCTCCGGCCATTGATCCTCTGTTACTGTTTGATCGCATGCCTTTTTTACCTGTCATGGACCGTGGTGAGGCTACGACGTTTTAAAGAAGAACGGACGTATCTCCTGCCTGCTGCCTCGGGGCTCCTGATCTGGTTTTTGGGTGGAGTTCATGACTCTCTCCGCGTCGCCGGCGTGACGATCTTCATTAAAGAGCAGATCTTGTGGTTCGCCTCTTTCTGGCTCTCGGTCTTCTTAACCATCGCTGTTGGACTCCATTTTCGCTCGTTAGAGAGAGCCGTTCGAGAGGCCCGCGACGTCTTTGAACGGTTCGTCCCCCCTGCCTACCTTCGCAGAATTGCGAGGGAAGGACTGGCCGCGATCCGTTTGGGCGAGGCCGACCGGCAGTGGGTGACGATCCTCTGTTGCGACATCCGGGGCTTTACGGCCCTTTCCGAGCAGCTCAACCCCGGTGAACTGCTCTCCTTTCTCAACCAGATCCTCGAAAGAATGACCTCTGCGGTCACTCAAAATCAAGGGGTGATCGACAAATTCATCGGCGATGCAATTCTTTGTATCTTTGAAGAGCCCAATTCTGCGGAAAGGGGGGTGGCCTGCGGCCTGGATATGCTTTCCCTCGTGAAATCGTTCAATGGTGAGAAGAATCTCAGAAGCGACCAGTGCATCAGGATCGGGATCGGCCTTCACAGTGGCCCAGTGATTTTAGGAACCATTGGCTCTTCCAATCGGATGGATTCCACAGTTCTTGGCCTCACCGTCAATCTGGCCAAACGCCTGGAGGAACTGACAAAATCCCTGGGCGTCGATATGCTGATTTCCGATCAGGTGGCCAGTCGCCTGCCAACCGGCCACCCCTACCGGCTTCGGAGGTTGGGCGAGGTTTCTGTGAGAGGCTGTTCCGCGCCCGTAGGCGTTGCAGAGGTATCTGACCACCGTCTCACAAGAGATCCTGAAAGAGGGATTTAGAGTGGTT
Organism: Syntrophaceae bacterium; assembly: GCA_013388635.1. Taxonomy (GTDB): domain Bacteria; phylum Desulfobacterota; class BSN033; order BSN033; family UBA1163; genus JACAEX01. The sequence continues at coordinate 99,703 of JACAEX010000043.1, read as the reverse complement.
GCCCTATTAGATTTCAGCCGGCAGGGGGCAAGGGTGGACAAAATTTCCCCAGCCATTACCAAAAATGTGACTGCATCTCTTTATTGTCTCTGCTCAAAGGTAAATTCTTTTTAAATTCTAATAAGTTTGGTCTACTCAAATGTTGGTACAGAAAATGCATTTGGCGAGCAGACGATAGAAATGACCTTCCGGAAATTATGAATCATTTATCCTATATCTTGTGTCCTGAATCTTGTATCTTGTATCTTGCATCCTGTCTTTATCCCTTGACGTTGATCAGAATTTATATTAGGACTCAGTCGTGAACAAGATCCCGCTCTAAGAGATCATGGCAAATCGGGAGGATCCTGGAGAAGAAGGATTATGGAGAATTTCAAACAGTTCGTTCTGAGACACTTTGAAAGGATTATTGTCTTCATCATCCTGGTTGGTGGATTTGTCGGAACCCATTATGTCGAGGAAAAGACTTTTATCTTCAACTTCTACTATCTGCCGGTCCTGGTTGCCGGTTATTACCTGGGAAGGCGAATGGGGGTTCTCACCGCTGTCTTATCCATCTTAGCCGTTCTCTACTTCGTCCTGGGCTCTCCGCAACGTTTCTTCGATGAAAAGATGTTCTGGCTCAGCATTGCAAAACTCTCTTCGTGGGGCGGCTTTCTCATCCTGGCCAGTGTCGTCGTCGGTACCCTGTATGAACAGAACGAGGAGAAGGTACGGGATCTGAAAAACGCTTACATCGGGATTCTCGAAATCCTTTCCAAGTATCTCGAATCGACAGATCCCTACACCAAAGGTCATTCCGTTCGGGTGTCTGAACTTGCCATGGAGACGGCGATCATCATGGATCTCCCTCGAAACGAGATCGAAAACGTTCGGGTGGCCGGCCTGCTTCACGACATCGGTAAGATCGATGTCAGTGGCGAGATCTTGCGAAAGGCCGCAGACCTGACTACGGATGAGCGGGAGTTAATGGATGCCCATGTGGTCAAGGGTGCCTACATCCTCACCTCGGTGGGCTCTGTGCTCAAAGAGGTCGTCCCCATTGTGGTCGCCCACCATAAGTATTTCGTCGATAGCCTTACCGATGATAGGGATGCGGCGAAGATTCCTCTCGCTGCTCGTATCATTGCGGTGGCTGACTCGTTCGATGCGATGACGACCGACCGCCCGTACCGAAAGGGCATGCCGCCATGGGAAGCATTGGAGGAGATCGTGGCCAACGCAGGGAAACAGTTCGATCCAGAAGTGGTGGCAGCCTTTAAACATGTGATCAGCACAAAACTCGAAAGGGTGTAGGAGAAGAAGGGCCCACGGGACTCTGTGCCCCGTGGGCTATAATATTGGGAAACACCTACTGAACCATCTGTCCCGGTTTTAATACCAGCACCTTGGTCTTTGGAACCTCTTTCGTCATCAATCTCACGAACTCTTCTGCCGTCCCTGTCAAAACCGGAAAGGTCCCGTAATGCATGGGGATCACATACTTCGATCCTAAAAGTTTTGCTGCGTAGGTTGCCTCTCTGGGATCCATGGTGAAATGGCTTCCGATCGGAAGAAGAGAGAGATCGGGTTTATAGATCTCACCGATGAGCTTCATATCTCCGAACAATCCGGTATCGCCTGCGTGATAGACGGTGAACCCATTCTCAAACCGGATGACGAACCCCGCGGGGTCTCCCGCATAGATCACCTGATCCCCTTCGGTGATGCTGGAGCTGTGCAGGGCATGAACCATGGTGATCGCCATGCCATGGGAGGTGTAGGTCCCTCCCTTATTCATCCCGACCACATTCTTGGCGCCCTTCCGGGTCAGGTATCTTCCTAACTCAGGGATCACAACGATCTTCGCATTCGTCTTTTCTGCGATGGCAAGCGTATCGCCCACATGGTCCGCATGGCCATGGGTGACGAGGATGAGATCAGCCTTTTCCACGGTCTTCAGCTCGGGCGGTGTCTTAGGGTTCCCGCTCAGGAAAGGATCGAGGTAAATGACCACTCCATTGGGAGAGACCAGCTTGAATGCGGCATGGCCCAGGTAGGTGACCTTCACCCCCCTGCCGATCTCTTCAGCATGGAGAGGGACTGAGAGGACCAGCAACAAGATTGACATCACACAGAGAACAAGATTGGATTTCTTCATGGCCCATACCTCCTTCTGTCAAGATTTTTAAAATATATCAATTTCTTTCCTCCCTGACAACGCCTTTATTTTCCATAAAAGATTCGACAGGTCGCAGAACCTTCTTCCCCAGAATGGGCTTGATGACTTCCTGACGTCGGGATGGATGAAGCAGAAGTGGCGACATTGGATCTTCTTCAATCTCTTTTCGAAATTGCTCTCATCCTCCACCCCCTGGAAGTAGTCCGGGATCCAGTATCCCGGAGAGGAAAATGGGCTACCCTCCTCAGAATGATAATGGTAAAAATCCATAAAATTCCGAAGAGAGGTCTTCACCCCGAACGCTTCGGGATCGAGGTGCCAGGGAGAGCCTGGCTCCATCTGGACCGTGAAGGTGCGGATTCCTCTCACATTGGGGTATCGGTGGCGGACCTCTCTTTGGAGTCGAACCATTTCGTGAAGATCTCCTTCCTTCTCAAACGGGAGGCCCAGGATAAAGAAAAGGTCGCAGAGGACTCCGTGCTCTTTCGATCGCTCAAGGCACTCCATCAATTCCCGATTGGTGTAGGCATAACCTTTGTGCATCCTCCTCAGCCGATCCGATCCGGCATCGGGTGAGAGGGCGATCCGGGATTTTTCTCCGGGGAAGGTCTCCTTAAAGGATTTAATAAAATCGACTGCTGGTAGCCCGAAGGATTCAAAGACACATTCCATCTGGATCCTCTCTTTCCGGATATGAGAGAAGAGGTCGAGAAAGTATTCAGGTCTTTGGGGATAGGGATCGAAACAGATGTGGAAACTCTCATACCCATAGGAGAAGGCTTCTCTGATCGATTGGAGGACCTCCTCCACCCCTCTGAAGACCACCTCCTTTCGACCTGTCACCGTCTCCTGAGAAGGGATATTGCCGCTGCACCAGGTGCATTGGACAGGACAGCCTCTTCCAACCGTAAGATGATAGGTCGGCGATTTTAAGGAATAGAACTTGAAATTTTTCTCCTTGGAGAGACCCTTCACATAAAAGGGTTGGCCGATGTAGCGGATGTAGGTCGGATAATTCTTTAACAACTGAAAGTCTGTGAAGGAAAGAGCGTTGAGATCCTCCTCCGAGGCCACATAGGAAAGGGGGTTGACCAGGACTCTTTTTCCCCTCCTCCAGGTGAGGTTGGGCACGGAGAAGAGGTCCTCTTTTCCCTGGAGAAGCGCCCGGGCCAGCTGTAAAATCGGCTCTTCTGCTTCACCCCGGATGATCCCATCGATCGCATCAAAGTTCCTCAGGATCTCTTCATGAAAAAAACTGGCGGTGAACCCTCCGAGTAAAAGATAGAGGTCGGAGAAGGCAGCCTTCAACCTCTTGGCCATCTCAATCACATCGAAACTCTGATGGTGCCAGTGGAGGTCCATCGCAATCATCCGTGGATTCTTCTCTCGGACATAATTGACAATGGAGAAATGATGATCTTCGATCCACTCCACTCCCATGTGGACGATCTCGGTTGAGATGCCATGGCGTTGAAGGAGGTCTGCCAATCCGAGGAGGCCCATCGGAAGGAAGTTGATCCAGATAAACTGATCAATGGGGCGGTAGTGATTTTTCAGCTTGGGGACATGGATGAAGAGGCAGTCCACTTTTGCCATTGGAGAAATTGTAAGATGTCCTCAATTGGTTTTTCAACCTGGGATCCCGATTACCAGAATATTCCGACGCTTGAGATGAGTTTCATTATCTCGGTCTCTTTCTTAAGAGCTTCTCAAGCGGTTGGACATCTACCTCTTCCGGGACGACCCATCGGAAGGAATCCTCTGGCATGGACGGATTGACCTGGATCTCCTTTAATCGAAGGTCGATGCGAGTCTCTTTGGCGACCAAATCGATACGGATCCGGGTTGGGATCTCATTGGCCTCGCCCCTCTCCGTCACGATCTGAATTTCACCCGCCCTCTCCATCAGGTCGTCGAACTGGGAGGCTTCTCCGATGTAGGCTCTTTTCTGTGGGGGGACGAGGAGGAAGAACTCTCCGTCTCGGTAGAGGGCGTCGAATAGACCCATTCCAAACGGGTGATAGCCGAGCAGTCGAAACCTGTCCGGCCTTTGGTAAAGGATGAAGCCGTTGAGCAGGAAATTCATCTCCTGGCCGCTCCTTACGGTTTCGATCCGGATCGAGGTCCTGGCCTGAAGAGATTCTGCAGGCGAGAAGGCTTCAAGGAGTTTGACGATCGGATTCTTGATCGGGGGCGCCTCCAGGGGAGGAAGTTTGGCCACTCTCTTGGGACATCCGAAAAGAGAAAGGGAGAGAAGCAAGAGACAAAGGACGAAAAAGCAGGATCTTTTAGGCACTCAATTTTCTCCTCTCATCATGAGGATCGATGACCTGACTAAACGGATCAGGTAGGTTAAAAGTATAGCACAGTATTTCCCCATTCGTCGAATCGAAAGTGGCGTGAATCTGTTGAACCTGATCTGCACGGAAATGGTGAGGACTGCTCAATTAAGGTTCTATTTTTTTAGTCCAATTTGAAACAATTTTACGGGGTGTAGAGGGTGACGATCAGTTCGCATTTCTCATCGGAGAGGTTTCGGAGTTTGTGTTTCGTTTCGGAGTCAAAGTGGATGGTCTCTCCCTGCTTCAAATGGATCACCTTGGTCCCCAGCGTCAGTTCCAGCTCTCCCTTATAGACAAAGATGAACTCCTCTCCCGGGTGTTTATACTCCACCATCTTATGCTTCTCTCTGGGCTCAATCGTGACCATGAAGGAGCGGAGGTGTTTGTCCGCAGCCCCTGGGGTGAGGGTCCGGTAGGAGTAGTTCTGGGTGCGCTTTACAAATGCCTCCTGCCTCTTTCCGCCGATCTGGACCTTCTCCTGCTCTGTTAGAAAGTTGCTCGGGTCGATCTGAAGGGCATGGGAGAGTTGTAATAAGAACGAAACCGGAGGCGTCAGACTGTCCGACTCCACCTCCTTGATGAACTCCGGTGGCTGGCCTGTCTTTTCTGCCATCTCTGCGACGCTCATCCTCCGGTCTTCCCTCAACTTCTTTATCCGCTGGCCGAAAGAGACCGGCATCTGATCCCTTCCGATTCGGACCTGATGGCGATAGAGATCTGCAATCTCCCTGAAGAGATGGCCTTTTACCTCGGCAATGAAGGCGGGCAGGAAGGATAGGGCGTCGGTCACCACTCCGAAATCGGCCATCTTGAATATTGGGGCATGGGGATCACGATTGACAGCCACAATCGTCCCTGAGCCTCGAATGGCAGCAGTGTACTGGATTGCACCAGAGGTGCCGCAGGTGATCAGAAGCTGTGGTCTGATCGACTTCCCGGTCTGGCCGATCAATTGCTCATCCGATGTCCAGTGGGCATCGACAGCCGGCCGGGTTGCACCCACCTCGCCTCCCAGGAGCAGGGAGAGTTCTCGGATATGGTCGAATCCCTGGAGATCTTTCATTCCCCGGCCACCGGCGACCACGATCTTAGCCTCTTCCAGTCTGGCAGATCGGGTTGGCTCTCGAACAGAGGAGATCACTCTGATTCTTGAGAAGGCCTGATTCAGATCTCTTCTCACCTTCACAATCTCCCCATGAGCAGCCTTATCATAAGGCCGTTCGGGAAAGCTTCCAGGGCTGACCGTGGCCATGGAAGGTCTAACAGAACTCCAGCAGATCTGTGCCAGGAAGTTTCCACCAAACGCTGGACTGGAGGCGATCAGCATCTGCTTCTGCTCATCCCAATCCAGGGAGACGCAATCTGCGCCGAGGCCTGCTCCGATCCGTTTAGCGATTCTGGCAGCCAGCTCTCTTCCAAACCCTGACGCTCCCAAGAGAAAGATATCCGGTCTTTCTTCCTGAATCAGATCGCTGATCATACCTGTGAATAGATCTGCCCGATAGACGGCAAGCTCTGGATGATCGACCATGAGGATACGCTGGGCACCGTAGGCGATATACTCCCTTGCGATATCCTCCATCTGATGTCCCAAGAGGACCACCGTCACCCTTCCCGTATTTTCGGAAAGGGTCCTCGCCTTTGCCAGGACCTGCAGGGTCAGACGATCCCTGGGATGATTGCGATGATCTCCGAAGACCCAGATCTCCAAATCTCTCTTCATCGCTCTATGAAAGCAGATTCCTTTCGATCAGTTTTTTCAAGAGTGACTTAGCCTGCTGCCGGGGATCTCCTTCAATCAAGACACAGGACTTCTCCTGTGTGAGAGGAGTCAGTCCCTCCACCCATGTCCCAGAACCGGAAATGCCCGCCTTCGCTGGATCGGCCTTCAGATCCTCTAAATTCCAGGACTCGATGGAGCATCGGGTAAAGGCATCCTGAATCTCTATCAGGCTCGCAAGGCGTACCGTTCTTCTCGGAGAGACGGTGAGCAGAGCTGGCAGAGAGACCTCCAGGATCTCTCTGAATCCGTCCGTCAGCCTTTCGATGCGAAGAAGTCCCCTCTCCCCCTCCACCTTTTCCACGTTGCCGATATGGGGAAGATTCAGCTCCTCTGCCAGTTGGGGACCGACCTGACCGGTATCACCATCAGTGGTCCGCATCCCGCAGAGGATCAGATCGAACCTGCCGATCTTCCGAATGCCCATGCCCAGCACGTAGGAGGTGGCCAGGGTATCGCTTGCAGCGCATCGCGGATCCGAGAGGAGTATGGCCCTGTCAGCTCCAAGGGATAGGGCCTCCCAGAGGACCTCCTCACTGATCTTTGGCCCCATGGTGAGAGCGGTGATCGACCCGGCATACTTTTTCCTCAGTTGAACCGCCATATCCAGAGCGAATAGATCGAAGGGGTTGATATGGGAGGATTCTGCGGACCGCACGAGGCTGTAAGTGCGCGGATCGATCTTCACCCGATCTCCAGCTACCACCTGTTTGATACAGACGATGATCTCCATCAGTCTTCGCCCCCTTTTAGAAGCTCACGGGCGATGACGATCTGCTGGATCTCATTCGTGCCCTCATAAATCTCTGTGACCCGGGCATCGCGGAAATATCGTTCAATGGGGTAGTCCTTGCTGTATCCATAACCTCCGTGAATCTGGACACCCATGGAGGCAACCTTTGAAGCGGTGCGGCCGGCAAAGAGCTTGGCCATGGCTGAGGGCCCGGAGAGATCACCTCCTTGGTCTCTCACATGGGCTGCCTTTAAGGTGAGAAGCCGCGCTGCTTCGACCATGGTCCCCATGTCAGCGAGCATCATCTGAATGGCCTGATGCCTCGCCAGAGGGACGCGGAATTGAATCCGCTCCTTCGCATATTTCAAGGAGACGTCCAGGGCACCCTGAGCGATCCCCACCGCCTGTGCCGCAATACCGATCCGGCCGGTATCTAAGGCAGCCATGGCAACCTTAAATCCGTCGCCCTCCCGGCCGAGGAGGTTGGTCCTGGGCACCCGGCAGTCGGTGAGGACGATCGAGGTGACCGGATTGGCGCGCATGCCGCAATTGTTCTCAAGGAGCCCTACCTCAAATCCTGGAGTGCCGCGCTCAACCAGGATCGCACTGAATCCCTTCTTCACATCCTCTGGATTCACTGAGACGAAGACGATCAGGGTGTCGGCCACCCCGCCATTGGTCACGAATATCTTATTGGCATTGACGATATAAGAGTCGCCGTCTCTGATGGCGGTCGATTCAATGGCCATGGCGTCTGAGCCGGCATTTGGTTCGGTCAGACAGAAGGCGCCGATCTTTTCGCCTGAGGCTAAGGGAGGAAGGAACTTGGCCTTCTGCTCGTCGCTTCCGAATTGGTTTAGGGGAAAGACGACGACGCTGTTATGGACGGCCAGCATCAGCCCCATCGATGCGCAGAGGCGCGAGATCTCCTCGATCACCAGACAATACGAGATGGAGTCCAGTTCTGCACCGCCATACCGTCTGGGAGCCTGCATCCCAAAAAAATTGAGGGCTCCCATCTTCTCCACCGCTTCCCAGGGGAAGCGGCCTTCCTCGTCGATCTCCTTGGCGATGGGCGCGAGCTCGGTCTTGGCAAACTGACGGGCCATTCTCCTTATCTGTCTCTGCTGGATCGAAAGGGTCAGATCCAAATCTTCACCTCAGCCAAATTCTTATTAAATCCCTCGAGATTATACCACCTATATTTAACAATAGTGAGAAAAAGATTCAATATCTTTCCTTTTGACATTGTATTCCGCGTGCAATTATAATGTAATTCTCCACGGCCTGAGCCCAGGCCCTGGAATTAAGATGGCTCTAAAAAGGTGAGACCATGGCTGAGTATACGGAAGCCCATGCAAAGGCAGGGATCAGCACCCCTCTTCCGAAGATCGAATGTTTCGAAAATCAATTTAGGGATTACGAGATCACCATCTCGATCCCCGAGTTTACCTCCGTCTGTCCTCGAACAGGATTGCCGGATTTCGGGACCATTACGATTCGGTATGTTCCCAATCGGTGGTGTGCAGAATTGAAGTCCTTAAAGATGTACATCCTCGGTTACCGGAATTTGGGGATCTTCTACGAGAATGCGGTCAACCGAATCCTGAGAGACTTCGTAAAGGCTACCAAGCCGATCCGGGCGATTGTCATTGGTGAGTTCAATGTCCGGGGAGGGATGAAGAGCACGATCGAGGCCACCTATCCTCCCAGGCGGTCAAGCAAGGGTAGATAATCACAATTTAAAATCGGAACTATCATGCCAGGCAAGAAGAAGGTCCTCTTTCTCTGTACTGGAAATTCGGCTCGGAGTCAAATGGCTGAGGGACTGATGAGGTCTTTAGGAGCTGGAGAGTGGGAGGTTCAGAGTGCAGGGATCCTTCCCTCCTTTGTTCACCCTCTGGCCATTGAGGTGATGAAAGAGGTCGGGATCGATATCTCCCATCAATCCTCCAAATCTGTGGACGATTTCCTCAATCAAGAGTTTGATTATGTGATCACCCTTTGCGATTATGCAGCGATGAGCTGTCCTGTCTTTCCCGGTTCTGGCAAACGACTCCATTGGGCCCTTAAAGACCCCGCGGCAGCGGTTGGAACGGAGAAGCAGCGATTGGCCGTCTTTCGGAAGATCAGGGACGAGATCAAAACCAAAATCGAAAACTTTCTTAAATCTGTGTCTTGATGTAAACGTATCTCGGATAACCTCGAACCCGCTTCAATTGGCTAAAAGTCGCGCTTCAACCTCTCGGTCTCGAGAGGGTTGAGGTGGCAGGTCTCATTCAAAAGGGAGAGGACATACCTACCCCTCTCGAATCGGATCCGGTTGATGGCGGCTGTATCCTGACCGATCTGCCAGAAATGGGAGTTATCTATTCCTAAAATGCCACAGATGATGACTTTGTTGACGACCCGGTGAGAGACGAGGACGATATTCCTTCCCGGATGAGACTCGATCACCTCTTCGAGCGCGGCCATGGCCCTGACGCGAACCTCATCCAGAGTCTCCCCTCCAGGAAGTCTGACCAGATGCGGCTCTTCTCTCCACTGTCGATACAGCTCCGCATCGTCGACTTGAACCTCCTTCAGCGGGCGACCTTCCCACTTTCCGAAACTCATATCCGTGATGCCTTCGAGAGGTTGGACTTCCAAACTGAAAAAGTGTGCGATTCTTAGGGCGGTCTCCTTAGCCCGAGAGAGAGGACTGGAATAGATGGCCTCGATGTCCATCCCTTTCAGGTACTCTCCGGCCAGTTCAGCCTCTCGAATTCCGATTTCATTGAGGGGAATGTCCGTTCTTCCCCGAAAGACCTCCTCTTTGTTCCATGCGGTTTGTCCATGACGCACCAGATAGATCGTTGTCATCTTGAATCCTCTTTTCTCTATTCTTATCCATACCACTTCCCGGCAAAAAAACCAACAGCTAAGGAGTTTGCATTGGTAAGGATTAAACCTCCTTAAGCATTTCTACTCTTCAGGACAGGAGTTTCCCAGGCCCTCTCAAAGAAAGCATCCATGACCCTTCCGGAACTCGCCTCTTTCAAAATCGATGTCTTTTGCTTAGAATCCGTCTTCATACTGAAAAAGGTCTTTTCTCTCAAGAGCAATGAAAGAAGGTCCTTCCACGTCACTGACTCATCCTTGGCCTCGGCCTCAGCCTTCAACAGTTGGTCAAGTGCTTTCCACGTCATTCCTTCGCTCAATTCCTCCTGGTCCATTTTTCCCTTTATAAAGTTGATGACCCTGACCAGGCGGAGAAGGGTTAATAAATCGAGGCGGTTAAATTTATCCGTTTCGATGGGCAGGGCGCTCGACCGCCATTGGGAGGGATGCGATGGGAGGGTCCGTTCCTTTCTACACTTCTCAAAGAGAGGAGTTCCGGGGGTGGGATAGTAAACGCTCGGCCCGATCAGAACCCTTTTCTCCATTAGATAGATTAACGTGTCCACCATTTCTTCTATGGTTTGACCTGGCATTCCAAAAATGGCATAAGCAATGACGCTCAACCCAATCTTTCTGGCCATCTCCAAGACCTCATGAAAATCATGTGGGGCGGCAGGCCGATGCATCATCATTTTGACCGACGGATCTGTGCTGACGAATGAGAGATTGATGGTTCTAAACCCTGCCCTCTTCATCAATTCCAGAAGCTCCTGATCGAGAGAGGCAAAGGAGATGCCGTTCATGGCCGTCAGTTCGATATTCTCCTCTCCAAAAGTCTCAATGATCAATCTCATCAATCTCTTTGCCCGTTCCTGATCAAAGGTGAAATTGTCATCTTCGATGTCAAAGGCTCGGATGTCGTATTGCTTCCTGCATGCGATCATCTCCTGAATAATGGCATCTGGAGACCGGGTTCGAAAAGAGGTGCCCATCACGAGATGGGTTGAACAATAGGCGCATCCATGGGGGCAGCCCCTGCTGGTGATGATCATGGTGGATCGTTTCCTTCCGATCCGATATCGATCCAGATCGAGCCTCTCCCTTGAAGGATGTGGAAGAGAATCCAGATCCTGGATAAAAGTCCGGAGCGGATTCACCCGGATCTCTCCGTTCACCCGATACCCGATGCCTTCGATATCGCGCGGGACTCCTCCTTTTTGAAGGCGATTCAGAAGGGAGGGAAGGCGAACCTCTCCTTCTCCCAAGACGACATAGTCGACGAACGGGTTGCGGAGAACCCCTTCCGGATCGCAGCTGACATGTGCCCCTCCCATGACCACGATTCTTCTTCTATCAGATTCCTTAACAATTCGAGCGATCTCCAATGCCTCGCCATGATATGGCGTGAAGTTAGAGGAGATCCCAAAGAGATCGGCCTCCGAGCCCTCGATCTTTCGCCGGATCTCTTCCCAACCCATTCCGAAATGGTAATAGCCCGAATAGAGCTTGAACGGACTCCGGTCATCAAAGGGGTAGAGAGCCTTGAGATAGGAGAGCTCGGCAGGGATGGGGACCGATTTCTTCGTCCCTTTTTGGCAGTCGAGAATCTCGACTTCGTAGCCATGTTTTTGAAGAGAGGCAGCAAGATAGGCCAGGCCGATCGGCTGTGTCCGTATCGTGGTCTGATAAAAATCCCGAACCGGCGGTTGAATCAGAAGGATTTTCATTTTCACAATCTTATGAAATCAAGTATAATAAATTGGAGTCAGGCTGTCCATTTGTGATCAGAGGATACGCAACGTTTTAAGTTTGTAAAAAAAAGTTGAGGAGGGAGAGATGAAAACGAAGCTGACCCGGTTCGATCTTCAGAGCATGAAGGAATCTGGGAAGAAAGCGGTCTGGGTGACGGCCTACGATTACTGGACCGCCCAGTTTGCGGAAAAAGCAGGGATGGATATGATTCTCGTAGGCGATTCTCTGGGCATGTGCATCTACGGTTATGAAGGCACCATTCCGGTCACCATGGATCAATGCATCTACCATTCCGAGGCAGTTCGGCGAGGGGCTCCCAATACCTTTGTGATCGGTGATATGCCCTTTCTCTCCTATCAGGTGAATGCGGATGAGGCGGTTCGAAATGCTGGTCGTTTCTTTAAAGAGGCGAGGGTCGATGCGATCAAGCTGGAGGGAGGCCAAAGGGTCTGTGCCCAGATCAGGGCGATCTCAGATGGGGGGATGCTGGTGATGGGCCATATCGGTTTGACCCCTCAGAGTTCGGGTCAGCTTGGCGGGTTCAAGGCCCAGGGCCGTACGGCTGAGGCTGCGATAGACCTGATCGAGGATGCGAAGGCGGTCGAGAAGGCCGGGGCCTTTTCCCTGCTTGTGGAGGCTGTTCCCCAGGAGGTCTGCAAGATCATCCGGGATGTATTGACCATCCCGGTTTACAGTATCGGGGCTGGAGCCGATGCGGATGGTCAGCTCATGATCGTCAGTGACATCCTGGGAATCTTCCAGGCCTTTACCGCAAAGTTCGTGAAGAGGTATGCCAACTTGGGAGAGGAGACATTGAAGGCCCTCGAGACCTATGCGGAAGAGGTGAGGGCAGGGAGATTTCCTGAGCCAAAACATACCTACGGCATGCTCGAAGGAGAACATGCCAAACTCATGGCCGCCCTGAAGAAGTAATCCTCCTTCGTAACTGTCAGACCCAGCTGCTTTCAGGAAGGAAAAACAGAAGGTGCACTCCGGGGATTAAGAATTTAGACCATGGAGGATTACTTTCATGATCTCTTGGATGCGGTTCTTTGTTTCCGCAAACCGAGAATACTCCGCATCGGAGAGGGGCTGTTGAGGCGGGCCCATTTTAAATCCCCTGACTTCGAGGGCGGTCTTAAATCCAAGGGGGAATGGAACCGAGAACATTGCGCGAATCAGCAAGAGGATGGAGAGCTGAAGCTCTCTGGCTTTCTCATAATCACCGTCTCGCCAGGCGTTGTAAATCCCGACCATGATCTCCGGAAGAATGCCTGATGTGGCGGTCATACATCCCTTTGCTCCCACCATCAAGGCAGGGAAGAGGATATCCTCCCGGCCCACCAGAAAGGAGAGGTCCTCTCCGATTAACCGGACCTTGTCCATGTAGTGGAGAAGATCGACCATGCTCCCACTGGAGTCCTTCATAGCGACGATGTTCTTCCGACGAGAGAGGCGTTCGACCAGATCGGTACCGATCGGAGGGGCGAAGAGCGGGATGTTGTAGAGGATGATCGGAAGATCGATCGCATCGCTCACCGTCTCAAAGTAGCGCTCCATATTTTCCTGACTGAGAGGATAGTAGTAAGGAGGAGCGATCACCACAGCCTCGCAACCGATCTCTCGGGCCTTTTTGGCAAGACGGATGGAGTCTTCCGGACGGGTGGAGGTGATTCCAGGCGTCACAGGGACCCTTCCCCGTGCTTGATCATGGACGATCTGCATGAGAAAGACCTTCTCCTCAAAACCGAGGTGGACAAATTCGCCCACGGAGCCGACCGGGAAGATTCCATGAACCCCTCTCTCTATGACGAAGTCTACCATCTGGCGGACGACGGCTTCGTTAATCCTTCCGCCTTCAAAAGGGGTCATCATCGCCACATAAATGCCTTCAGGCTTGAACATGAGGGCTCCTTATAAAGAGAGATTTCGAAATTCGAATATCGAAACTAATTCAAAATCCAAATGTTCAAATTTCCAAAACCAATATCAATTTATCACTTTGAATTCTGGCGATCTGAATTTGTTTCGAAATTCGGATTTTGTGCTTCGAATTTATGTTTTTAAAAAGAGGGACCGATCCGGTTGATCGCAAATTCCCGATGGCCCAGGATTTCGCTCTTGGTCAACCTTCCCGAGGCAACCCTTAGAACCTCCCTGAAGATCTTCTCTCCCACCTCCTGAACCGTCTTGTCCCCTGTGATGATCTCACCGGCGTCGATATCGATATTGTCCTTCATCTTCGAATAGAGGTGGGAATTGGTCGATATCTTGATGACCGGAGCAATGGGAGATCCCACAGGGGTTCCGCGACCCGTTGTAAAGGCAATGATCTGCGCACCCCCTGCGATCAATCCCGTGACAGATTCGGCGTCATGTCCAGGGGTATCCATGAGGACGAGACCTTTTTGAGCCGGGGCTTCCGCATACTCAAGGACTTCCATGATCCTGCTGCTTCCGCCTTTCAATATGCATCCGAGGGACTTCTCTTCCAGAGTGGTGATCCCGCCCCTGATGTTGCCGGGTGCCGGGTTCGCCTTTCCGATGTCAAGCCCGAGATTAAGCGCCCGACTCTCCGTCCGTCTCACGATCTCCAGGATTCTCTCCTTCACCTTCTTATTGATCGCCCTCTTCGCCAGGATATGTTCGGCTCCGATGCTCTCCGTCGTTTCTGAGAGGATGACGGTTCCGCCCTCTTTGATCAAGAGATCGCTGGCCACGCCGAGGGCTGGATTGGCCGAAAGACCGGAACAGGCATCTGAACCTCCGCACTCCACGCCAAGGATCAATGAATCCAGATCCACCCTTTCCCTCTTGAAACGAGACGCCTCTGACCACATCGCTCTGGCCATCCTGGTCCCTTCTTTTACCGTTTTCAGGGTTCCTCCGACCTCCTGGATGATCAGACTCTTAACCAACTTGTCTGACTCTGCGATCTTGGAGGCGATCAGGAAGGGATCGACAACTTCGCATCCCAGGCCGATGACCAGAACGGCTGCCACATTGGGATTTTTGCCAACGCCGATTAAAGTCCTCGCTGTCTGCTCAGCGTCAAAGGGCAACTGGGCACAGCCATGGGGATGGGGGATCGCCACTGTGCCCTTCACCTTCCTGGCAATCGCGATACAGACTTCGCTTGCACAGACGACCGATGGAATGATGGCGATGTGGTTCCTCACCCCAACCTTTCCATCCGGTCGTTTATAGCCCAGAAAATTCATTTTCCTGGACCTCAATCTTAACCTTAACCTTTATTTTTACTTTGACTCTTTCCCCGCTCGCCCACCACATTATGGATGTGGACCAACTCTCCAGGCCGGATTGTTCGAATCGCCCTCCCGATGCGCTCGCCGTATTTGATCACAGGGCCTCCCTTTGGTATCGTCCGGAGGCAGACCTTATGACCGAACGGAATCTCCTCCCTTACCTCAATCTTTCTTCCCTTTGGTAAGAAAAGGATCGTCTCAGGTTGGATCTCAGATTTTGCAGTGGCGACGTTGTCCGTGGGATGGCTCAGAATGATTTTTCTGTCGGCATCGATTGGCTTCATACTCTTTCCATATATACAAGAATTTTGGTAGAAATGCCATAAATTTCGCTGCACGAAATCGATTGATTCAGGAGAAAATATTTGATAGGATTCTGGCTGAATCTTCTTCCCGGGGAGGTAAAGCGTATGGCGATTCAACAGAGAGGGAGACCATTTCGGGAGAACTGGCTTCAGATCGATACCTTGCGGTGCGGGATGGACTGGTCCGAGGAGGATCTCGAGCGGCCACAGATATTGATCGACGACGTCTTCGGCCACAGCCACGCGGGCAGTTTTCATCTCGATTCGATCTCTCAGGAGGTCTCAAAGGGCGTTTATCAGGGCGGAGGAAAACCTTCGGAGTTCCATGTGACGGACATCTGCGATGGCTGGGCCATGGGTCACGATGGGATGAACTATATCCTCCTTTCCAGGGAGATCATCTGCGAAATGGTCGAGGTCCATGCTGCGGTCTTGCCCTGGGATGGGATCGTTCTCGTCTCCTCCTGTGATAAGGCGATCCCTGCACATCTGATGGCCGCCTCCCGGATCAATATCCCGGCCCTCCATATCCCGGGAGGAAGTGCCCGCTTAGGTCCGGATATGACCCATTCCGCTAAGAGCGGAGAGATTACCTCAGGATATAAACAGGGAAGGGTATCAAAAGAGGAGGCCAGGCCCTATATCCTGTCGTGCGATCCGAGCTCGGGTGCCTGCCAGTTCATGGGGACGGCCAGCACCATGCAGTGCATGTCCGAGGCCTTAGGAATGGCCCTTCCTGGAGCGGCGCTCATCCCCGCGACCCTACGGGAGATTTACCGATATGCGCGAAAGGCAGGCCAGAGGGTTATGGAACTGGCAGAGAGAGGGATCCGGGTTTCAGACATCCTGACCCGAGAGGCCTTTCTTAATGCGATCAAGGTTCATGCGGCCATTGCCGGATCGACCAATGCCTTGCTTCACCTTCCGGCGATCGGCCACGAGCTCGGCATTGAGATCACCTGCGACGATTTCGAGAAGGCCAACCGGAGCGTTCCCTACCTCACCGATATCCAGCCCAGCGGAAGATTTCTGACCGAGCTCTTCTGGTTTGCAGGAGGGATTCCTCGAGTCCAATGGGAGATCCGGGATCTCTTGAACCTCGATGTCTTAACCGTTACAGGAAAGACGCTGAAAGAGAATTTGGAGGATTTAAAGAAGGAGGGCTTCTTTGAGAGGAACGAGGGATGGCTGAGAAATCATAAACTGAGCCGGGAGGATGTCATCCGGCAGGCGAAGAATGCCTCTCTAAAAGGGTCGATTGCCGTTCTCAAGGGAAGTCTGGCTCCTGAAGGTGCGGTGATCAAGTTTTCAGCTGTGGCAAAGGAGATGTTGGTCCATACAGGCCCAGCAATTGTCTTCGACCGGGAAGAAGAGGCCCTGGCCGCTGTTCTCCAGAAGAAGATCAAACCCGGGGATGTGATCATCATCCGTTATGAAGGGCCGAGAGGAACGGGGATGCCGGAGATGCTTGCCACGACAGAGGCGCTGGCCGCAGACCCCCTGCTCTCGAAGACCACTGCTCTCATCACCGACGGAAGGTACTCGGGTGCGACAAGGGGCCCATGCATTGGTCATGTCTGTCCAGAAGCAGCCCGGGGTGGCCCGATTGCTCTGGTTGAGAATGGCGATCTGATAAGGATAGACATCCCTCAGAGGAGGTTGGAGGTGGTCGGAATTCAGGGCACTCCCATGAGCCCAGAAAAGGTCGAGGAGAACCTTCACAAAAGGAGGCAACGCTGGAAGATGCCAGAATTTCCCCGCCGGTCCGGGGTATTGAAACGGTATACTCAATCTGCGGCTCCGGCCAGCAAGGGCGCTTATACGGAGTATTAAGAAGTCCTCTGCCCCATTTCCCTTTTTTGAGGAGACGGAGGATATGACGAATGTCAGAAAACTCAGAGTTGCCATAGCCGGGGCCGGGATGGTGACCCGGCATCATCTGATCGCCTGGTCTCGTGCCTCCGGGGTTGAAGTGGTGGCCCTCTATAATCGAAATCTGGATAAGGCCAATATTCGAGCAACGGAATTTAACATTCCAAGGGTTTATTCCGATATCGAAGAGATGCTCGACCGAGAGAGGCCCGACGCCCTTGACATTGCCGTGGCTGTGGAAGCCCACGCCCGATTTGCCAAGATGGCAGCTGAGCGCGGCATTCACATCCTCTGTCAGAAGCCGATGGCTCCGACCTTGAGGGAGGCCGAGGCATTGGTGGCAGAGATCGGTCAGAGAGTAAGATTTATGGTTCATGAGAACTGGCGATTCCGACCCCAATACCGACAGGCAGGCTGCTGGATGGCTGAAGGGAAGACCGGGCCGATCAGCGAATTTCGATTCTCAACGAGGAGCTCAGGCCTCCTGACAAGGGCGGAGAGTGGAAGACCCTTTGCTCTGGAGAGGCAGCCTTTTATGGCAAAGATGGATCGCTTTCTCATCTTGGAACTTCTCATCCATCATCTGGACACTGCCCGTTTTCTGGTCGGGGAGATGAGCGTGGTCAGCGCGAGGATCAGCCGGATCAGCCCTGAGGTGATCGGCGAGGATGTTGCGCTCATCATGCTCAAGGCTGAAGGAGGGGCTATTGGTACGGTTTCGGGAAACTTCTCAGCGGCCGGTGCTCCACCCCTTCCGAGAGACCGGTTGGAGCTGATTGGCGATCGTGCGAGCATTCTCTTTGAGAACGACACACTGAGCATTGCCGGGGAGACGAACGAGACGGTCTGTTTCGATCTCGATGAGGCCTATCAGAGCTCGTACGACCATGCCATCTCTCACTTCGTGGAGTGTCTGCGAACCGGAAAGCCCTTTGAAACCGATCCTCTCGACAACCTCAAGACCTTGAAGCTGGTGGATGATGCCTACCGGTCCGCCAATGAAAACCGCCGATATTGACATTGACAAGAAAAGGGGGTTTAATAGGCCGTGTAGATTCTGGAGGTTCTTTTCCATCACAACGAAAGGAGGTGGGACCGAGGGAAAGTTTTTCATTGTGACTGGCTATGGCGAAGTTCGGTTTGGTGAGGAGAACCTTTGAAGGAGGTGAAAGGCTATGAAAGAGAAGAACGGACTGACAAGGAGGGATTTTCTTAAAAGCACGGCAGTTGGAATCGCTGGGGCTGGACTGGCTTCGCTCCCGTTTGAATCGGTGGCGCAGAAAGGCGTTGAACCTCCTCCGCTGAAGCCTGAGAAGGATGCGGTCTTGCGAGTCCTGCGCTGGGAGGTCTTCGTCCAGGGCGACAAGGATCTGTGGAACAAGAACACCAAGAAATGGGAGGAGACGACTGGCTGCAAGGTGATGACCGAATACATCAGCTGGGAGGATGTGAGGCCAAAGGCTGCCATGGCTGCCTCAGTGGGTGCGGGACACGACATCGTCCTCGGATGGCACGATGACCCCCATCTCTACCCGGATAAGCTTCTCGATGTCACGGACATCGCCACCTACCTGGGCAAAAAATACGGAGGATGGGAGCCTGTCTGCTATAAATATGCGATCAACCCAAGGACCAACCGCTGGATCGCCATCCCCATGGGTGGCCCGGTGAACTGCATCAACTACCGGGAGAGCTGGGTCAAAGAGGTGGGCTATGAAAAGCCGCCGAGCAATATCTTCGAATTTATCAAGATGTGTAAGAAACTGAAGGAGAAAGGTCATCCGCCAGGATTTGCCCTCGGACATGCCGTGGGCGATGGAAACAACTGGACCCACCACTGGCTCTGGGCCTTTGGTGGGAAGTGCGTGGATAAGGATGCGAATGTGGTCATCAATTCACCCGAAACCTGGAATGCCCTGGAGGCGGTCAGAGAGCTCTACGATACCCTCATCCCCGGGACAGCCTCCTGGCTTGACCCCCATAACAACAAGGCCTTCCTGGCCGGTGAGATCTCGGTCACCACAAACGGCATCAGCATCTATGCGGCGGCAAAAGGCAAATGGCCCGAGATCGCAAACGACATGAACCATGTGAACATGCCCATCGGACCGGTCGGAAAGCCGACTGAACTCCACCTCTTCAACCAGGCATTCATCTTTAAGTACACCCGATTCCCGAATGCCTGCAAACATTACCTGATGTTCATGTTGGAGGAGCCTCAGGCCGCGCCCTGGATCAATGCGATGATCGGTTATGTGGGCCCAAGCTTGAAGGACTATAAGAAACTGCCGATCTGGACGAGCGATCCCAAGATCACCCCCTTCAGAGACTGCATTGCCAATATGCTCTGGAACGGATATGAAGGGCCCGAGGGGCCGGCTTCTGCTGCAGCGATGGCAGAATATGTGGTCGTCGATCTGATCGGGGATGTCTGCGTGAGAGGAAAGTCACCCAAAGAGGCAGCCAGGATTGCTGAGCAACGCCTCCTCCGGTATTACAAGAAGAAGGTCTCCGTGCCGAAGAAGGAAGCTCCGGCACCAGCCAAAAAAGAGGTTCCTGCAGCCCCTAAAAAATAGGCTGCTCAGAGGGGAATGGGGTGAAAGGATCGGGTTCTGTGCAGATACAAGCGGAGGAGCGAGGATGGCTTCGGCTCCGAAATGCGTTCTCCACACTGATGGAGAACCGCAACTTCCTCGGCTTTCTTCTGGTCATTCCGGCTGAGGCCATCCTCTTCATCTTTCTGGCCTATCCTTTCATCCTGGGCCTCTGGCTGGGTTTCACCGATACCGTGATCGGTCGGAAGGGAGATTTCATCGGCGTTGGCAATTACGTCAGCCTCCTGAAAGACTCCACCTTCTGGCTGGTCACCTATAACACCTTTCTCTATACGATCGTGGCCGTGTTGTTCAAGGCAATTCTTGGATTTGTCCTGGCCATCATTCTCAACCGGGACTTCAAGGCCAAGGGTCTGGTCCGGGCGATCATTCTCCTTCCATGGATCATCCCCACCGCCCTCTCTGCGATTGTCTTCTGGTGGCTTTATGATTCCACCTTCAGCGCCATCAGCTGGTCTCTGATCAAGATGGGTCTGATCAACCATAAGATTGATTTTCTCGGGGATCCGACCAATGCCCGAATCTCTCTGATCGTTGCCAATGTCTGGAGGGGGATCCCTTTCTTTACGATAGGCCTTCTGGCAGGACTTCAGACCATCGACCCCACTCTCTATGAGGCAGCTGCCATTGATGGGGCCGGGTCTTGGAAGAGGTTCCGTCGTATCACCCTGCCTCTCATCCTTCCACTTCTTGCGGTGATCACGACCTTCTCCACGATCTGGACGTTCGGTGATTTTCAACTGGTCTGGGTGATCACCAAGGGCGGACCGGCGAATGCCACCCATCTCTTTGGAACGCTCTCGTTTCAAAGGGCGATCCCGGGTGGACACTTTGGGGAGGGTGCAGCGATCTCCAACTTTATTCTGCCGATCCTGGTTCTCTGTGTGCTGATCAGCTTCAAATACTTGAAGAGAGAGGATTAAGGGATGATCGAATCATTCTGGAGCAAATTCTTCAGGTTTTACGTGCCCCTCATCATCTTCGTCATCTTTCTCCTCTTCCCGTTCTACTGGATGTTCAATACCAGCCTCAAGCCGATGAAGGAGCTGTATAACCTGAAACTGAACCCTTTCTACGTCCATCAGCCCACACTGGAGAATATGAAGACCCTTCTCTTCGATACCATCTTCCTGCGGTGGATGTACAACACCTTTTTTGTGGCGATCCTCTCGACGGCGATCTCCCTGGGAGCCAGCTTGCTTGCTGCCTATGCGATTCAGCGGCTCAAGTTCAAAACCTCTGGCCCGACTGGATTGGCCATCTTCTTCGGATATCTCATCCCGCCCACGATTCTCTTCATCCCTCTGGCGACCATCATCTTCGACCTCCGATTATGGGACTCGCTCTGGTCTCTGGTCTTGACCTACCCAACTTTTCTCATCCCTTTCTGCACGTGGCTTCTGATGGGTTATTTCAAATCCATCCCCAAAGAGATGGAGGAATGCGCGATGATCGATGGGGCCAGCCGGCTCCGGGTATTCTGGCGGATCGTCATCCCTCTCTGCCTTCCCGGCATCTTCTCGGCTGGGATCTTCGCCTTCACCCTATCCTGGAATGAGTTTCTCTATGCCCTGGCATTCATTTCGACGACGGAGAGCAAAACCGTTCCCATCGGCCTGGTGACCGAGCTGGTCCGCGGGGACGTTTATCACTGGGGGCCGCTGATGACCGGGGCTCTTTTAGCTTCAGTCCCTGTGGCCCTGGTCTATTCCTTTTTTGTTGAGCACTATGTGGCTGGTTTAACAGGGGCTTTAAAGGAGTAAGGCAACTATGGCAAGAGTGATCCTGGAGAACGTCTCCAAATATTTCAACGAGGTGATCGCGGTCAAAGACTTCAGTTTAGAGATCGAAGACAAGGAGTTTGTGGTCTTCGTCGGTCCCAGCGGGTGCGGGAAGACAACGACCTTGAGGATGATCGCCGGGCTGGAGGAGATCACGAAAGGGAATATCTATATCGGGGACCGACTGATCAACCGGATCCCGGCCAAGGATCGGGATATCGCCATGGTCTTTCAGAACTATGCCCTTTACCCGCATATGACGGTCTATCAAAATCTGGCCTTCAGCTTGGAGATGAGGAAGTTGTCCAAAAAGGAGATTGATGAGCGGGTCAAAGAGGCGGCAGATCTTCTTGAGATCTCGGAGCTCCTGCACCGAAAACCCAAGCAACTCTCCGGTGGACAGCGCCAGAGGGTGGCGGTTGGAAGGACCATCGTGAGAAAACCCCAGGTCTTCCTCTTTGACGAACCCCTTTCCAATCTGGATGCCAAATTGAGGGTTCAGATGAGGGGGGAATTGAAGAAACTTCACGAGCGCCTCTCCTCGACCATCATCTATGTCACGCATGATCAGGTGGAGGCGATGACCATGGGGGACCGGATCGTCGTGATGAAGGATGGCCTGATCCAGCAGGTGGGGAAGCCACTGGATCTCTACTTTCATCCCATCAATAAGTTTGTGGCAGGCTTTATCGGAAGTCCGACCATGAATTTCATAGAGACCGAGCTGATCGGATCGGAGAACAGATTGTTCGTTCAGGCGGATGGTTTCCGGTTGAGGATACCCGAGGAGAGGTCTCGAAATCTTCAAAATCATGTAGGCAAGAAGATCACCTTGGGCATTCGACCGCAAGACCTTTCAAAAGCCTCAGCCCCTGTCGAAGGCGAAACGATCGAAGCCCTCGTCGAGATCATCGAGCCCATAGGAAATGAGATCTATCTCGATGTGAAGGCGGGTCGGGACTCCTTGATCGCCTCTGTCGATCCCAAGACAAGGGTGATCCCCCACCAGAAGATCTTGCTTCAGGCCAACCTGGAGAATATCCACCTTTTTGATCCGGACGATGAAAAGGCCCTGCTTTGAATCATAGGCATCGCATCGGGCAGATCACGGAATGCAATCGATGATGGAAAGCCTGCCAAAGATTTTCAAGATTCGACAGAAGATGGATGCCCCCCGCTTAGAGAATGTCGAGCAGAGGGTGTCCGAGCTTTTGAATCGATTCCAGTTATCCAGAAAGGTTAAAAAAGGAGAGCGGATCGCTCTGACCGCGGGAAGCCGGGGCATTAAAGATAAACCCAGAGTTCTAAAGACGGTGATCGAACATCTCAGGAGTTTGGGAGCCTCTCCCTTTGTCGTTCCTTCGATGGGAAGCCATGGAGGGGCGACTGCAGAAGGTCAGGTGGAGGTGCTGGAGAGTCTCGGAATCACGGAGAGGAGCGTAGGAGCACCCATTATCTCTTCCATGGATGTTGAGGAGGTTGGCCGGACCAGATTCGGCACCCCTGTCTTGATCGGCAGAGATCTTTTAGGGGCGGATAAGATTATCGTCGTCAATCGAATCAAGCCCCATACCGATTTCAAGGGAGAGATCGAAAGCGGTTTGATCAAGATGATGGCCATCGGCATGGGAAAGCACCAGGGGTCGCTGATGGTACACCGGCTGACGATCAAACACGGTTTTTCAACGGTCCTGGCTGAGGTGGGTTCGATCCTCCTTGAAAAGCTTCCCATCTTCTTTGGGATAGGGATTATAGAAAACCAGTACGATCAGACAGCCCTGATCGAGCTTGTGAGCCCGGAGGAGTTTATAGAGAAGGAGAAGGCCCTCCTCAGAAGGGCAAGGGAATGGATGCCCTCTCTTCCGTTCAATGAGGTGGATATTCTGATCGTGGACGAGATGGGCAAGGATATCAGCGGCACGGGAATGGATACCAATGTGGTCGGCCGGAATCAACTGATCGGAAACCCAAGGTTTGAGAATCCGAAGATCACCCGAATCTTCGTCAGGGACCTCACCGAGGGGACTCACGGTAATGCGACAGGGATCGGGATGGCGGATTATACGACCAAACGTCTGGTTGATAAGATTGACTACCCCTCCACGCACATCAACTGCATCAACGGGATGGTGCCCGAGAATGCTCGTATTCCGGTCTTCTTTGAAAGGGACCGGGAGGCCTTGCGCACGGCCCACTACAACTCCGGGGTCTTCGACTCCAGGGATCTCCGGATCCTCTGGATCAAGAACACGCTGGAGCTGGAATACCTCTTCGCCTCCGAAGCCTTGCTTGACGAGGCCCGATCAAATCCCCGCATCGAGATCCTCACCGAACCGATCGACTTTCCATTTGATGAAGAGGGTAATTTGATCTCCAGATTTTGAGCCCTTAAGAACCGCCCAGACCTTTTCCCTTAGGACAGATAGCTCTGCACAAATTACAGGTATAGAGAGGATAGCCCCTTGCCGTGGTGGGTTGCGACTTCTCTCTGCAGAGTTTCTGCACCACCCTTGGCCCGTCCAGGGCCTTAGCCATTTCCTTTAATTGTTCGGCTGTCATCTTTTCCATCTGGCCTAATGATTGAAATCAGCGGGGGCTGTAAGCCATCCCTGCCTACGGCAGGCAGGCGCTGGATGAATTGTTAGCTGATTTTATATTTATGAGGCAATTCCAATGATGACCAAAGGAACTGCAGGGACTCCCCGACCTTGCCTAACAACATTGTAGAATTCACCCTCATAGTAGGGGACACCTGAACTCATATGTGATTGGAGAGATTTCATTGGTAGGATTTCAACCCCGACATCAATATAGTCGCCAACATAGAAGGCAAGATGTTTTACGAAAAGGTCATATGCTACAAATGAATATTTACCAAATTGCACCTCAAGAGCTACACGATCTTTAACAAAATCGGTCTGATTGTAACTAAAAATAGGTACTTCACCTGCTGCCTCTATTTCTTTCTTCTGTTCCTCTGGAGACATGGTAAGTGTCTTCCTAATAAGCTTTTCACTCTTAGTAACCCAATAGCTTACTCGGCTTTCCTTCCAATTTTTTGCACGGAGTAACCTTTTAAACTCAGCATTCATCCCTATGGGGCTATAAAGGATTTTCCCCTTCATCGTCTTCTCGTTGGAAACCTTGGTTTTGAACCTCTCTGCATCCACATGGGAAATAACAGCTTGTATTTCTCGCCATAGATTTGGCTTGTGAACAAGAAGATATTCAAGACCATTTAGGTGGGAATATGTTTCGATAATTTTCATCTTGTATGGTATTTAACTTTCTTTTCTTTAATTAACAAAAGCTGTTTTGAATCTTTAGTTTTATTCCAAGGAGCTTCAATCAACGTATTCCCTGCCTCCACTGGATCGTATATGGGTTTGTACATTGGGCGTGTTCTCAATGTCCCAGCAAGTTCCTGTTGAATTCTCTCTTTGGCCAATTCAATGTACTTAGGAACTATTTCTGCACCTGCTCCACGCCGATTGTGCCGTATAGCTGCAATGATTGAAGTGCCAACTCCAAGGAACGGATCTAACACCCAATCCTCCTCATTTGTCATTGAAAGAACGAGACGTTCTATCAATTCCACGGGAAATTGACACGGATGCTCGGTCTTTTCTACATGATTACTCTTTACATTAGGGATAACCCATAAATCTCCCGGGTTTTTGCCTAGCGGGTTGGATGAATATTTTCCCACATTTGGTCCTTTGAAATATTTTTTGCCTGGGTACTTCTGTGGCACTCTTACAGGATCGAGATTGAATGTGTAATCATCCGATTTTGTAAACCATATGATGGTTTCATATCGGCCCGAAAATCGGCGGCTACAATGTAACCCGTGCTCAAAATGCCAGATAATCCTATTCCTCATCTTTAGGCCTAAACCAGTAAAGATGGGATATAGGATCGTATCTAATGGGATAATGGCACCATTGTCGACATAATTTCCCACCTGCCAACAAATACTTCCCTTAGGGGATAGGCATCTTACACATTCCCGGATTACAGCCGCCTGCTGTTCAAGGTAGGATTCTAACTTGAGTCGTCTTTCGTATTCTTTACCAATGTTATAAGGCGGTGAGGTGACGATAAGTTTTAATGATTCGTTCGGGATTGTTTTCAGTAAGTCTAGGCAATCACCAGGATAAACTACAATATGTTCTGACAAGGCAAATTTTTCAACTATTTTCCGTTTATCAAACATAGTGGTATGATAATAAAATGAATAAACTGAGTCAAGGGATTCATTTTACAGGAAATCATCATTATTTCATCAACCGCTCTCCTTATGGAAGCAAAGGGGAATTTGAGTTGATTTTTTTATTTTAGGGGGGTAGACTTTTACCGCTGATAGGGTCGCAAGAAGAGTCAATGAAGTGCCGGATATAAGGAGATCGGGGATGGTGACAGGGTTCATCGGGGGCCGTATTATCGTCGGGAATGGAAAGGTGTTCGAGAGAGGGAGCGTCTTGGTGGAGGGCGAACGGATCGCCAAGGTTTCGGAGAAGGAGATATCCATTCCAAAAGAGGCTCAGCGGATTGATCTGGAAGGGCGATCCCTTCTTCCGGGTTTCATCGATTGTCACGTTCACCTCTGTCTGGATGGAAGTCCTGATCCTATCGGTGCCCTTGTTCGAGAGCATGCTTCCATGGTGACGTTGAAGGCTGCGGAAGCCGCACGAAGGACACTCTTGGCGGGTGTGACGACCGTTCGGGATATGGGAGGGAAGGAAGGGATCGACCTCGGTCTCAAGGCCGCGATCCGCTCCGGGCTGATCCTGGGCCCGAGGATGCTGGCAAGCGGTCGGTTGATCTGCATGACCGGAGGCCACGGCTGGCAACTGGGAAAAGAGGCGGACGGCCCGGATGAGGTGAGGAAGGCTGCTCGAGAAGAGGTCAAGGCGGGTGTGGATGTGGTGAAACTGATGGCCACAGGCGGCGTGATGACGCCTGATGTGGAGCCTGGCAGCGAACAGCTCACCGAGGATGAACTTCGCGCAGGGATAGAGGAGGCCCACAAAGCGGGCAGAAGAACGGCGACCCACGCCATGGGAACACAGGGGATTCTGAATGCGCTTCGTGCAGGGATCGACAGCATTGAACATGGCGTCTTCCTCAACGAGGAGGCCATCTCCTTGATGGTGAAGAGAGCCGTCCCCCTTGTCCCGACCCTTTCCGCGCTCTATCACATCGAGAAGAAAGGGATTGCAGCGGGGATCCCTGCCTTTGCCGTGGAGAAGACCCTCCGGATCAAGCCTTTTCATCTTGAAAGCGTGAGAATGGCCAGGGAGTCCGGTGTCTGTGTGGCCATGGGGACTGATGCAGGCACGCCTTTCAACCTGCACGGTGAGAACCTTGGCGAGTTGATGCGTCTGATGGAAGTGGGTTATTCAGCAATGGAGGCGATTCAGGCCGCCACCCAGGTCGCGGCAAAGGTGGTGGGCCTGGAGAAGGAACTGGGCACGATCGAGGAAGGTAAGCTCGCTGATCTGGTCGTCGTGGAGGGTGATCCGATCGAGGAGATCGACATCCTTCTCAAACCCGAGGCGATCCTTCTGGTGATGCAGGGCGGGAGATTTGTGAAAGCAGCACCAGAAATTCTTAAATAAAAGGAGGAAGAGTTATGAAAAAGATGGCGATCCACATTAAGAGAATTCTTTTCATATCCTTGCTGGTCATGGGACTTGGTCTCTGGTCTGCTCCGTCCGGCCAAGGGGCTGAGGTGAAGGAGCTCAGAATTGGCATTGGCATCGATGCCGATACCTTAAACCCCCAGGAACAGACAACGACCCTCATTCAGAACATGTGCGATTTGATCTATGATACCCTTTTTTATCAAAACCCGGAAGCAAAATTGGAGCCACGTTTGGCGACCCGCTACGAGATGTCGAAGGATGGTCTCACCTACACGATCCATCTGAGAAAAGGTGTCAAATTCAGCGATGGGACCCCATGTGATGCCAAGGCGGTGAAGCTGACCCTCGACCGGGCACTCGATCCCAAGATGAGGGTCCCTCTGCGCTTCGCAATTGCCGTGATCAAAGAGGTGAAGGTCGTCGACGATCACACGATCCGGCTCGAACTCAAATACCCCTTCGCGCCTCTTGCTGCCACGCTCTCTCTGACCATCTGCAGCCCCATCTCTCCAGCGGCCATCGAAAAGTATGGAGAAGGCGTTCGTGAGAAACCTGTGGGTGCAGGCCCTTACATCCTGAAGGAATGGGTCAAAGGCGACCGTATTGTGATGGTCCGCAATGAAAACTACTATGGCAAGAGGCCGAACGTGGCCCAGCTGACCTTCAAGATTATTCCAGATGATGCCACCCGCGAGGCCATGCTCAGGACCGGGCAGATCGACGTCTGCTACAAGCCATTGCCTTCCAATGTCGCTGCGCTAAAGGCCGACCCCAAGATCAGGGTGGATATGCCTCTCGATACAAGGACGATTTTCATGGGACTTAATTGCAAGAAGGGCGTGACCCAAAACAAGCTGGTTCGTCAGGCCTTCA
Source organism: Syntrophaceae bacterium (assembly GCA_013388635.1). Classification (GTDB taxonomy): domain Bacteria; phylum Desulfobacterota; class BSN033; order BSN033; family UBA1163; genus JACAEX01. Next base: position 71,695 of record JACAEX010000043.1, on the reverse strand, counting down.
ACTATGCCGTGGATAAGAAGGCGATCTGCAAGAAGATCCTCTTCGACACGGCCATTCCCATGGAGGGTCCGGTCTCACCGATCCTTTTCGGGTATCACAGGATGGCCCACCAGTACGATTACAACCCGGATAAGGCCAAGGAGCTTTTGAAGAAGGCCAACTTCGATTTCAACCAGACGGTGAGCATGAGGACGCCCCAGGGCCGTTACCTCTTCGACAAACAGGTCTCCGAGGCTGTCCAGGCGTATTTACAGGCGATTGGAGTTAAGGCTGAGCTCAGGACGTATGACTGGCCGACCTATATTGCGGGCCTGCTCAAGCCGATCGAGCAGAGCGAACTGGAGGTCTTTCTCTTAGGCTGGGGTCCGCTCATCCTCGATGCGGACATGGGTCTTTACGGACAGTTCCACTCGAGTGTCAATCCGCCCAAAGGCCTGGGTGCTGCGCACTACAGCAATCCTGTCTACGACGAAGCCGTGGAGGCGACTCGCCGGGAGCAGGATCCGAAGAAGCGATTAGAGCTCTTTAAGAAGGCCTCCGAGATCGTCTGGGACGACTGCCCCTGGATATGGCTCCACGTAGAGAAGTTTGTCATCGCTTATTCGAGCAAGGTGAAGGGCATGGTCGTTACCAGCACGGAGAAGTTTTACCCGACCTATGTGACCATGGATTAGCTCGGATGACAGGATACCACTCAATCAGGGTATCAGGGGAAATAGAAAATAGAAATCTCTGAACCTGGTACCCTGATGCTTTCGTGTTCACGACTCGTTGCACCCAAGATTGATTGGAATATGTTGCGGTATGTCATTAAACGCCTGATCTCCACGCTGCCGGTCCTGATCGGGATATCTTTTCTCCTCTTCTTTATGCTCCGGATGTTGCCGGGAGACCCAGCCCAGGTCCTTGCCGGACAGATGGCCACTCCTGAGGAGGTTCAGAACATCCGGCATCAGCTCGGCCTGGATCGACCGATCTTCACCCAATATGCTTTATTTCTTGGCCGCCTCGTTCGGTTCGACCTCGGCCGATCAGCCCGAACCCAGAATCCTGTGATCGAAGAGGTCTGGGCCAGGTTGCCGAACACGATCCTCTTAGCAGTCGCAGCCATTATTCTTGCCTGTCTCTTTGGCATACCCGCAGGCATTCTATCAGCCGTAAGGCCTTATACCTGGATCGACTATCTGGTCACCTCCATGGCTCTATTCGGCATCTCCATGCCTGTCTTCTGGCTCGGCCTGATGCTGGTCGTGCTCTTCTCTGTGATCCTCCAATGGCTTCCTGCAGGCGGCACTGGAACATGGAAGCATGTCATCCTGCCATCCATCACCCTGGCTGCTTTTGTCGTTGCCTTCATCGCACGGATGACCCGGGCCAGCATGATGGAGGCCCTTGCTCAGGATTATACCACCACGGCTCGCTCAAAAGGACTGAAGGAAAGCGTGGTCGTGGTCAAACATGCCTTGAAAAATGCCCTCATCCCGATCATCACGGTCGTCGGCCTCCAGTTTGGCCTGCTTTTAGGCGGCGCGGTCTTGACCGAAACCGTCTTTGCCTGGCCAGGCCTGGGCCGGTTGATTGTGGACTCGATCCTTGCCCGGGACTATCCGGTCATCCAGGGTGCCATCCTGATCTTTGGGCTGCTCTATATCCTGGTCAATCTGATGGTCGATCTGGTCTATGCCTTTGTGGATCCAAGGATTCGTTATGACTGAGAAGAAAAAGAGCAATGAGTTGCAGAGCTATTGGTCGGGCAACCGGGAGCTCAGGCGGAGATGGGCGAAACTGAGAAGGAACAAGGCCGCTCTCTTCGGTGGCGTTCTGATCCTGATCTATCTCTTCACCGCGCTCTTCGGACCGATCCTCTATCCGGGCAACCCCTCCGCTCCAAACCTCATTCGATCTTTAGAGACTCCCTCGCGGCAGCATCCGCTCGGAACAGACGAATTAGGCCGCTCAATCTTAGGCCGGATCGTCCATGGCTCGAGGGTTTCGCTTCTGATCGCGATCGGGGTCGTCTCCCTAGGGCTGCTCTTAGGTGTCCCATTAGGACTGGTTTCCGGCTACTATGGAGGGAAAGTCGATTTCGGCATCCAGCGGATCACCGATACAATGCTCGCCTTTCCAGGGTTCCTTCTTGCGCTGGCCCTGGTGGCTGTCTTGGGAGTGGGGCTCAAGAACACGGTGATCTCTGTTGGGATCAGCATGGTGCCCATCTACATCCGTCTGGTTCGAGGGTGCGTGCTGTCGGTTAGGGAACAGGTCTACGTCGAGGCGGCCAGGGCCCTTGGCACTCGGGACGTGGCGATCCTGATGAGACACATTCTTCCGAATGTGATGGTTCCGATTACGGTCCAGACCAGTCTCGGGATGGGCACAGCCATCCTCTTTGCTGCCGGGTTGGGTTTCTTAGGGGTTGGGGTCCAGCCGCCGACACCGGAGTGGGGAGCGATGCTCGGTTCAGGCCGGGCCTATCTCTTTCACGCACCCCATGTGGCCACCTTTCCAGGTATCGCCATATTCTTGGCGGTCCTCGGGTTCAACCTCTCAGGCGATGGCTTGCGCGAGGCCCTCGATCCGAGGTTCAAACTATGAGACCGGAGCCTCTACTCTCCATTCGGAATCTCCGGACCCGCTTCAAGACTTACGAAGGCATGGTCACGGCTGTCGACCGGCTGAGCCTGGATGTGCATCGGGGAGAGACCCTCGGGGTGGTCGGTGAAAGCGGCTGTGGAAAGAGCGTGACAGCGCTCTCCATTCTCAGATTGTTACCTTCTCCTCCGGCCGAGATCCAAGGAGAGATCTTATTTGAGGGCACCAATATCCTGGATCTGACTCCGGACAGGATACGACAGATCCGTGGCAATGCGATCTCAATCATCTTTCAGGAGCCTCTGACCTCTCTCAATCCGGTCCTGACCATCGGCGAGCAGATTTCAGAGGCGATTCGACTCCATCAGGGGGTGACCCGTCAGGAGGCATGGAAGAGGGCTGTGGAGATGCTTGAACTGGTTCAGATCCCTTCTCCCGATGCAAGGGCCCATGAGTATCCCCATCAATTGAGCGGAGGAATGCGGCAGCGAGCCATGATTGCTATGGCCTTGTCATGTCGACCTCAGCTCCTCCTTGCTGATGAACCGACCACTGCACTGGACGTCACCATCCAGGCGCAGATTATTGATCTGATGGTGCGACTGAAGGAGGAGTTCAGAACCTCGATCGTTTTGATCACTCACAATCTCGGGTTGATTGCGGGGATGGCCAGGAGGGTTGTGGTGATGTATTTAGGTAAGATGGTGGAGGAGGCGCCTGTAAAGGATCTATTCCGGGAACCGCTCCATCCCTATACGCAGGGCCTTCTTGAATCGATCCCCTGGATCGGGCAGAAGTTGAAGACTGGCAAAAGGCTACTTCGGGAGATTCCGGGGATCGTGCCGAACCCTCTGGAGATGCCAGAGGGCTGTCGGTTCCATCCCCGATGCCCCCGGGTGATGGAGGTCTGCAGAAAAGAAGAGCCTCCCCTGAAGGAGCTCAATGGTGGCCGGAAAGTTCTCTGCTGGTTATGGAACTGATGGAGGGAATAGTTTGGCTTTATTAGAAGTTCACAACCTGAGAAAGGACTTTCCTGTGCGAAAGGGTCTGTTTTCAGGAACCCGGGGTTCGATTCGTGCAGTGGATGGGGTCGACTTTGAGCTTCGAGAAGGTGAGACCCTTGGACTGGTGGGCGAGAGCGGATGCGGAAAGACCACGGTGGCTCGCTGCCTTCTGCGATTGATCGAGCCTACCGAAGGAGAGGTTCTATTCGAGGGAGAGGATCTTCTGAAGATGGATCGGGAGGCGCTGCGAAAGGTTAGGGCCAGGTTTCAGATCATCTTCCAGGATCCCTACTCATCGCTAAATCCCAGGATGAACGTGGGCGAGATCATTGCCGAGCCTCTCAGGAACCATACCCGGTCGTCCCGGGGAGAGATCCGAGATCGGGTCTGCTTTCTTATGGAGAAGGTCGGGCTTCATCCCGAGCAGGCCCGGAGGTATCCGCATGAATTCAGCGGAGGACAGAGGCAGCGAATCGGCATTGCAAGGGCCCTGGCTCTGAACCCAAGGGTGATCATATGTGATGAGCCGGTCTCTGCCCTCGACGTCTCCATTCAGGCCCAGGTGATCAACCTCCTGGTCCAGCTCCAGGAGGAGATGGGACTTTCCTATCTCTTTATCGCCCATGACCTGAGCGTGGTGGAGCACATCAGCAACCGGGTGGCCGTCATGTATTTAGGCCGGATCGTGGAGCTGGCCACCGATCAGGAACTCTACCGAAACCCTCAACATCCTTATACGCAGGCGCTGCTCTCGGCGGTCCCTGTTCCAGATCCCGAAGTTCAGCAACGGAGGATCGTTCTCCAGGGGGACGTACCGAGTCCTCTTAACCCACCTTCAGGTTGCGGTTTTCATACGCGGTGTCCGGAACGGATTGATCTCTGTACGAATGAGGTGCCCGCCTTCCGGGATCTGGGCAACGGCCATTGGGCCGCCTGTCATCTCCGGTAAAGGATTTTTCCTTTCCCGCCCTCCTTCGAGGACACTGAATCGTTCGGATCAGATGACAAAGATTTCTCTTGACAAAGGTGGTGATTTGTAATAATGAAATGATTGTTGTAATACTGAAACACCTATGGACCGAGATCGATACCTGATCAATTCCATACTCAGGGCCTGCAATATCCTGAGGTGCCTTTCCAGAGAGAAGGGCTATTTCAAGATCGGTGAGGTCGCTCGCGAGCTCAAACTCGATCGCAGCACCACCTACCGGATCCTCCTTTCCCTCGAGAGGTGCGGTCTGGTAGAGAAAGATCAGAAGACGGGAGAGTATTCGCTGGGGATGGCTGCATTCGAGATTGGAAATGCCTACCTCAGACGGATGGACTTTATCCAGATCTCCAAACCGGTTATGGCGGATCTCGCTTTGAAGGTTCAGGAGACTGTCCATCTCGCTGTCCTGAGCGAGAAGGAGATCGTTTACATCGATCGAGCCGACTCCCCACGGAGCCTGGGGGTGATCTCCAAGATCGGCCAGACAGCCCCGGTTTACTGCACCGCCCTGGGAAAGGTCCTATTGGCTTTTCAGACGGAAGAAGAGTCTTCCAAGATCATCCATGACATCAAGTTTACGCCTTTTACCAAAAATACCATCACCTCCAGGAAGAGATTGATCAAAGAATTGGAGGAGGTCAGAAAGCGGGGATACGCCCTGGACCAGAGGGAACATGAAGAGGATGTGGAATGCATTGGAGCGCCGATCAGGGACCATCATGGAAACGTGATCGCGGCCCTCAGCATCTCAGGTCCCCAGAGGAAGATCAACACTCCATCGGAGAAACTGTATGTCAGTCATGTGGTGGAGGCGGCTCGTCTTATTTCGTCCAAGATGGGATATGTGGAAACCCCTTGAGTACGGCAGGTTTCAAGAGGAGGTTTGGTGAAGCTCGGCACGTTTGAGATCGAAGGGAAGACAAGGCTTGGGGCTTTTGAAGGGGATCGGGTGATCGATCTGCATTCAGCTTACCTGGAGTTTTTGAAGGAGAGGGGGGTGAAGGAACCGGAGAGGAAGGCCGCCTTTGAACTTCCAGGCGACCTGATCTCCTTTATTGAGAGGAATGAGATTTCATTGCGCGCGGCAAAAGAGACGCTCGATTTCGTAACGGGGAAGGGATTTCAACTCCCAGGCTGTGTCTATTCCCTATCTCAGATCAGATTCAGAGCCTCCCACAGACCTCCCAAGATCGTGTGTACAGGGACAAATTACGAAGATTACCGGAAGCTGATCGGGATCCCTTTCTCACCCGTACCCCTTGTCTTTTTAAAATCTCCTTCTGCTGTGATCGGGCATGAAGAGACGATTTATCTTCCCACGGGATATGGTATCTTCTATCATGAATGGGAATTCTCCTGCATCATTTCGAAGAGATGTAAAAAGGTTCCGAAAGAGAAGGTGGACGAGGTCATTTTTGGATATACCATCCTCGACGATATTACGGCGAGATCTCTCGAAGCGACCAATCGAGAATTTCAACCCTGGGGGAAGAATATCGATACATTTGCTCCGATGGGACCATGGATCGTCACGCCTGAGGAGATGCCGAAGAACATTTACAACCTGAGGACACTGAGAAGGCTTAACGGAAAAGTGGAATGTGAATCGAACACATCGAATATGAGGTTCGGTTTTGGTGAGATCATCGAATTTGTATCAAACTTCTGGACCTTGGAGCCGGGAGATGTGGTGACCACAGCCACGCCTCCTGCCGGCTCATTCAAGCCGGGGGATCTGATTGAAGCCGAGATCGAGGGGATCGGAATTCTCAGAAATCCTGTGGAGGCGGTGGAAGTGGATCTCCGATATGCACGGCAGATCGATTTGAAGGAAGTGGTCTGAGAAGGGGGGTGGTTCAGCAAGCAGAGATGAAGAAGGAAAATCTGTTGAGAGGTAGACCAGGTCTTTTATTCTTTCGAGAAAGGAGGGTTTTCAATGTTGAAGAGAATGGGATTGATTTTCGTGATCGTGGCCGGCCTGATTACCTTCACCTCTCCTGATGGTATGGCCCAAAAATTTCCTGCCAAGGATATCACCCTGATCGTTCCATGGGCTGCGGGTGGAGGGACCGACACCATTGCAAGGGCTCTGGTTAAGAATGCGAAGAACTACTTTGGGGTCAATGTGAACGTGGTCAATAAGACCGGAGGGATGGGCGCGGTTGGAATGGGGGCAGTGGCCACGGCCGTTCCCGATGGGTATACGGTGGGCCTGATCACCTTCCAGCTCAGCACCTACCGGATGATGGGGCTTGCGGATCTTTCTTACAGGGATTTTGGGTTGATCCAGCTGCTCAACCAGAGCCCTGCCTCCATCTCGGTCGCTGCGGATTCGAAGTTTAAGACACTGAAGGATCTGATGGAGTATGCCAAGAAGAACCCGGGCGTGGTCACAGCCGGTCATAGTGGTGCAGGAGGAGGCTGGCATCTGGCCCTCGCTTCGATTGCGGTCCGAGAAGGAGTCAAATTTAACTTCGTTCCCTTCGACGGAGCCGCACCCACGAGGACCGCGGTCGTCGGCGGTCATATCGCCGTGGCCACCACAGGCATTGATGAATTGCTTCAGCTCTACAGAGCGGGTCAGGTGAGGATCCTTGCCGTCAACGATACGAAGAGGCATTGGCTCTTTCCGGATGTGCCAACCATTGCCGAGGCTGGATACCCCAACCCAAAGATCATCTATGACTGGCGAGGATTGGGCGCTCCAAAAGGGGTTCCGGCAGATCGGATGCAGATCCTGATCAATGGTTTCAAGAAGTGCTTCGATGATCCGGAATTCAAAAAGTTGGCCCATGATCTGGGACTGCCCCTGGCTTACCGGGATCCAAAAGGCTTTGAAGAGTTCCTCAAAGAGATGGAGGAGACACTGAGGCCTGCCCTGGAGAGTGTGGGATTGCTGAAGGAGAAGAAGTAGACTGTTGAGGAGGGGCGGAGGCCGACCTTCGCCCCTTTTCAAAGAACAGGGGTTGAAGCGTGAAGAGAGAAGATATCGGTATCGGAGTGGGGTTGCTCATCCTGAGCACATGGCTCTTCTGGTATGTGGGAAGGTACCGGGTCAAGGAGATCTATGGTTACGGGCCTGATTTCTTTCCAAGGGTCCTCGCGGTGATGATGGCCATCCTTGGCCTGAGTCTCATCGTCAATGCATTGCTCGGAAATTCGCTCAAGATGGGCGACAGGATCGACCCGAAAGGGTTTGTGAGGATGCTCATCTCCATTGCTATCTGTATCGGTTACCTCATTCTTACGAATATCCTGGGTTTTGCAACGGCTACCTTTCTCTTCCTTTTCGGTCTGATGACCTTTTTAAGACAGAAGGGGATTTTAGTCAGGCTATTCAGTTCGGTGGCCACTGCCATATTGGTCTGGTCAATATTCAGGTATTTTCTGGTCATTCCCTTGCCTGAGGGATTGTTATTCTGATTAAGGGGGCTGAACTTGCAACTTGAACTTCTCTTTGAAGCCTTTGGAAAGGTGATGTTCGATCCGATCAATTTCCTTTTCGTCTTTATCGGAGTGACATCAGGGATCATCGTTGGAGCCTTGCCCGGTCTTACAGCCACCATGGGGGTTGCCCTTTTGATCCCCTTCACCTTTGGTTTAGATCCGGTGAAGGGTCTGCTCATGCTCTTAGGGCTCTTCTCCGGCGGGATTTATGGCGGGTCGATCTCAGCCATCCTCATCGGTATTCCAGGCACCCCTTCTGCTGCCGCGACCGTGTTGGACGGACATCCACTCTGTAAGAAGGGATTGGCGGGCAAAGCGATTGGCATGGCCACCATTGCCTCATTTTTTGGAGGGACAGTGGGAGCTTTGATCATGAGTTTCCTCTCTCCGCAAATTGCAAAGATCGCGCTGAAGTTTGGGCCTCCTGAGTTTTTTGCCTTGGCCTTCTTCGGCCTTGGAATCATCATCACGGTCTCCGGGAAATCGATTCTAAAGGGTCTGATCTCCGGAGTCTTTGGATTGATGATCACCACGATCGGCTTCGATCCCCTCTCAGGTTGCCCCCGGTTGACCTTTAACTCAACAGAACTTCTTGGAGGGGTTACCTTCATCCCTGCGCTGATCGGGCTTTTTGGTTATTCCCAGGTCTTTCAAGGGATTGAGAAGATCCTCATCCTTCCCCCTGTCAAGTCTGAGTTAAAGAATATCATCCCAAAATTTAAAGAGATCGGGAGTGTCTTTAAGACCATGGTCAAATCAGCGCTGATGGGTACCTTCATCGGTGCAGTGCCCGGGACAGGGTGTGATATCGCAGCCTTTGTCTCTTATGGAGAGGCTCGAAGATCATCTAAAAACCCTGAGAAGTTCGGGACAGGGATTCTCGAAGGTGTGGCCGCACCGGAGAGCGGGAACAACGGGGCGACAGGCGGTGCGATGATCCCCATGTTGACCTTAGGGGTCCCTGGAGATGCGGTGACAGCCGTATTGATGGGTGCTCTGACGATCCATAATTTTCAGCCGGGCCCGCTCTTATTCAGGGATCACCCTGAGGTGGTCTACCCGATCTTTGCAGGGATGATCCTGGCCCAGTTTGTGATGTTAGGAGTGGGATTGGGCGGGGCAAGATTCTTCGCTAGCCTGATCAATATTGATCGACGAGTGATGACCCCGATCATCTTCCTTCTCTGTGTGGTCGGGTCTTATGCCATGCGGTTCAGCTTCTTCGATGTGGGGGTCTCTCTGATCATCGGGATCATTGCTTACTTCATGAATTACTATGGATTCCCGGGGTCGCCCATCCTGCTTGCGTTGATCCTCGGGCCCATGGTCGAGCAGAACCTACGAAGGTCTCTGATCATCTCCCATGGTGATCCATTGATATTCATCACGCGGCCGATCAGTGCGGCCTTCATCTTCATCGGGATATTTATCATCATCACCTCTTACTATCGGATCAAAAGGGCGATGGAGAAGGAGGAGAAGATGGCCTCGGTCGCCGAAAAGGAAAGGATCGATTGAGGGAGATTCAAATGAAGGCCTCTGTTCTCATAGATGATAAGGAGATTCGATTCGAGGAAGTTCCCGAACCTCACCCCGGGAGAGGTCAGGTCCTCGTCCGGGTTCACTGGGCGAGCATCTGCGGCACAGATCTCCATATCTACCTCGGGGAGTTCAAACCACGGGTGACCTATCCCCGAATCCTCGGCCATGAGTGTTCAGGGGTGGTGGAATCCGTGGGAGAGGGTGTCTCCCATCTTAGGGAGGGGGATCGGGTAGTGGTGGATCCGATCATCTGGTGCAATCGATGCCCTGCCTGCCTCAACGGAAATAATAATGCCTGCCATTTTCTGAAACTGATCGGAGTGGATGTCGATGGGGCCTTTTCAGAATATGTGGTTGCCGATGCGGATAAGGTCTTTAAGATCCCTGAAGAAATGTCTTTAAGAGAGGCTGTGCTGGTCGAACTGTATAGCATCGGTGTTCATTCCACTCGCCGGGCCATGATTGAACCCGGGGATCGTGTGGTCATTTTAGGTGCAGGGCGATTGGGGCTCTCGGTTCTGGAGGTGATCCGGCAGACCGGGGCTTCCTGGGTCTGTTCCGTCGATATCTTAGAAAATCGTCTTGAGATCGCCAAGAGATTGGGGGCTGACCTGACGATCAATGCTCTGAAAGAAGACCCCTGCGAAAGGATCCTTTCCATTACCAGCGGGTTTGGGGTCGATCGCGTGATAGAGACTGTAGGGACGGCAGTGGAGATCAAAGGAAGGGAGATGCCTGTTGAACAGGCGGTTCGCATGGCTCGCCACGGAGGCCGTATCGTGGTGATGGGGATGGGTTCACAATCCAGCCCTGTTTTCTGGAAGGGATTCGTGGAGAAGGAGATTCAACTGGTCGGGTCCAGAGTGACATTGGGCGACTTTCCGCGAGCCCTGAGTTTGATGTCCCGGGGGAGATTTCATCCGGATCTTCTCATATCAAAGGAGTTCGGTCTGGAGAAGACCGGCGAGGCCTTTCGCCTCCTGGAAGAGCAGCCCGATCGCTATCTCAAATTCTTGATCAGAGTGTCCTAAAGGAGAGGGAGATGATTCTTGAGATGTTCAGTTTAAAAGGGAGGAGCGGGATCGTGACAGGGGCCGGATCAGGGATCGGAAAGGCGATGGCCAAAGGTCTTGTCCAAGCCGGTGGTGAGATTGTGATGGTCGGTCGAAATAAAGAGAGACTGGAAAAAGCAGCGGATGAGATCCGGAAATTCGGTGGACCTGTCATTCCCCTTCAGGCGGATGTCTCGAACATGGGAGAGATCAAGAACCTCGTGGATCGAACGGTGAAGGAATTTGGGAAGATCGATTTTCTTTTCAACAACGCAGGAGTGATCCGGCGCAACCCTTGTGAAGAATATACAGAGAAAGACTGGGATGAGACGATCGCGACCAATCTCAAAGGACCGTTTTTTCTTGCACAGGCGGTGGCCAGGGTGATGATCTCCCAGAGGAGGAAAGGAAAGATCATTAATATCTCCTCCCTCGCCGCTGTTCAGGGAGGAAAGAGGGTACCCGCCTACGCAGCCAGCAAGGGTGGATTGGCACAAGTGACCAAGTCCATGGCGAACGACTGGGCAAAATATAATATCCTGGTCAATGCGATCGGGCCGGGCTGGGTGAGAACCGACCTGACCGTACCGCTTCAACAGGACAAGGAACGTTATGCCGAAATCACAGGCCGAATCCCCTTGGGCCGCTGGGCGGATCCAGAGGATCTGGTGGGAGCGGCCATCTTCTTGGCCTCGGATGCATCGGACTATGTGACCGGCCAGACCATCTATGTGGATGGAGGCTGGTTGAGTATGTAACGTCAAATTCGAAGCACGAAATTCGAAATCCGAAACAATACAGAAATTCTAAATTCAAATGTTCCAAACTCTCATTTGATTCACATTAGATCAAGTTAGATTGAGAGGAGAAGGAGGCATAAAATCATGAGTCATGCCTGGTTATTCAGAGGGACCCACCGGGTTCAGGGAAGGAAGCGGATCATCCATCAATATAACACGGGTCTTGAGTTTCTGAGGTATGGCCGCATCGTCTTTGGAGAGAAGGGCGGCCAGATAGAAGTCGATTCCCTTGATGAGGAGATCGGGTTCGTCTGTTTAAGAGGGAGCGGGACGATCGAGGCCGGCGGGAAAAGGTATTCCCTTGGCAAGTATGACGCCCTCTATCTGCCGAGGGAAAGTCGATGCGCGATCTCTTCAAATGGAACGTTTGATCTGGCTGAGGTCGCTGCGCCTTCGAGCAAGAGGTTCCCTGTCCAATTCGTCAGATTTGAGGAGATCCTGAAAGACCCAGATCTGGCGAAAGAGGCTGGGTTTCAACCCTATGCCCGGAAGTTGCACACTCTGATCGGCGAGAAGAATGTCCAGGCCTCTCGACTCTTGGCAGGGGTCACTTTCAGCAAGGACGGAAACTGGACGAGCTGGCCACCTCACGACCACTCAAAGGAGAAAGAGGAGATCTATCTCTACATCGATATGCCCTCTCCAAACTTTTCCATTCACCTCAATTATACCGATTACAGAGATATGGAGATGGTGGTGCCGGTCTGGGAAGGGGACGCCGTGGCCATTAAGAAAGGCTACCATTACAATGTGGCCAGCCCTGGAACGAGCACCGGGTTTCTATGGATGATGGCAGCGATCAGAGAGGAGAAGGACCGGGTCTTTACCCAGGTGACCGTGCAACCGGAGTTCGATGGCCGCTTCAAGCTCTTTTAGTCTCAGCAGAGGAAGGAGGAGATTATGGCTGCAAAAAAACCGAGATATTTCTATCGCATCGAGAACTTGCCAGTGGTTTGGTTAACGGAGAAATCGAAAAGCCATATGGTGAGCACAGACAGAGCCCTGCTCAGTTTTATCGAGAACCCTCCTGGATGTGTCTTTCCGCTTCACAGCCATCCCTCTGAGCAGATCCTCATCCTTCTCGAAGGTGAGGAAGATCATATCTGCGGAGAGGAGAAGTTTCTGATGAAGGCGGGTGACATCTGCATCCATCCACCCAATGTGATGCACGGAGGCGAGACGAAGACCGGGTTCAAAGGGATCGACATCTTCTGCCCTCCCAGGGAGGATTGGCTCCAAAAACTGAAGGCTGCTCTGAAAGAAAGGGGGGAGGCGTAAAGAATTGCAAATTGCAAATTTCAAATTTCAAATTTATGACACAATCTTGTGATCAGAAGGATCACACAAAAAAGAAAGGAGGTTGTAGGTATGAAGTCACGTCGGTTTGTCTTGATTGGATTGATGGTGCTGGCTCTACTTCTTTTGGGGTGGCCGGGGGCAGAGGCCCAGGTCATCTCCATGAGGTTTGCCCATTATGGTGAGGAGACCCATCCCAGTCATTTGGCAGCCAAGCAATTTGCTGCAAAGGTGGAAGAGCGGACCAAGGGGCAGGTGAAGATCACCATCTACCCCGCTAATATCCTGGGATCTCCTCCGGAGCAATGCGAGCAGGTGAGGCTCGGTGCCATCGATATGGGCCTTCCTACACAGGGAGCTCTGGATAAGTATGTGAAAGCCTTTTCTGTCGTGATGCTCCCTTTCGTGTATGACGATTACGACCATGTCTACCGGACCCTGGATGGGCCATCGATGGATTGGTTTGCTCCGCTTGCCGAGAAGGCGGGCTTTATCGTGCTCTCCAACTGGGAATGGGGATTTCGGAATCTCACGAACAACAAAAGGCCCATTTTAAAACCCGATGATGTCAAAGGTCTAAAGATTCGCACCCCTCCGGAGATTCAGCTTCAGGCAGCCATGGAGGCCTTGGGAGGAATTGTGACCAAGATCGCATTCCCTGAGGTATACATGGCCCTTGCACAGAATGTGGTCGATGCGCAGGAGAATCCAATCGCTGTCATCTATCACAACAAGTTTTACGAAGTTCAGAAGCACCTCGCCCTCACCCGCCATGTCTACAATTGTATGGTCCATGTGGTCAGTGCGAAGGCCTGGGCCAAACTGACGCCGGAACAGAAGAAGATCTTCAGAGAGGAGAGCAAAGCAGCAGGGGCCTATATGCGGAAATCTATCGTAGCCGAGGAGGCCGATCAGATCGCCAAGATGGAGAAGGCCGGGATGAAAGTGACCCGACCCGATCTTTCACTCTTCCGCGCTGCCATGGGGCCGGCCTATGAGAGGATCGGGAAATATGCAGGGGAGGAGAATGTGAAGAAATTCATGACCTATGTGGAGGCCGCGAGAAAGAAGTAAGAACAATCTTTCACAGAGAAGAATTTAGACCCCCAATCCGCCCTTGCGAAAGGTGGGTTGGGGGATTCATCAATAAAAGGCAAATGACGAAGTAGAGAAAACTGCCATGATGACCGCTGCCATCTTTGGGGTACTGCTTTTTTTTATCATGATCGGACTCCCCATCGCTGTGTCCATGGGTTTGACGGCAGTGATCTTTTTCGTGGTGTTGGGCGAGATCGATGTCTTATGTATGGTTCCCGCAAGAATGTACTCCAGCACCACAGGTTTTCCTCTCCTGGCCATTCCATTTTTTATTCTCGTCGGCAACCTGATGAATACGGGTGGGATGACCACTCGAATCTTCCGATTTGCTCAATGTCTGGTCGGGCATATCCAGGGAGGCCTTGGCCATGTCAACGTGGTCAATAGCATGATCTTTGCCGGGATGTCGGGCGCTGCTGTAGCGGATGCAGCAGGCATCGGGATGGTGGAGATGGAAGCCATGACCAAGGCGGGGTTCGATCGGAGATTTAGTGCAGCGGTTACGGCCGCCTCTTCCACCATCGGCCCTGTCATCCCTCCGAGCATTCCCTTTGTCATCTTCGGAAGCATTACAGGCACCTCGGTGGGCAGGCTCTTCTTGGGAGGTTTCATCCCTGGCTTCATCATGGGCATAGGGATGATGATCACGGTCTATATCATCTCGGGCCGGAGAAACTATCCGAGAGAGAGGAGGGCTACCTTTCGGGAACTGATGGATTCCGCGCTGAAGGCCTCGTCTGCCATGATCACCCCGCTCATTATCATCGGTGGCATACTGGCCGGGATCTTCACACCGACCGAGGCTTCGGTGGCGGCTGTCATCTATGCCCTCATCCTGAGCGTTTTGATATACAGGGAGATCAGGATAAACGACCTTCCCAGAATCTTCTGGGAGACGTTAGAACATACCATTCGGGTGATGTTCATCATATCCGCCGCAGGCATCTTCGGATGGCTTCTCATCCATCAGAGGGTTCCTGAGGCGGTGGTTAAGAGTCTGATGACATTGAGTAGAAACCCGTGGGTCATCCTTCTGATCATCAATATCATCCTTCTCGTCCTCGGTTGCTTCATGGAAGGGATCTCGGTGATGCTTTTGACGATTCCCGTTTTTATGCCGCTCATCACCAAAATCGGGATCGATCCGGTTCATTTCGGTGTGATCATGACACTCAATTTGATGGTCGGTCTCTTAACACCTCCGGTGGGAATGGTCCTCTATGCGGTTTCAAGTGTGGGCAGAGTTCCCCTCTGGGAGCTGGCCTCTGAGCTGAAGTGGTATATCGTTGCCATCATGACATCCCTGGGACTGATCACCTATATCCCCGGACTGGTCACCTGGCTTCCGAATCTATTGATGGGAGCTGAATAGTGAGGAAGTGAAAGATGGGAAGGGAGACCTTGAAGAAGGCAGAGCAGATGCTTGCCCTTCTGATGAGGTGGGGAAGTGTCATTTGTCTGGTGGGTTTGCTCTTTTTCGTTTCTGCCGGCGTATTCGTGAGGTTTGTCCCCATCTCCTCCATGGGATGGGCGGATGAGATCATAGAGTTTGGCTTTGCTTGGATGGTCTTTCTTGGAGCGGCGGTCCTCTGGAGGGCAAGAAGTCATTTCCGTGTGGACGTGGTTCCTGAACGACTGGCCGGCAAGAAATGGGGAAAGGGACTCGAAATCTTCCTCGGTTTCTTATCGCTCGTCTTCTTGCTGGTATTTACCTATCAAGGAGGACTGGTTGCGCTTCAGGCAACCGATCGATCCCCGATCTTAGAGTTCCCAAGGACGCTCTGGTACATGTCCATCCCCATCTCCGGGGCCATTATGATCGGCTATACGATCCGAGACCTCTGTCTCCTCTTCCTCGGAAAATTCCGAAGATGATTCCGGAAGGATGCCTTTTCTGTTTCAAAGGTGGTAGGGGTCCCCCATCTCTGGAAGACTTACTGATTCTTGATATTCTTCGTCACCTAAGGACTCCTCTTGATGCCGAGGATCTTTCGGGCTTCCTCCGGGGTGGCCACCTCTCGGCCGAGACGTCCGGCCAGATCGACGGCCATCTCCACCATCTCGGCATTGCTCGAGGCCAGTACCCCTTTTTTCAGGTATAGATTGTCCTCAAAGCCGACCCGAATATTTCCTCCTAAGAGGATGCCCATGGTGATCATCGGGAGCTGGTCCTTTGCCACGCCGAGGACAGACCATTTAGCCTTCGCAGGAAGCTTGCTCTTCATGAAGAGGAGGTTTTCAGGAGAGGCCTCCATGCCCCACTTCACTCCCATGCAGAGCTGGAAGTAGGGAGGATCATCGATCAGCCCCCTTTGGATGAGATCAATCGCTTGATAGATATGGCCCACATCAAAGACCTCTATCTCCGGCTTGACTCCTTCCTCCTTCATGCACTTGGCTGCAGCCTCAGCCCACTCGGGTGAATTGACAAAGACCCTGTCCCGAAAGTTTATGGAACCTAGGTCAAAGGAGCAGAGATCAGGCCTGAGGTGCACGGGTTGAAGGCGTTGCGAGATCAGCTCCGACCCACTGAGAAAGAGGCCGCTTGTGGTCAGGTTGACTAGAAGATCGCACCGCTCACGGATGCCTTCCAGGACCTCCTTGAAGAGTTCAATCTTGAAGTCAGGCCGTCCGGTCTTTGGATCCCTGACATGGATGTGGACAATGGCTGCTCCTGCCTGATGACATTCCACAGCGGCCTCGACGATCTCCTTGGGGGAGTAGGGGACAGCAGGGTTCATCTCCTTTGTCGGTCGGGA
Source organism: Syntrophaceae bacterium (assembly GCA_013388635.1). Classification (GTDB taxonomy): domain Bacteria; phylum Desulfobacterota; class BSN033; order BSN033; family UBA1163; genus JACAEX01. The sequence continues at coordinate 55,114 of JACAEX010000043.1, read as the reverse complement.
ACCTGTCAGAGCAGCCGTGACGATGATCTTCTCCTCCATAAAGTCTCCGCTTTTGTCCGAATTACTCTCAAGTTGTCATTCTGATAAAACCCTCCACCTTAACCTCAACCTGAGCCTGACCCTTCACTACAGCCAGATTGCTCCCTCGTCTGCTCCTCCCACCCTCTCTCTATAAGCCTGGAGCATTCCAGGCGCCGGGTGATTCGGCTTCTCCCGTTTCCGGGCCGAGCGTCTTTCAATCTCCTCCTGAGGGAGCTTGACGTCCAGGCGACGGCCGGGGATATCGATCTCAATCAGGTCTCCATCCTCAAGCAGAGAGATCGGACCATCCTCCCATGCCTCCGGACAGACGTGTCCAACGCAGGGGCCTCGCGTCGCTCCAGAGTATCGGCCGTCGGTGACCATGGCTACGGAATGGTGGAGCCCCATTCCGACCAGCATGCCCGCGGGTATTGACATCTCGCGCATTCCAGGCCCTCCCTTGGGACCTTCATATCGGACGACCAATACAGATCCGGGTTCAATCCTTCTTTCGAGGAGGAAGTTCCGGACATCCTCCTCGGAGTCGAAGACCACTGCTGGCCCGGTATGTTTTCGCATGGAGGGTTCCACACCGCTCTTCTTCACCACTGCGCCCCTCGGTGCTAAGTTTCCATAAAGGATGGCGAAACAGCCCTCTTCCTCCAGAGGGTCCTCAGGCATACGAAGGATGGTACCATCCGGGCCATCGACGCCTTTCAGAATATCCTCCAGGGTCCCTCCGAAGGCCACTGGCACAGAGACGTCAAGATATTTCTGGATGGCCTTCATCGCAGCTGCCACTCCACCGACGCGATGATAATCGGAGAGGTGGTAGGCCGATGCGGGCTTGAATTTGGCGATCAGGGGAACGCTCTCTGCGATCTTCCCGAATTTCCTCAGGTCGAAGGGGATCCCTGCAATCTTTGCAAAGGCTGGGATATGGAGGGTGGCATTGGTAGAGCCTCCTGTGGCTGAGATCAGACGGATGCCGTTCTGGAGGCTTGAAAGGGTAAAGAATTTTGAGAACCTATCTCCTTGCCTGACCAGGTCGACGATCCTTTCGCCCACATCCCTTGCCTGCCTCATCTTTGCCGATTCGAAAGCGAGCATGGTCGTGCTGCCGAAGGGAGCCACTCCAAGGGCTTCCAGAAAGGAGCCCATGGTGTTTGCCGTCCCCATCATGGAGCAGGTCCCTGGAGAGAAACAGACATTTTCCTGCCACGTCATGAAGGTCGTATCATCGATCTCTCCGGAGCGGCGCCTTCCAATGGCCTCTTTTAAATCGGACGTCACCACCTCCTTCTCCCCGAGGCGGTAGGGCAGCATGGCTCCTGCTGTAAGAAAGAGGGTAGGCAGGTCACACCGGATGGCTGCCATCACCATGCCAGGGATGATCTTGTCGCATGAAGCGAGCATCACCATCCCCTGAAAACCATGGGCCTTGACCATGGCTTCGATGCTGCTTGCGATGAGGTCGCGCTGGGGAAGGATGTAGAACATGCCGAGGCCTTGAGCTATCCCATCGCATGGGGCAGGGACATTGAATTCGCCGGGTGCTCCGCCCGCAGCCCAGATCCCTTCCTTGACCTTTTCGGCGAGGAACTTAAAGGGAAGGTGGCCGGGATTGACATCGGTCCAGGAGTTGACCACCGCGATCAGGGGCCGATCCAGATCCTTGCTCCGGTACCCGACCGAGTGCATCAAGCCCCGATAGTAGGCCTCTGTGATCTCCTCTGGCCTTCCGCGAAGTTTTTCCACCTCAGGACCTCTTCTTTCTCACCTCAACGCCGAGGAGCTTTTCCCACACCTTGATCATGGCCCCCTTGTTCTCATTCCCAAGGCCCTGGACCAGGGCCATCTGATAGGTCTGCATCGCTGCGGCAAAGACAGGGAGCGGGATCTTCATCTGGCTGCTGATCTCGGCCGCGCTCTCCATATCTTTGTAGGCTCCTGAGAGGGTATATCCAGGTTTGAAGTTGTTTTCGAGAATATGGGGGGTGAAGAATTCGAGTGCGAAGGTCCGACCAGTTCCGGTCGTCACCACGCGGCAGACACTTTCCGGATCCAATCCCAATTTGACCGCCATGGGCAGGATCTCTGCCATGGCCGCAGCGCTGATATTGAAGAGAAGCTGGTTGATCAGTTTCGTCAGCTGGCCGTTCCCGGTTTTGCCCATGTAGACGATGTTGTTTCCAATGGCATCGAGGATGGGACGGATCTTCTCCGCAGCTTCAGGGTCGCCTCCGACCATCACGGTGAGCGTCCCATCCTTCGCCCGGGCCTCCATTCCGGAGACAGGCGCATCGATGAAGATCACCCTGATCTGCCTCAGCCTCTCTTCGATCCTCAGAGTGGCCAGATAGTGAATGGTGCTGAGGTCCACGACGATCGCGCCGGAGGATAGACCATGGATCAGTCCCTTCTCAGCGAAGAGGACTGTTTCGACAACCCGGGTGTCAGGCAGGCTCATCATCACGATTTCTGATCTCCTGGCCACCTCAGCCGGGTTTTCAGCCGGTGAGGCTCCGTTCTCAGCGAGCTCTCTGATAGGTTCGGGCCTGATGTCATAGACGGTCAGAGGGAATCCTGCCCTGCACAGGTTGATCGCCATCCATTTTCCCATCGTTCCAAGGCCGATAAATCCAAGCTTCGGCTTCATGCCGTGACCTCCATGCTCTACAAACCTAACATCCGGGCTGGGTTGGTGGAGACCATCGTCCGGATGTCATTTTCTGGAATTCCCAGATCCAACATATCCTTGATGTAGATTCCCATCGACTGGACAGGGATCGGGTTGAGCCACTGTCCTGAGTCGGTCGACATGATGATGTGCCTTGCGCCGATCGCCCGGATGGCATCGGCAATCATCCTCTGGGTGATCGGATGGGCCACCTGGCGGGTCACATCGTTGAAGACATGTTCCAGGAACATGGCTCCATGATCGAGCACCTCTTTCATCTCCTCATTCGAAAAATTGACGAAGGTCGCCAGGGGATGGGTGACGATGATCTTCTTCACGCCAACCCTGGCGGCCTCTCTGACCACGACCTTCGTCTCCTTAGGAGTGACATGGCCTGTGCCAAGGGCCACGTCATATTCTGCAATCTTTTTAAAGATGGGATAGAGCTCGTCTTTCAGACTCCCATCCTCGTTCAGGAGGTAGATCCCTTTGATGTCGGGTTTGACCTCTTTGGCAAGGGTGGGGACATGGTCCTTCTGGGCTATGTAATGGCTTGCGTGAATCGTCGGCATCCAGACCTCTTTCGCTCCCATCTTGAGAGCGACCTCCACGGCTTCGAGATTCAAACCGCCAACAGGTAGATTTAAGGCAATGCCGCCGAATACCGGAAAGCCTGTCTGTTGGCTTGCGATCTCCGCCCGGTCTGCTGTGCTCACCACATGGCTCTTGATCAGAATGGCGCGCATGCCCTCCTGCTTTGCCATGAGGGCCAGGTCGATGTCGTTCATGATCCGGGGAAAGATGTCAGGAGAAGAGTGGATATGGGCATCGATTGCGCCCTCCAGCAGGTTTCGAACCCGTTTCTCAAATCTCAGCATTTCATCCTCCTGCTACTTTTTTGGTGCCTCCTTTGCAAGCTCTGCATCGATCGCGGCGATGATCCGAGATTCCTTCTCCATCCACTTGGCCAGCTCATCGCCGTTTAAGAAGTAGACCTCATCGCCTGGCTTCTCGATCATATCGATGAAGGATTTATCCTCAGCCACTTTCTTGGTTATGTCTCTCAGCTTCTGGACGATCGGCATGGGAGTATTTTTGGGCGCCATGATCCCCACCCATCCGTAGTATTCAGCGTCGATGCCCAGTTCCTTCACCGTCGGGATGTCGGGGATCGATTTGAGCCTCTTAGCCCCGACGACTGCCAGGACCCTCAGTTTGTTTCCTCGAGCGAGGGGAAGGGAGGTGGGTGGGTACTGCATGGCGAAATCGACATGCTTTCCCACAACCGCAGTAAGGCAGGGACCTCCTCCCTGATAGGGGACATGACGAAACTTCAATCCAGCCGCTTTTGCAAAGATCTCGATGGGCAGATGGCTCATGCCGTAGAGCCCGCCCGAGCAGAAGACCAGCTGACCCGGCTTCGATTTGGCATCTTTTACAAAGTCGGCCAATGTCTTGTAGAGGCTGTCAAAGGGGACGATGAGGAGCGTGGGGCTCATGGTGAAAGATCCGATCGCAATGAAATCATGCCGGGTGAATGGAGGCTTACGGCCATTGGCGATCTCCCATTCAATCGCGTTCGTGAAATTGACCGATCCCACGGTCAGGGTGTATCCGTCCGGAGGGGCCTGAGCACCTGCCAAACCTCCCACCATTCCAGTGGCGCCTGGTTTATTGACAACGATAACAGGCTGTCCAAGGTACTTTTCAGCTACAGAGGCATAGGCGCGTGCCTGAACGTCGAGCGTTCCTCCAGGGGGCATGGGGTTGATGAGCGTGATCGGTTTGGTCGGGTAGTCAACCGCTCCGACAGAGACGTGTGTCATGATCAAGGCCGCCACTCCAATCATACCAATTAAACGAATCATTTTTTTCATAAGATGTACCTCCTCGGTCATAATGATACGTCGATCTCCAAAAGTGGTGATTGAGCCATTGGAATCTGTCTGGAATTGGGTCATTGCATCAGGGCATCACCTCCCTTTGTTAACTTCCTTTCAGTGCCCTCTCGCACGATGCCTTTCTCGGTCTTAACGCCCTGTAGATGTTCCAGAAGAATAGGAGGCCAGACAGAACAAGGAGGATCATGGAGATAGGGCTTTCCCAGAAGATGGAGAAAGATCCTCCACTGCGCATCAGCGACTGCCGGAAGGCCATCTCGATCATCGGCCCTATGATCAGGGCGAGGAGGAAAGGGGCGATATCATAGTCCAGCTTTCGGAAAACGTAGCCGAAGACTCCGAAGATGAGAAGGATGATGAGTTCAAACGTGCTCGAATTGATCGAGTAGGTGCCGACCAGACAGATCAACAGGATCAGGGGGAAAAGGATTCGGAAAGGGACCCTGAGTAGGCTGACGAAGAGGCTGACCAGGGGCAGGTTCAAGATGATCAGGATGATATTTCCGACATACATGCTTGCGACCAAGCCCCAGAAGATCTTTGGTTGCTCGGAGATGAAGAGGGGGCCCGGTCGAATGCCGTGGATCATCAGGGCGACCATCATCACGGCCGGAGCAGGGCCTGTCGGAATTCCTAAACCCAAGAAGGGGATCATCGCACTTCCGGAGGCGGCATTGTTGGCCGTCTCCGGGCCAGCCACGCCTTCGATGCGGCCTGTTCCGAATTGCTCCGGCCTTTTCGCGGCTTTCTTCTCTACGATGTAACTGATGAAGCTTGAGAGGACGTGGGCAGAACCCGGCAGAAGGCCGATGACAAAACCGATGCCCGATCCCCGGAAGATCGGGCCCCAGGAGGCACGGAGTTCCTCACGGGTCGGCAGTAACTCGCGAAGTCTTATCTTGTGTATCACGCGGACGAGACTTTCCTCTGTGGTCTTCAGGATCTCTCCAATGCCTAAGGCTCCCATGGCCACGGGAATCAAGCCAATGCCGTCGAAGAGTTTGATCACACCGTGTGTAAACCGGAATGCGCCGGTCAAGGGGTCCATACCGACCGTGCTGACGAGCAGTCCAAGCAGAACCATGGGCATGGTCTTGAAAAAGGAGCCGGTTCCCAGCGAGCCAAGAAGAATAAAGGCGATCAGGAGAATCGAGAACATCTCCGGAGGACCGAATTTCGTTGCGAAATTTGCCAGGGAGGGAGCCAATAGCATGAGCCCCATGATGCTCAACGTCCCTCCGACCCAGGAGCCCCATGCACTGATGAAGAGGGCAGCTCCTCCCCGGCCTTTGAGGGTCATCTGATATCCATCGATACAGGTGACCACAGAGGCCGATTCTCCAGGGATGTTCATCAGGATGGAGGTGGTGGAGCCGCCGTACATGGCACCGTAGTAGATCCCGGCAAGCATGATGATGGCACCAGTTGGATCGAGGCCAAACGTAGCCGGGATGAGGAGCGTGATGCCAGCCAGAGGCCCAATGCCGGGAAGGACGCCGACCATGGTCCCCCACACGCACCCGATAAAACAGAGGTAGATATTCTTCAGGCTCAGGGCGGTATGAAATCCATTGAGCAAATTGTTCAAAACGTCCATTTGAATTCCTTCAGTTACATCTCACAGAGGGACGATTCCACTGGGTAACGGGACAGAAAGAAGTTTGTCGAAAAAGAGCCAGCTCCCAACCCCAAAGGAGGTGGAGAGGCCGATCGACACAACCAGCCGGTAGCGGCATATCCAGAAGAAGAGGAGAAAAGTGTAAAGGGATGAGGTGATCAGGTATCCCAGACTTTCCAGGGCGAGAATGAATCCGGCGGTAACCCCTACGATCTCCAAAGGGGTGATCACCTTTTTGACCATCCCATGCCAGTCAATCCCCTTCCCTCCCTTACTCATTGAATGGATCAACCCCAGAGCCCCTGAGAGAAGCAGCAGGATCGAGAGGAAGAGAGGAAGCATCCCAGGGCCAGGCTCTCTCAGGTAACCAAAGGGAAGCTGAAGGCTGAAGACGACTCCGTAGATCCCTGCGAATAAGAAGATGAGACTTGAAGCACCTTGTTTGTTCATCGAGCCCTGAGACCGATCACCTCCTTTTCAATTGAGCATAGCCAGCCTCTGTCTTCGGAGGACCGCTCACCCCCCAGACGACCAGTTCCTCCTCTCCAATGTTGTAAATAGAATGGACGCCGTCCTTTGGAACGAAGGCCAGCATTCCGGGTTTGACGATCGCCTCCTCCCCTTCAATGGTGACTTTGCCGATCCCCTGCATGATGTACATGGCATGCTCCCATTCATGGGTATGGGGATCGGCTCCTGCGCCGGGCTGGAAACGCGTGATGTGGACCCGAAACTCTGTGGCTGGAGGGATGTCCACAATGATCTCCGTTTTGACGGAATCGCTGTGAGTCTCTTTGATATATTGCCAGGAATGCGTTTCGAATCTGTCGTAGAAATATTTCATCTTCGTCGCTCGATCTTCGGGTCTCCTCTCGTAACGATTGGCAATTGTAAAACTTTATAGATTATCTGTCCAATCTGCTTCTGAACCATTATGCACGGTCAGGAGGGGAGATCGGCTCAGGTCTTTGCGAAACCGGTCTGTCCCCTCAACTCCTTCTCCGGACCTGGAGGTGCATAGACGACCACATACCGGAGGGGTTCATCCCCTGTGCATTCAACCGAATGGAGCATCCCGATCGGAGCGAAGACCGCATCGCCTGGTTTGATGGGATACGTCTTGCCCGCCATCCGGATAACCCCTGTACCCTTCAAGATATACCAGCAGTGTTCCACCTCATGGGAATGTTCTTTTCCCTTATACCCGGGAGCCATCTCGTTGACGAGAAGGGAGAAGTGTTTGGCCCCTGAAATCTCCTCGTCGATCAGGATGTTGAACGTTCCCCCTCCTCCCGGTACGGGAAGTTTGCCTCTGACACCTTCTGACTCATTAACCACATAGCGTTTCATCTTTTCCACCTCCGGGTCCCAAGCCCATGACAGGAATCACATTTCTAAGAAGGATGATGACCCATAGCTCTAAACGACCGCGTCCTAAAGCTGAGGAGCCTGACTGTCTCTCCCAGCGAGATCCACCCCTTATGATCATTCCAACACAGTTTCCCGCAATCCTCGTTCACCTTATCTGGCCTCAGAGGGAGGAGCCTTGATGATGATCGCCTTCATCGGCCTATTCTTCAGGACATTGAGCGTGGCGTGATCCGTATCCGCAGGGACGAAGACGAACGACCCCGCGCGGATCGGTTGATCGCCTGCATCGGTCCGGGTGATCCCCTCTCCCTCAAGGACATAGATCACCTCTTCCTGGCCCGGATGCCTGTGGAGCTTATGTTCTGTTCCAGGCGCATACTCTGTGATATTGATTTTCAGGTATCTGGCGCCGACATTTTCCGAACCGAAGAGGTTCTTCGTCCTCCCCCACTCCACCGGAAGATAATCCCTCTCCTCCTCTCTGACCACGAAACTGCCCATGGAAACTCTCCTTTGTGCGTGAACGCTCCATCATGAAAGATTGCCCGAAAAGCTATTTCGGCACCACCTCAGGAGGGATCTTCACTCCCTGCTCCTTCCAGAACCTTATTGCACCTGGATGAAGAGGGATGCCCATTTTAACAAGAGTATCAAATTTAGGTCCGGCTGTCAGCCAATAATTGAGAACCTTGCCGAGCACCTCCTTGTTCTTGGGATCCTGTGTAACCTTTAACATATCATAAACGACGTCACCCGGCATGCTCGCCAGAGCCACCCAATACATACTCCAGAAGAGGGCCCTTTTCTCCTTATCCGCATTCTCGCCCACCGATTTGTTCGCCGGGATGGTTCCCAGATAGAGGTACGAGATCTCTGACTCAACCTTTTTTGCCTCTTCTAAGGTCGGTTCAACGATTCGAAGCGTTACGGAGTGGGAGATCTCCGCAATCGCCGGAGAGATATAGGGACCACCCGGAATCATGGAGACATCGATCTGCCCGTCTTTAAGGGCCTGGGCACCGGCCTGAAAGCCTATGTTGACGATCTTGACCTTGTCGGTTATGCCGAGGGCCTTAAAGATCGCCTTCGCGATCGGAACACCTCCGCTTCCAGCAGGGCCGATGTTCACCTTCTTTCCTGCTAAATCCGAAAAGTTCCTGATCGGTGACTTCGCCAAGGTGGTCACATTGATCGCCTGATCAGTCAGGTACTCCAACACCCTCATCTCTTTAAAGGGCTTCTGTCCCTCGAACAGGCCCGCGCCGTTCCAGGCATCGTCCATGTTGTTGATGTGAGCCCAGATGGTATGGTATTCACCATTGATCATTCGCCTGACATTCTCAACGGAACCTCCTGAGGCAGCAGCGGTGAAAGAGTACTTATCCTTCAGCTGTTCATTCAAGATCTGTACACCTGCACCGACCCCGATCCGCCAGGGACCTCCCATAGGGCCACTTCCAAAGACATAGTTCTTGACCTGAGCGGAAGCAGTTTCTCCCATGATGAAACTCACCAGAAAGAGCCCGACGAGAGTCAGAAGAAAAATCCTTGCTTTCATAACCTCCTCCTTTCTTTATTATCGTTTCCATCGATCCAAGGCTAAGATTTTGGATCTGTATGCGAGGCCAATTTTTTGGCCCTCACCAAGGAAACCTGCTGGATAATGATGATGATGGCAAAGAGTAATACGCCGATCATATCGGTGAGAAGTCCTTCATGAAGAAGGCTTAATGCAGCGACGAAAAGGCATATTCTTTCAACCAGGGTGGTCTCTTTGAAGAGGTATCCCTCCACCGCTGCTCCCCAGGCCATCAGGGCGATGATGCAATCGAAGACCGTGAGGAAGAAGCTGAAATTCCATCCCACCTTCAGGATGGAGGTATAGACGAAGAGGAACGGCATCAGATAGATCCACGAAGCCAACTTGGTCGCTGCCCAGCCCGTTTTCCAGGGATCGGATTTGGCGATGGCAGCAGCCGCCCATGCTGACAGAGCCACAGGAGGAGTGACATTGGAGGCCACAGCGACCCAGAAGACCAGGAGGTGAGCGGTGAGCGTCGATACCCCTATCCTGATCAGAGCTGGAACCCCTAAGATGACGAGGACGACATAAGACGGTGTGGTCGGCATCCCCATACCCACGAAGACACCGGCGATGATGATCAGAAGGACGAGCAAGGCCAGGTGGCCGCCCGAAAGGAAGATGACAAACTGCTGAAAGTAGTTTGCCAATCCGGTGAGGCTGGTCGTACCGATGACAATCCCTATCACCCCTACGGTGGCGCCCACAGAGAGGGAGGCACGAGCTCCTCCTATTAGGGCATCGAAGATCTTTTTGGGCCCCATCCGTGTCTCTTTCCTGAACCAGCTCACCACGACAGCCGAGCAGATGGAGTAGAAGGCAGCAATGAAGGGAGTGAATTCAAAAGCCAGAAGAACGATCAGAAAAGGGATGGGGAGCAGGAGATGGATCTCTTTCCTCAGTTCCTTGAATTTGGGCAATTCGGAGGCGGGCATCCCTCGCAGCCCGCGCTTGACCGCCTCGAGGTAGATCATGACCGCCACCGAGGCAAAATAGAGACAGGCAGGGATGGCCGCCACCTTGATCACTTCGATATAGGGAGTTCCGGAGATCTCGGCGAGAAGAAAGGCCGCCGCTCCCATCACCGGAGGCATGTACTGGCCTCCGGTGGATGTCGCTGCCTCCACCGCTCCAGCAAAATGGGGAGGGTAGCCCAGCCGCTTCATTAAGGGAATGGTGAACACCCCGTCCACCACGACGTTGGCAACGGAACTTCCAGAGATCGTTCCAAACAGGCTGCTGGTAATGACAGAGGCCAGACCTGGCCCTCCTGTGCGCCTTCCCGTAATCGCATAGGCCAGGTCCACAAAGACTTTTCCAGCGCCGGAGACCTCCATAAAAGAGCCAAAGATTACGAAGATGAGGATGTAAGAGGCGAAGATGTTACAGATCATACCCAGAATGCCATCGCTCGTCAAAAAGAGGTATTCGGCAATCCGGGAGAGCGAAAAACCTGAATGGCCTAACCCCAGGGGAAAGTAGGGACCGAAATAGGCATAGATGAGAAGGAGGATGCCGATGGTGGGAATGACATTGCCCACTGTCCTCCTCGCCAATTCGAGCGACATGATGATCAGGAACCAACCGAAGAGGGCATCCCGAAGCGCTGTCCCCCCCCCGATCCGGTCGGCCAGCGTTGGAAATTCGACAATGTAATAGACGATCACACCCGTGATGCCCAGGACGAAGAGCGTGTCAAGGAGGCTCATCCGCTTTTCCGGAGAGTTCTTTCTTGCCTTGTAGAGCATGAAGCTGAGGACAAACGTGCCGAGGAAGTAGAGGCCGACATGGGATTCTTGGGAGATCAGGCCGAAGAAGGTGGTATAGAGAAAGAAGAGGCTGAAGGAGATGGCAACGATTTTGAAGACAATATCGTACCAACCCTGGAGTTTTCGAGTACCGGCCCTCTCACTCGAGAGGGCCTCGTCCCGCATCCGACGGAACACTCTCGATACAAGATCGGTTGGTTGCTTCTGTTCGACCACTGTTCGTCTCTCAATAGGAGCTCAGCACAGGGGATAAGATCCCGTCAATCTCCTGCGGAGCCCTACCTCACCCGATGCCTGAAGGTACAGATGTCGGCCAGCTCTTTGATATCTGGTTCGTTCTCAAGGTTGAGGATGATCTCCTTTGTCCGTTCGATCTGGGCATCGGAGAGGATGCCTTTGCAATACTTCCGATAGATATCACTGACCTGATCCATGGTCAATGGATATTTTGGTCCTCCGTAGGGTTGATCCATCGCATGGGTCAGGGTCCTTCCATTCTTCAGCTTCAGATCGACCCGTCCCTCTCCAGCAAAGTAGCGCTTCGGGTACTCCGGGTGATACACAACCCTCACCTTTTTTCTCGCCTCGGCCAAACGAGGGTCTTTCACAGAGGCCTCTGTACAGGTGTCGAGGCCGCACTCGCCGTGGATCATCTGATAGGCCAGGATGTGCTGAGTGCTGAAGCGGCTGTCCTCTGCATTCTTCGGTTCGGGCCGATCCACGACCGTTCTCAATTCGTCAAAATGGAGGACGACCTCTTCAATCTCTTCGTATTTGACCTTATTCTTCTTCATGAGATCCGTTAGGACGTCGACAAAATTGTGGGTGAAGAAGCAGAATCCCCATTTTTTAATCCACGTGTTATTTGTATAGAAAGGTGGTTTTCCCAACCCCTCAATCATCTTATCAAATTGGATGTTTTTGTCTCCGCCTGTCAGCATGTCGAGGCATTTTTCGATCACCGGGTTGCTCGTGGCCCCGTTCTTTGCGAGAATGGCATTGACCACGGCGTTCCGACAGACCGTGGCCGATTCCCAGAAATGGGCATCCGTTCCCCAGGTGTGGATATAGCCCAGGCCCTGGACCATGGCCAGACCGAAGGCCATCTTGGTCTGCTCCTCCGTCAACTCAAAGGCCTTGGCACAACTTGCGGTGGCTCCGTAAATTCCGATGAATGGAAGATTGCAGATCCCGATCCCATCGGTTCCAACCGATGCGTACATCGCAATCCGGTTCTGCATCTCCTGTCCCACGTAGAGGGCGACGATCACCTCCTTACCCGAGAGCTTGCACTTCTCGGCAGCCGTCAGGAGGGCAGGCCAGGTGGTCACATCACTGATCCCTCCTCCGGGAAACTGGTCGTCCTCCATCTCGGAGGCGTGTCCGAAGAAGCCATTGGCCAGGGCTGCCTGCGCGGCGTCGGCCCTGAAGCCACAGCCATAGACCCCACACTCCGGCCTTCCGGGGTTCTCCATGACGTATCGGATCACCTTCTTACTGGTCGGCGCGGCTGAACCGACCAGCATGCCCATCACCTGTTTCAGGGTCAACATCTTCACGTATTCGATGACGCTCGGATCCATCTCATGGAACTCTGTGTGGGTCACAAACCTGGCAAATGTCTCTGCAATCTTCATCGATCGAGTCCTCCCTATTCAGATTTTTTTATGAGTTCATTCTTCAAGTCCTCGGAAGCCCTCTTGAAGTGAGCGCCCAATGCCTTTTCAACGGCCCTGGCGTCTCCCATTCTGAAGGCCTCCACGATCTTCCGGTGTTCTTTCACCGACCTCTCCATGCGATTTGGAACGTGCAGGGCGCTGACGATGAAGCGGTTTAACTGGGAACTGAGATGGTTGAGAATCTTTGTCAGCCAGGGATTCCCACACCAGTTCCAGATGGAGATATGAAATTGCAGATTCTTTTTGCTGTACGCCTTCACATCCATCCGTTTTGAATGCGTCTCCATCTCCCGAATCAAATTCTGGATGGCCTTCATCTTCTGAGGATCCTTTGAGATGATCGGAGTCGCCAGCCTCCCGGCAAGCCCCTCCAGAGAGATCTTGATGGTATAGATGTGATCCACATCCTCGATGGAGATCGAGTTAACGATGAACCCCCGGTGGGGGGAAGAATTGACCAGGCCCTCGGATTCGAGCCTTCTCAACACCTCTCGGATAGGGGTCCGGCTGACCCCCCATTTTTTGGACAGTTGGGTCTCGGAGAGCTTCGCTCCCGGAGGGATCGAACGGTTCACGATCTGCTGCCGAAGTTCTGAGTAGATGCGATCGATCATAGGCTAGGGTGCACGAAGTTGAAAAATATTTCAAGGCAAGTGTATACAAATTCGTCCTTAGTTTGTCAAGCTTTTTTTGATCAAGAGATGAGAGCACAGCATAAAGAGGCCCTCCCAGAGAGATTTCACTTGACAAGTCTCGAAAGGGATTATAAAGATAGATTCTGGATTCAGACCAAATTGTATGCAATCTGTTAGACTTTTCTCGAAGCCTCAGACTCCGGATCGGATTGAGAAAGGGGAACGAAGGGGTTCCGGACGGAGAAGTTCGTCTGATGTCTATCACGGTCCGTGTTGAGCTGTCCCCTGTCTTCCAATCCCTATGTCCCTCTCCCCTTTTCACGATCCAGTTGAAAGAGGAGGAGGCGACAGTCCAAGGGCTCTGTATGCGCCTTTCTCTCGAATATGGAGAGAGGATGAAGGATCTTCTTTTTGAGAAAGGAGAGGGGTCCGTGATGCCGGGATTGATGGTCATGGTCAATGATCAGATCTACACAGGAGTCGCCCTCAGCCAGAAGGAGGTTCGACTGATGGAGGGCGATCGGGTCAGTCTGTTATATTTTGTGTCGGGGGGATGAGATGGCCAAAGAAAGGATTGGCTATTTCGAAGATCGAAGGGATCCAGAAAAGATCTGCAGCCGTTGTCGGCTGTGCGAGCTGATCTGTGCGTTTCACCACCATCAGGTTGGCAACCCGAGGCGAAGCCGGATCAGGGTGATGGTGATGGGCAAGGGAGAGGATATTCCTGTGACCTGCCTCAATTGTCAGGATGCGCCATGTATGAAGATCTGTCCTACCGGGGCCCTTTACCGGAAAGAGACGGACGGCATGGTTCTGGTCAACAAAGACCTCTGTATCGGTTGTGCGATGTGCGTCAATGCCTGCCCGGCAGGAGCGGTGATCCTGGACCCGGTGGATGGGGTGGCATCCAAGTGTGATCTCTGTGGCGGGGATCCGCAATGTGTTGCCTACTGTCCGGCCAAGGTCTTGAAGCTGACCGATGGCGGTCAACTGGCCTCGCACCGGATGAAACAGTTTGCAAAATTCCTCGGGACAGCTGGCAATGAGTGATCTGTGATAAGAGGGGCTGAGATGGGCGTCTTTGCTGGAGGGTATGCCGGACAAATTCTATATGTGGACCTGACCGATGGCTCGGTTCAAAAGGGGCCACTGGATCGAGACTTCGCCCTGAACTATATCGGCGGAAGAGGGTTCAGCTCGAGAATCTTATTTGACGGATTGAAGTCAGGGATAGATCCGCTCTCTCCTGATAATCTGGTCATCCTGGCGGCAGGGCCCTTAAATGGCACACCCGCACCTTCGGCCAGTCGTCTGATCGTGGCCTCGAAATCTCCGCTCACCGGAGCGATCGGAGACGCCAGCTCTGGAGGTTACTGGGCACCGGAGCTTAAGTATGCCGGCTTCGATGCGATCGTTCTTCGGGGAAGATCGGCCATGCCCGTCTATCTCTGGGTCGAGGACGGAAAGGCCGAGCTCCGGCCGGCCAAGCATCTCTGGGGGCTGAGGATCCACGAGACGAACGATAGGCTGAAGGAGGAGATCGGAGATGACGACATCCATATTCTGGCCATCGGTCCCGGAGGAGAGAATCTGGTTCGATACGCCTGCGTCGTCACGGATGAAGAGAGCGTCGGAGGAAGGACGGGAGTCGGGGCGGTACTGGGTTCGAAACTGCTGAAGGCCGTGGTGGTCCGTGGAACCCAAGATGTTAAGATCGCCGATCCCAGGCGATTCAAAGAGGCGATCGATGCCTATCGGGAGACCCTTGCAGGAGAGGTCTGGACCGAAGGATTGCGCCGATTGGGGACCCCGAACTTAGTGGCCCATCGCCAGAAACTGGGCATCTGGGGTGCGAAGAACTTTCAGAGGGCTACGATCGATCAGTGGGAGAAGATCAGCGGCGAGGCCTTCAGAGAAAAGTTCTTATTGAAGGTGATGGGATGTATGGGCTGCATGGTTCGGTGCCGGAGGTATTCGGTTATCCAGGAAGGCCCTCTTGGGCCGACTTATACGAAAGGCCCGGAGTACGACACGATCAATGCCCTGGGAGCAAAGACCTACGTCACTGATCCAGCCGTGATCCTCCGCGCGCACTTTCTCTGCGATGAATTTGGCATCGACGAACAGACAGCTGGTTCCACCATTGCCATGGCCATGGAGCTCTATGAGCGTGGGAGGCTCACAAAGGATCAGGTGGATGGCGCGGAGCTTGTCTTCGGAAACGGAGAGGCCCTCCTTCACTTCATCGAGAAGATCCCTTTTCGGAAGGGCTTCGGAGATCTCTTAGCTGAGGGGACGAGGATCATGGGTCAGCGATTGGACGCCGATTATTATGCGATCCACGTCAAAGGGCTGGAGGTGGATGCGAGCGATCCGCGAAGCCTACCCACCCGAGCCCTCACCTATGCTGTGGCCACCCGGGGTTCCTGCCATCTCCGTGGCTTTCCCTACATCGACGAGTTCATTAAACCAGAAGAATCGGCGGCCTTCTTCGGGACTCCTGCTGTCAGCGAACTTCATGGTCTGGAGGGTAAGGGGAGGATGGTCGCATGGAGTGAAAACTGGATCACCATAGCGAACCTGATGGGCCTCTGTGTTTTTGCCTGGTACCGATCGCGGAGTTTCCCCATGCTGATCAAACGGGGTTTGGACCTGGCGAACGAGGTCTTCGTCGCTGCGACCGGCCTTCCGATGAGGGGCGAAGAACTTCTCCGCTGCGGAGAGCGTGTCTACAATGTGGAGAAGCTCTTCAATGTCCGGGAAGGGTTTGGCAGGGAAGCGGACTATCCCCCTTCGCGTTTCTTTGAGGAGCCGATGCCCGACGGTCCTGGCAAGGGGTCCAAACTGAATCGGGATGATTATGATCGGTTGCTGGATGAGTATTACGAGGCAAGGGGCTGGGATAAGAGGACAGGGGTCCCAACTCCTGAGAAGCTTGCCTCTCTGGGGCTACCGTAAAGAGATCAATGATCAATTAGCAATGACCAAAAAACTTTAGACAACCTCTAAAAATGTCATTCCGGCGAAGGCCGGAATCCAGAACCTGTTGAAACCACTGGACTCCTGCCGGAGTTTACCCCGTACTTAATACGGGGCAGGAGTGACGAATTTGGAATTATTCGAGGATCCCTTTACTATGAGGCGGAAGATTTTTTTTCGTCCTGAACGATGCATGTTATGCCAATCCTGTGTCCTGGCCTGTGAGATGGAGTCTCTCAGGGTTTCGAATCCTCGAGAGATCCCTCACGACAAGGCACCGCTCCAGAGGATGAGGCTAACGTTCTTCCAGGGGACCCCCTGGGTTTGGAAATGCGAGCAATGCGTCTCTGCGCCCTGCGTGGAGGCATGTGTCACCGGCAGTCTGGTTCAAACAGAAGGAGGGGCAGGAGTCTTTCATCAGCGAGAAAGCTGTGTAGGATGTGGATCCTGTATCCTGGTCTGTCCTTATGATGCCCTGAGATATGATGAGAAGGAAGAGCGTGTCAGTAAATGTAATCTCTGTCCTGAGAGAGAAATCCCTCCCTGTGTCGAGGCCTGTCAGACCGAGGCCCTTGTCTTTCAGGAGATCACTTCTTTTGTCCAGGCGAAAAGAAAGAGGATGATCTCGATGATGGGGGAGTCACATGAGGCGACGTGAAAGGGGGGAGGGAGTTCCACCCTGTGGATATGGCCTTCTCGGCCTCTGCTGCTCTTCCTGCCTCCTTGGTCCATGTCGCATCAGCCCTTTTGAGAAGGATTCGGAGAAAGGGCAGTGCGGAGAGGGTCCTGATCGGATCGTCGCTAAAAACCTTCTCAGGCTGGTCGGGGGAGAGATCCTGGAGGGGTTGGGCTCCCTGAGGAGGGCGATAGAAAGATTTTCCTCTCTCGGGCCAGAGACCCATGCCAGAAGACGTGCCTCCTCTGGATTCCGGAGCAGGATCATTGAAAAGTATGCTCTTTCCCCAAAGACCACGGGAAAGGCCCTGGGTCGTTACTTCTCCATAGAGGCAGAAAACCTCCTTTCGCCGGTATCTCGGAAACGATCCATTCTTAAGAATCTTTGCCCGGAAAGGATTTTTCCCTCTCTATACCAACAGGCTTTTCCTCCTGATCCCTTAATGGGATACCTTATTGATTCGATCCACTCGGGTTCGAGGGAATCTTCAGATGTTGAGGAGATTCTCTGGAGATGTCTTCAGATATCGACCATCCGGATTGTCTGCGAGGAGATCGAGAGGGATATGAAGGGTTTGACCGATTTAGAAGGCCCGGATCAAATAGAAGCGCTTGATACCTTAGCTGGAGTTTCATCCGATCTTTCTCCGGTGATCATCACTGTTCAGGACGAGAGGTATGGTTCGAAAGAATGGATCGACGGGGTGGTGCAGAAGTTAAAGGAATCGGTCAAAGGCGAGGTCCCAACCCTTTCTATTAAGAGCGCTGGGTTTCTTTTGGAGATTGGCCGAAGGCTATACGAGAAATGGTCCATTCCTGTAGCCGGGATGAAGACGACAACATTGATTTCATCTCCACGGGCGACCTGGACCCTGGGTGCGCTGGCACTGGGATTCAATGTCTTATCCTCTCCAGGCCTTCCCATTCACGGGAGTGAGCGGGTGGAGAAGTTCTTCACAGAGACCTTAAGGAAGAGGTTCGGTAACGTCTATCTTCTTTCGTGAAGGGAGGGAACTGATCCCAGCCGGGGCCATCTTTCAGATCCTGGAGGAGATCTCCGAGTGAAAAGATTGGAATATCTGATTATCGGCAGCGGACCTGCAGGCATCTTTGCTGCGGAGGCGATCCGGCCGCGGGATTCGGAAGGGACCATTACTATGGTTTCGGAAGATGAAAACCCAGCTCTTTCTCCTGTGATGCTGACCTACTGGATAGCAGGCCACCTCTCCGAAGAGGGGCTTCTCTTTCGTGACCCCTCCTGGGCTGAGATGAGAAGGATTGACCTCTGGTTGGGCAGAAAGGTCGTTTCGCTCGATGGCGTCGCGAGAAAAGTGAAGCTCTCGGATGGGGATGAGATTTCGTATGAACGGCTCTTGATCGCCACAGGCGCTTCTCCTATCTCTCTCCCCATTCCCGGGAAGGAGTCGAGAGGAGTGGCCTCGCTTCGAAATCGGCGTGATGCGGAGATGATTTTCCAGGGAGAGCGGGATCTGAGGGAGGTCGTGATCATTGGAGGAGGTTTCATCGGTCTGAAATTGGCATGCCACCTCAAAGAGCGAGGTCTTCGCGTGACGGTGCTTGAGAAGGAACGCAAATTAGCAGCCCGGATCTTCGATCTGAGGGCATCCCGGCTCGTTGAGGAAAGGCTGCGACAGGAAGGCGTGGGGATCGAAACAGATGTGGAGGTCGTTGAGATTCTGAATCAGAAGGGCTGGGTCTCAGGAGTGCGGTTGAGAGATGGACGTATATTTCCCTGCCAGAGGGTGATCGAGGCTGTGGGGGTGAGGCCGAACATCCAGTTTCTCGCCAACTCAGGAGTTGATTTTCGAGAGGGGGTCTTAGTAGATGAGCGGATGGAGACAAACGTTTCCGGCGTCTATGCAGCCGGAGACGTGGCCCTGACCATTGACCCGATCACGTCCGAACGGGTGAATCATGCCACCTGGTCTGCCGCGGCCAGGCAGGGAAGGGTAGCTGGTTCGAATATGGCCGGAGGAGATCAGAGGTGTCTTCAGAATTTCAATCTCAACGCCATCTCTCTTTTTGGCCTCCAGGTGATGGCTGCCGGCCATCCGTATGTCGAAGGTCAGGCTGACATCGATGGGTTAGTTGATGAAACCCGTGAATCCTACCGGAAGATGGTGATCAGAGAAGGGAGTTTGATCGGATTCATTTTGGTCGGAGATGTTTCTGGAGCTGGCTTTCTCCTGAGTCTGATGAAGAGGGGGGTTGAGTTATCCCCGAATGAATGGGGTCGTCTTCTCTCTTCTCGGACATTCCGACATGATCTCCCCCCGCATCTCGGTTTCGATCACGGATTTCTTTTTGAGAGGGCCGGAGGAAATTGGAGGAGCCTATGAAATATCCCAATCTGTTTCAACCCTGTCAGTTAGGAAGTCTCATGCTCAAGAACCGGCTGGTCATGTCTCCCATGACGATGAACTACGCCACGGAGGAGGGCCTCGCCACGGACAAACTCATTCATTACTACGTGGAGAGGGCAAAAGGAGGGGTTGGCCTGATCGTCGTCGAAGGGACATTCTTCACGGCCGAGGGCAGGGGCTACAGGAATCAGCTCGGCCTTGTCTCTGAAGAACATGTCAAAAGGCTGCGTCAGTTGACTGACATGGTTCATCGATTGAATAACGATGTTAAGATCTTCATCCAGATTCATCATGCCGGAGGAAGGGCGAATTCGAAGGTGACCGGACTTCGGCCTGTGGCTCCTTCCGATCTGCCAGCCTACCCCGGGGCAGAGGTCCCACGGTCTCTCACAAGAGAAGAGGTCAGAGATCTGATCGAAGCACACATTGAAGCAGCGATCCGAGCCAGGGAGGCCGGGTTTGACGGCGTGGATATCCACAGCGCACACGGATATCTCATTCCCTCTTTTCTCTCCCCCCTTTCCAATCGAAGAAGTGACGAATACGGAGGAGATCTTTCAGGGCGAAGTCGTTTCCTTCTGGAGGTCGTTCATGGAATAAAGAAGCGGCTGGGAAAGGATTTTCCGCTCACCATCAAGGTCAGCGGAGACGAGTTCATTGAGGGAGGATTGGGCTTGGAGGAGATGACCCAGGTTGCCCTTCTTAGCCAGGAGGCAGGAATCGATGCGATCATGGTTTCGGCTGGCTCGGTTGGAGCAAAGAAGTTGGGCGACTTGAACGAGCCCCACAAGATATTGCGGACACTGCCGATGATGACCGGACACGGATGTCTCGTCCCGCTGGCGGCTCATATGAAGCAGGCCCTTCGGATCCCGGTCATCACCGTGGGGAGGATCAATCATCCTGCATTAGCAGAAGAGATTATTGTTCAAGGCAAAGCCGACCTGGTCGCCATGGGCCGACCGCTTCTTGCCGATCCTTATCTTCCCCAGAAGGCCTCAGAGGGTAAGGAGGACTGGATCAGACCCTGCATTGCCTGTAATGAAGGATGCTACAAACGGATCTTTGAACAGCTGGACATCCAGTGTTCGGTCAATCCTCTGCTTGGCCGGGAAAAGGAGGCCTTTCCTGAGCCAGAGGTTAGGGGGAAAAAGATCTTCGTGGTCGGAGCAGGTCCAGCAGGTTTGGAGGCTGCTCATGCGGCCTGGGAGAGAGGGCACAGGGTCTCGGTTATAGAGAGGAGCAAAGATTTGGGAGGCCAACTGAATTTGGCTTCGATTCCTCCGGGGAGGAAAGAGATCGAGGCGTTCAAGACATTTCTCCTCAACCGGCTCAAGCGGACAGAGGTGAAGGTGGTGATGGGAAGAAAGGCTGTGGGGTCCTTTATTAAGAGAGGTCGGCCTGATGGTGTGATATTGGCGACAGGGGCTCAGCCCCGATCTCAACATATCCCCGGTGTGGAGAAGATCCGTACGATGACAGCGTGGGAAATCCTCTCTGGTGAGAAAGAGCCAGAAGGGGTTTGCCTGGTGCTCGGAGCAGGTCTTGTCGGCTGTGAGACCGCTGATCACCTTGGTGAGAGAGGGATGAGGGTGATCCTTGTGGAAGTCCTTCCGGAGATTGCAGCAGGAGCAGACGCGGATACAAAGACCTATTTCAATATGAGGTTTAAAGAGAAGGGCGTCGAGGTTTATACTGGAACCGAGCTCCTTGGGATGGAGAGAGAGCTCGCAGTACTGAAACAGGGAAGTGAGAAGATCAGGGTTCAGATCGGGACGCTTGTCTTTGCGGTCGGCGCTGAACCGAACGACGGGCTTTATGATGAACTGGTCCGGGCGGGAATAAAGGTTGTGAAGGTCGGGGACTGTGTGAAGCCAAGAGGCATCTTAGAGGCGGTAAGAGAAGGATTTGAGGCAGGAAGGAATGTATAGTTCAATCGCTTAGAAAATAAAGTCTCTGGGCTAAGGTCAGGGTAATGATGCCAGTTTCGTCTATGGGTTACGGCAATGGGTCCTAAGTTATTAGCCATCACCTTTGCCCTTTGACCAAACCGGCTTCCTAACCTTGGCCCTAACCTTACGAAATAGAAAGGAGGTCGCTCCATGAGCACGAGAGAATGGCCAATTTCATACTGGCATTATACGCCCGGGGCTTCGAGCCCTATTCAGATGATGAAAGGGGCGATGAAATGCATGAAATGCGGAGATGTGAAGGAGGGTGAGACCGTCTTGATCTCCACCGACACCAACAAGCTCAGGATTGCAGAGGCACTGGCAGCGGCAGCCTATGCGGTCGGCGCCACACCCATCATCATGATGATCCCGCCGGTTGGGGTTCACGGAGCACAGCTTCCAGAGCCAGTGGTGGCGGCGTTCAGGGAGGCGGATGTCTTTCTCCAGCCGAGCACCTGGTCCCAGACCCATACGAAGGCAAGGGTGGAGGCGATCAAGGCAGGAAAACGGGGAAGCACGATGTGTGAGGTGACAGAGGACGCCCTCTGCGTTGGAGCGATCGAGGCCGACTACGAAGCGTGCGACAGGATGGGGCGTCTCTTAGGTGCAGCCCTCGCCCAGTCGAGCGAGGTCCGGATCACAACGCCGCTCGGTACAGACATCCGGGGATATGTGAAGGGCAGGCCGGTTCAGTATGAGACCGGTCTGTTTAAGAAACCGGGGCAGTTTGCGGCATTCCCGGACAGCGAGATCAACATCTCTCCGGTCGAAGGGAGTGCGGAGGGAAAGATTATCAGCGATGTGAGCATTATGAGTGTCGGTGTGACGCTCTACGATCCTGTAACGCTCATCGTTAAACAGGGCAAGGTGGTCGATATACAGGGAGGCATGGCCGCTAACAAGCTCCGGCAGATTCTCGAGGTCCTGAATGACGAGAAGGCTTATAATTATGCTGAATTCGGGATCGGTCTCAACCCCAAGGCCCGCCTCGCAGCGACCAACTTAGAGGATCTGGGCCGCCTGGGAAACTGCCATGCAGGGATTGGAAGCAACTTCGCCATCGGAGGGAAGATTCTGGCGCCGAACCATATCGATGCGATGTACAAGGATGCGACTGTCTATTTTGACGGGAAGGTGGTCCTGGATAACGGTGTGCTAAAGATTTAGACTCGAATAACGAAGCAACGAATTCGAAACACATTCGAATTTCAAAGGTTCCAAATTCGAAACATCCCACCCGAAAGAACAGGTTTTGGCCATTTGGGATTTGAATTTTGAACATTGTTTCGGATTTCGAATTTCGGATTTTCAATCCAATGCTCACCGGCTCACCCATGTTACATCCTTCTATCGAGCTATCGAGCAGCCTGGGGTATGGGTTAGAATTAGCTTTATAAGGCGGGAGTGACGGAGGGAAGATTGCTGTGACTGAAGAAAGGCTTGATGGAAAAAGATATGGGACGCCCAGCAGGACCCTCATCAGGCAGATCGAGAATATCGTCGGGAAAGAGAGTATCCTCTCCGCAAAAGAGGACCTGATCTGTTATGGCTATGATGCCACGAACCTGGAATCCCTTCCCGATTTAGTCGTCTTTCCAAAAGCGGTCAGCGAGATTTCAGAAATCCTCAGGCTGGCCAACGAACGTCGATTTCCTGTTGTTCCAAGAGGAATGGGCACAGGATTTTCAGGCGGCTCGATTCCTGTCCGGGGAGGGGTCGTGCTGGTGATGACCCGGTTCAACCGGATCTTGGAGATCGACCGAGAGAACCTGGTCGCCACGGTTGAGCCGGGGGTCGTCACCGGAGATTTTCAAAAAGAGGTTGAGAAGCTGGGCCTTTTCTATCCGCCGGATCCGGCGAGCACGCTTTACTGCACCCTGGGCGGAAATGTGGCCGAATGCGCTGGAGGCCCGCGTGCTGTGAAATACGGCGTGACCAAAGATTATGTGCTTGGCCTTGAGGTGGTTCTACCCACAGGAGAGGTGATCCAGACCGGAGTTAAGACGGCGAAGGGGGTGGTCGGCTACGATCTGACCAAGCTCTTTGTCGGTTCTGAAGGAACCCTGGGCGTGATCACCAAGATCATCCTGAGGCTCATCCCGCTGCCCGAGGCCCGAAGGACGATGATGGCTCTCTTTCGTCAGGTCGAGGATGCAGCGACCGCAGTTTCAAAGATCATCAGTTCAAAGATCGTCCCATCGACCCTTGAATTTATGGACAATGCCTCCATCCAGTGCGTTGAGGATTATCTCCATATTGGCCTCCCCAGGGATGCAGGGGCCCTTCTGCTCATCGAGGTGGATGGCGACCGTGAGGTTCTGCCGAAGTATGTCGAGCGGATCGATCGGATCACCTCAGAGCTGAATCGGTATCGTTTTGAGATCGCTGAGGATGAGAAGCAGACCGATGCCCTCTGGAGAGCGAGAAAGGCGATTTCTCCAGCCAGCTACCGTCTCAATCCAACGAAGATGGCAGAGGATATCACCGTTCCGAGGAATCAGATTGCCAATTTTATCCAGGAGGCGAAGAGGATTGCGGATGAAAGAAAGCTGAAGATCATCAATTTTGGCCATGCGGGCGATGGAAACATTCATATGAGCCTCATGATCAACGATAGGGATGAGGGCGAGAAGAGGAGGGCGGAGCAGGCGATCGAGGAGATTTTCAGACTCACCCTTCGATTGGGAGGGACCCTCTCCGGAGAGCACGGGGTCGGACTGACCAAGGCGCCGTATATCGATCTGGAACTCAGTCAGATGACGATTGAGGTGATGAAGAAGATCAAGATGGCCTTAGACCCGAACAATATCCTCAATCCAGGAAAGATCTTTGGGAAATGATCGCTCTCGCTCCCCTGAAAGAGATAGCCGAGAAATGTGTCCGGTGTGGAATCTGTCAAAGCGTCTGTCCGGTCTTCGCTGAGATCCAGAAAGAGGCTGCAGTTGCGAGAGGCAAGGTCAGTCTGATCAGGGGCCTGCTTTCAGAGGAGGTCGGATATTCTGACAGGCTCTCCACCTATTTCCTGCAGTGCCTGGGATGCGGGGCGTGCACGGAAAACTGTCCCAATGGTGTCAGGGCCCACGAGTTGATCTTAGCGGTTCGAGGCCTGATGGTAGCGAAAAGGGGGCTTTCGTTTCCGAAGCGGTTGATCTTTCGGCAGATCCTCAACTCTGTCCGTCTCCTTCCGATGTTATTGAAAACGGGCTCTCTCTTACAGGGGCTCCTATTCAAAAAGGTTCCAGAGGAGAGCGGCCTCCATCTCCGTTTCTCCCTTCCCTATCTGAATAAAGAAAGGCTGATCCCTTCGATCGCCACTCCGTTCTTTCTCGACCGTTTCTCAGAAGAGGTTGAAGGGAAAGAAGAGGGGAGAAGGATCGGGCTCTTTTCTGGATGCAGTATGAACTACCTCTTTCCTTCGATAGGTGAAACGACCCTGAGGTTGCTCACTCAAAATCGCTTTGTTGTTATTCTCCCAAAGAACCAGACCTGTTGCGGACTTCCTGCTTATGGGTCAGGAGACCTCGAGACCGTGCGCTTCCTAAAAGAGAAGAATATCAAGGCCTTCAGCCACACGGGTGTCGATCAGATCATCGTTCCCTGTGGTTCCTGCTTCTATTTTCTGAAGGAGGGTTATCCGAAACTTTTTCCGGAGGATGAGGAGGTCAAGACCTTCAGTCAAAAAATCGTAGAGCCTTCGAGCTTCTTCCTGGAACTGGGTAACTTTTCCCGTCAAAGCAGTCCTGCGTTCGATCAGGAGAAGAAGCTACGCGTCACCTATCACGACCCCTGTCATCTCAGAAGGGAGATGAAGATCTATCAGGAACCGCGGCAGATCCTAAGATCCCTGCCGGGGATCGAATTTTTCGAGATGAAGCGACCCGATCGCTGCTGCGGTATGGCGGGAAGCTTCAATTTTATCTACTATGACCTTTCTAAGAAGATCCTGAGGCACAAGCTCGACGACATTGAGGCCACGGATGCCGATTATGTGGCGACGAGCTGCATGGGCTGTATGATTCAACTCCAGGATGGCATCCATCATAGGAGGACCAAGACAAAGGTGATCCACCTGATCGATCTTCTCGGTCAAGTCCAGCCGTGATTGCCAAAGAGAGATTGAAGAGGGATAAACGGGTGATAATTTATATTTCAAGACCTGACCCCTCACGTTTAGATAGGTAGTCGTCAACCGCTTGCTGAATATGCTCTAAGACCGAAAGTCCTGTCTTCGCCGATAACTTCTTCAGCTTATTCATCTGCATCTCTGGTAGATAAAGATCGATCTTTACATACAGATCAACCTTCTCGGTTATTTCCTTATCCTTCCTGAGGGTCTTTTCCGGTTCCAATATCTTCTCTTTCTCGCGCTTCTGGATAACAGGAATCTCAACCAATTCGGGAATGACTAAAGGCTCCTTTTCAGGAATCGGCAAGGGCTTTTTTTTGGGAATGCCGGTGGTTGGCTTTTCAGGAATCGGGAATGCCTGCTCAACGGTTCGCTCTTCCGGTTCCTCAGTTAACAGACTCGATGGAAAGTCTTTGGTTTCTTTAAAGAAGAGGCAGATCTCCGGACAGACTGGCCACACATAATACTTTGGGGCAGAATCCCCATCGGGAGAGGTTTTAACATTATGGGCCTCCTCCCGACTTGCATGACCGCCTGCGCACCTGGGGTAATAGGCATTCAGATGCCCCAGTTCAAGCTTGAGGTGAGAGCATTTCTTCACACTCCCTTTTTGAATCAGGTGATTGAGGTAACCGATGACCTCTTTCTCAGACCATATGTCCACATACTGACCATTCACAAACTCTATCGCAGGTGCTGAGACCGGAGGTCCTTTTTTCTTGGGTGACCTCTTTGCTTTCTTCGTCTCTATCCTCGGTATGGCCTGATCAATCCTCTGGATTGTTTCCTCGAGTTTCTTGAGGGCTGTATCGGGTTTCGGAACTGCCTTTTCATCAGACGG
Organism: Syntrophaceae bacterium; assembly: GCA_013388635.1. Classification (GTDB taxonomy): domain Bacteria; phylum Desulfobacterota; class BSN033; order BSN033; family UBA1163; genus JACAEX01. The sequence goes on along the minus strand of JACAEX010000043.1, from coordinate 28,901 downwards.
CTGGACAATAGGGATCTCTACGATCTCAGGAATGACCAAGGGTTCCTTTTCAGGGATGGCTGGAGCCTCCTTTTGAGGAATGACCGAAGTTTTCTTTTCGTGGGTTGGCGGGGGTTCCTTGGGAGGAGGTATCAAAGGTTCTTCAACGACTCGTTCTTTTACCTTTTTCGCTGATAAACTCGAAGGGAAATCTGTAGCCTCTTTAAAAAAGAGGCAGATCTGCGGACAGACTGGCCAGACATAATATTTCGGGGCAGAATCCCCATCGGGAGAGGTCTTAACATTATGGGCCTCCTCACGACTTGCATGACCGCCGACACATCGCGGGTAATAGGCATTGAGGTGCCCCAGTTCGAGCTTAAGGTGAGAGCATTTCTTCACACTCCCTTTTTGAATCAGGTGATTGAGGTAACCGATGACCTCTTTCTCAGACCATATATCTACGTGATCACCGCTCACAACGTCCCCCGGGTATGAAGGAGTTTCTATTAATAAATATAGACCATTCTCAAATAAAATCAATATCTAATGATCGCAGACCCTGGAGGAAAGATTTTGGACAGGGGGAGTTGCTGGCCTCTGATTTTTATGGTTTGGCGATGACGTGATTCCTATGTAGACGCTTAACCGGAGATAGAGGCACGGGTTTTTCCGATGACCTCACGGTTGGCCACGGACCTTGGCATTTTCCCCAGCAGAACGGCTGACACATTTTCAGCGGTTCTGCGCTTCAACTCGCTGATCGACTCCTCCGAATAGAAACCGATATGAGGGGAGAGGATGACGTTTTCCATTTTGAGCAGAGGATTCCGGGGATCGGGAGGCTCTTTCTCCATCACGTCCAGGCCCGCACCGGAGACCAGGCCTTTATTTAAGGCCTGGATCAAAGCCTTTTCATCGATGATCGGGCCCCTTGAGGTATTGAGGATAAGAGGTTTCTTCTCCATCTTTTGGAATGCCTTCTCTCCGATCAGATGCCGGGTGGAATCGTTCAGCGGGCAGTGGATGGAGATGAAGTCCGATTCCTTTAAAAGCGTATCGAGATCCGTAAGTTCAATGCCCTCTGGAGCCTTCGCAAGATAAGGGTCAAAAGCAATGACCTTAACCCCAAAGGCAGCGATCTTTTTCGCCACCTCCAGTCCGATCCTGCCTGATCCGACCAGGCCCATTGTCCTTCCTTTGAGGCGATACATGGGTCTCCCCTGACGGAAGTCCCACTGGCCAGACTTCACCTTCCGATCGAAGAAGGCCACCTTCCTGATCAAGGCCAGCAGCATGGCAATGGTCTGGTTGGATACCTCATCCATGCAATAGTCCGGCACATTGGCAACGATGATCCCTAGATCCGTGGCCGCCTTGAGATCGACAGGGTCCAATCCCACTCCGTATCGAGAGATGACTTTACATTTCGGAAGATTTTCAAGGACCCTTCGAGTCAGAAGCGCATACTGGTTAATCAGACCGTCGGCCTCCTTACAGGCCCGGATCAGATCGTCCTCTTTCTGAACCTGTGCCAGAATCAATTCAGCACCAATTCGACCGAACTCCTTCTTCTCCTCCTCGATATAACCATGGTCACAATCGGTGATGACCACCTGATAACGGGATTGGCCCATTTTATCCTCCTTTTTGTCTACGGAATCAAAATCACCTTGGCCGCCTGAAGGTTCTCCAGAAGATGAAAAGCCTCCTCCCATTTTTCGATTGGGAACTTATGGGTGATGATTTTTTCAACCGGCAACAGACCTTTTGCGATGAGACCGATCGTCGTCTCCCATGCGGTCCAGCTGCTGGAGAAACAGAAATCGTAACGGATGGCTTTGAAGATGCCGCGATCGTAAGGGATGGGGACTGTCTCTTTGCCAGAGATTCCTATGGCGCAGACCCTTCCCAGTCTTCTGACCATCTCAAAGGCCTGAGCGATCGCCCTCCCGCTTCCGGATGTCTCGATCAGGATATCCACGCCCAGGCCGTTCGTGATCTCCATGATCTTTTGAACCGGGTCCTCTTTATCGACGATGATCATCAGATCCACACCCAGCTCTCTGGCCTTTTGGAATCTGATCCCTTCATCCGCGCTGGTTCCGGTGATCCCCACAAATCTTACCCCCGCTGCCTTTGCAACGGCAAGGGAGATCAAACCGATCGGGCCCGGGCCAGTGATCAGGACCGACTCTCCTGCCTGAAGCCTGCTTCTTTCGAGGATCGATGTGACACAGATGGCTGTGGGTTCGATCACGGCGCCGACTTCAAAGGGGACATTGTCCGGCAGGCGATGGAGAAGACGCGCAGGGCCAGCCACATACTTGGCGTAGGCACCGTTGATCCCGATCCCATAGGGTCTCTTCTGTTCGCAGACCTGTGGATATCCGCTCTGACAGATATAGCAGACGCCACAGGAGCCTGTCCGTGTCTCGCTGACGACCCGGTCACCGACCTTCCAGCCCTTGACTTCCCTTCCCACCTCTCTGATCACTCCTGAGAATTCATGGCCCAGAACGACCGGAGGCCAGTAGGGATGGCTGTCATGATAGATATGGAGGTCGCTTCCGCAGACCGAAACGGCCTTCACTTCGATCAGGACCTCGTCCTCCTTGATCTTGGGTTCAGGGACATCTCGAATCTCCATCAGACCTTTTCCTTTTCCGTACTTCACCACTGCTTTCATGTGTGTCTCCTTTCAATGAAGATCATCCTATTCTTTGATCACCGGCAGGATCTCCCCACCCCTTTGAAGAACGGCAACTTTCGCATTACGGCCCAGCAGGGAAAAGGCGATTTCCAATGCCTCCTGGGGATCACGGGCATGGATAAAGCCCAGCCTTTCTGTTTCATCTTTCGATATCCCCTGAGAAACCATGATCCCCTTCGCCCTCTCCTTGATCACCCTTCCCACGTGGACAAGATGGGCTGCGGCGGTAAGCTTCTTAAGGACTCCTTTCTGCACCAACCGGTCAGCGTCTTCAAATCTCTGATACCCGAACTCAAGAATCTCAGGATGGCTTGGAGAGACTCCCTCCGGGCAAGGGGAGACCAGGATCACCACCCCTCCCTGTCTGACTGCGAGTTCGGATGCATAGATCCCTTTGGATGCCAGCCAGAGTTCCGAATCGTAGGGATGGGAATCCGCGATCACAATGTCAGCCTCCTCGGGAAGAAGGGATTGATAAACCTGTTGAGATCGAAGCGCACCCTTTCGATAGGCCTGGATCGGGTCTCCTGCCACCGCCTCCACCACCCTGTCGGCACCGTCCTGGATGGTATTGATGATCCATTTCAACCCTGCCTTTTGAGCGACCCTTTCGATCTCCCTCTTGACCGGATTCTCAATCTTTCCAAGGATCTCCCGACCCGTAAATTGAGCGGCGAGCCAGTGGGTCTTTCCCGTGGTTTCTTCGCCGCAGATTCCGGGTTGGACGATATTGCCACCTCCGCTGAACCCGGAGACCCGATGGGGGACGATCTGACCGATCCCGATGATGAAATCGGCCTCTCCAGCCAATCGGTTGACGAAGATTGGCGTTTTGCCTTCGGTCTCTCCCAGATAGGAGAGCTGAGAAGAGTCCCACCAGTTGTGATTGAGAATGGTATATTTCTCGACGATCTCCTTGCCGAGCTTCTTGACCATCTCCTCCTGGGTCATTGGCCTGTGGGTCCCGAGAGCGATCAGGATTTTGATTCCATCCGGTTTGATCCCGGCTCGCTCCAGTTCCTTCATCAATCGGGGAAGGATCTTCTGGGCGGGTGTGGTGCGGGTATAGTCATCGACCAGGATCAGGACATTCCTGGAACCCTTGAGCATTTTGGGCAGGGGATCAGAATCGACGGGATGTGAGAGGGCCTCTCCGATGATCTCGTCTTCGGTTTTCTCAGTCTTGACCCTGGAGGGAGAAAAGGTCCCGAGCAGATTCTTTTCCGGAATCTCCAGGGGATTGATGCCATGATACGGAAATGAGATATGCATAGGCACCTCACTTATCATTCAAAATTCAAAATTCAAAACTCAAAACTTTTTAACTTGCTCGCGCTTCGCGGATGGCCTTAAGGAAGGCGCGGGTATTCTCTGTGATCACATGGAACTTCTTCTCCTTGATCGCCTTCTTGTCGACCAGTTCGCCTCCGACCCCGAGGGCAGCGGCTCCCGCCTTGATAAAGGCGCCTGCGTTCTGGAGATTCACCCCGCCAGTGGGAACCAGGAGAATCTGCGGCAGAGGAGCCTTGACCGCTTTGATATATTCCGGTCCTCCGAGCTGGGCAGCGGGAAAGACCTTTACCATGTCGGCTCCTGCATTCCAGGCGGTCAGCATCTCTGTGGGGGTCGCCGTGCCTGGAATGACCACCGCGCTGTAGCGGTGTGCGAGAGAGATCAGATCGAGATTGAGGATCGGGCTCACGATGAATTGTGCTCCTGCAAGGAGCGCCGCCCTTCCTGTCTCAGGATCGAGGACCGTTCCCGCACCCATCACGATCTCATCCTTATATTTTTGGGCCAGCTCTTTGATCACATCGATGGCGCCCTGGACGCTCATCGTGATCTCAATGAAACTGACCCCGCCCTCCTTAATCGCATCGGCCACATCAATGGCCTCCTGGGCAGAGGTCACCCGAATCACCGGAACCAATCCCTCTGAAAGCATTCGATTGAGAACATCTCTCTTCTCCATATGAATTCCCTCCTATCTCAGAAATAAAAGTCTTCAGTTTGAAGGTTAGGGTGAGGATGCCTCTATCGCCCAAAAATCGATAAGGAGATAAGGGGTTCGGGAGATAACGAGAAAAAGATTTTCCTCCTCATCACCTCATCTCCGATGCTCCTCATCAGAACTTACGAAAGCGGCCTCATACCCGTAACCTGTTGGGGTAATTTTTATTGTTCGTCGGCGATGCTCCCTTATGATGCCCTACCTTGAAATCCTCAACCCTGCACCTTTGAGCTGGTTTTCCACCTCCTCCAGAGTGCTCCAGTTGAAATCTCCGGGCAAGGTGTGTTTGAGGGCGGCGAAGGCATTTCCGTATCGGACCCCTTTTTCAACATCCTTCTCCTTGAGCCAGCCGTAGAGGAATCCCGCGGTGAAGGAGTCTCCAGCGCCCACCCGGTCCACGATCTCCACCTCGTACTTTCTATCCCTGAAGATCTTTCCATCCTGATAGGCGATGGCTGTCCAGTTGTTTCTCCAGACAGAGAGGTCTTCCCTCAGCGTGATAGCGACGATCTTAAAGTTGAAGGTCTTGGCCAGCCTCTCGGCTACGGTCTCGTAATCCTTTTCCTTAATGCCGAAGACCACATTCGTATCCTCCTCGGTTGTGATCAGGATATCGACATCGGCCATCATGGGTTCCTGGATCTTCTTTGCATCGGCAGGCGACCAGAGTTTCTTTCGATAGTTGAGGTCGTAGGAGACCGTGCAGTTGGCTTTCTTAGCCGCCTTCATGGCCTCAGCCACCACCTGTGCGGCTGAGGCGCTCAGGGCAGGGGTGATGCCACTGGTGTGGAAATGCTTTGCTCCCTGGAGAACCTTCGACCAGTCGATCTCACCCGGTTGGACCATGCTGATCGCAGAGTTCGCCCGATCGTATAGAACGCTCGAGGCACGGGGCGATGACCCAAATTCTACGAAATAGATCCCTGCCCTCCCCTTATCGGACCAGACGATGTGGGAGCAGTCCACTCCGAACTGCTGAGCCCGGTTTCGGATCAGGTAGCCAAGGCCATTGTTCGGAAGTTTTGAGACCCATGCGCTCTTCAACCCGAAACGGGTGACCCCGACCGCCACATTGAGTTCAGCCCCTCCGACATTCACATCGAGGCTCTGGGTCTGCTCCAGTCTCTGAAAGTGAGGTGGCGAGAGCCTGACCATTGCCTCCCCAAAAGTGACGACGTCGTACATAAATAACCCTCCTTCTGAAAGAATTTTTCAAAATTTTCCAAATAAGAATTGTGAGTTTTCAACCTCTCCTGACCTTCTGCAAAACCTCTTTATAATAGGGATCATAGACCGTGCATCCGACCTCCCTTTGAGACTTGAGAAGGATGCTACATCCGCCACACGCAATGCAAAAGGTGATTCGATCCGTATCCCCGGACAGGACCTTCTTCGCGAAGAGCGGATCTGCAAGGGATTGCCTTCCGATCCCTACCAGATCGACATTTCCGTCTCTCAGGTTCTTTTCCGCCCAGTAGAGGAAACTCTTTTTCGAAGGATCCGCCCCCTTTAAATCATTTTTCCCATCCCTCAGGTAGCTATATCCTGATCCGATCACCGGTATCTCGACCGATTGCTTCACTGCCTTTGCCCATCCGAAATGTCGGTAGACTCCTTCCGGATAGTTTTTGGTCGGCCTCACGAACTCTGGCGTGATGGCCGGGATCCCAGCAGAGACATTGACGTAGTCCATTCCGAGCTCTTCGATCATCTTAGCGAAGCGAAGGGGTTCGGAGAGATCCTCCATTACCTCTTCAGGACCTGATGTGCCAAAACCTCCGGGGATCCCCTCGTAAATTGAAAACCTCACCCCGATCAGGAAGGGGTCTCTTCTCACCGCCCTTCTGATCTTCTCTGCAGTCTCCTTGAAGAAACGGGTCCGGTTCTCGAAGCTCCCTCCGAAACGGTCCTCCCTCCGGTTGGCAGGCCTCAACATCTCACCGCAGAGATAGCCATGACAATGTTTGAAGTCGATCCCATCGGCTCCCACCTGCTTGGCAATGATCGAGGCCTTGACAAACCTCTCCCCTATCTCTTCGATCTCCTCCTCCGTTAGAAGGTGACCATTCAGATCTCCTGCCGGATAGAGGGAGACCATCCTGGAAAAGGCTGGATTGCTGAGCCTGCCTGAATGGTTGATCTGAAAGAGGATGAGCGGATTTGGATTGACCTCCCTCATCTCTTTCACCAGCTTCTCAAGGGCCTCTGCATTTTCTTCGGCGATCTTTAACTGATTCTTTCTTGCCCGGCTCTCGTAGGATAAGGTGAGCGATTCAACGATGATGATCCCTGCCCCTCCCTCTGCCAGTCTTCGATAACGCCTGACCGTCAGCTCGGTCGGATTTCCTGAGGGATCTCCGTCATTGCATTCCATCGGCTGGATCACGATCCGATTGGACGCAATCTTTTTTCCGATCCGAATGGACGAAGAGAGCATTTCGAGATTCATCATCCTGGCCTTCCCTGATCAAGCGTTAAAGTTACAGGGTTCTCTTTTTTCAAGATCATCTCCCCCGATCGGTTCTGGATGACGATATATTTTCTCCATTTCGGATCTCGAGAGGGAAGGGGAGAGGGATCTTCAAAACGGTTGAAGAAGAGGTGGGGCCCTCTCGATTCCTTTCGAGCCAGGCATGCCCTCAGGACCATCTCTGACACATCGATCAGGTTTTCGGTCTCTAACGCAAAGACCAGGCCATTTTCGTCCAGGGCAATCCCGTCTCTTCTCAAAGCTTGAAGGCCTTTCAGCCCCTCTCTTAATCCCTGCTCTGTTCTGACGACGGCAGCGAATCGGGAGGTGATCGATTGGATTTCCTTTCTGACCTCAGATGCCCGTTTCCCCCTGTTCAGGCCTTTCAGTCTTTTCAAATAGAGATCGATCTCTCTTTGGCTTACCTCCTGACGGTCAATCCTTTTTGCCTCCAAGGCAGCCTCGTGACCGGCAATCCTTCCAAAGACTTGACTGTCTAAGAGGGCATTTCCTCCAGGACGGTTTGCGCCGTGCTGGCCGCCCGCGCATTCTCCAGCCGCATATAAGCCCCTGAGCGAGGTGTCTCCCCTCTCTCCGATTTTAACACCGCCCTGAAAGTGCTGGACCGCAGGAGCGATCTCCATTCGTTCTCCTGATTTCAGATCGACCCCGTGTTCCTTAAGCCAGTCGATCAATTCCGGATTGATCTCTGAGAGGCGGTCAAGAGGCGATCTCTCCCTCCACTGGTCAGGTACGGGTCTCTTGATCTCGTTCTCGTATCTCCTCCGCCACCCCGGATCGAGATCCTGGAATCGGAAACCTTCGGGGTTGGTCCTGTAATCGAGAAAGACCCGATGTCCTCTGACCATTTCCTTGAAAACCGCCACATCGAGAAGGTGTGTCTTCTTCTCTCTCGAAACAGGCCAGCTCGCCCCTTTCTCAAAAATTAGATTATAAATCTCCGAAAGGGGAGTGTCGTGATGAAAATAATTTTTCAAAAACTCCTCTCCTTCTTCATTCACAAATCTTGGAACCGCACGCATCATGCTTCCAGAACAAGCCAGTTTGGTCCTGACCGAACAGAGGCCGATCTGGATGAATTCCATATTGACCAGTTCTGCTCCCGCCCGGTAGGCCATGGCATATCCATCGCCTGTCATACAGACTGGAAATACGTGAAGCCCAAAGGCCTCTCCTGCTCCCCCCGTGGTCAGGATCGTCGCCTTGCTTGAAAAGACCCTGAGCCTTTTCTCAAGCTCTTCCTCCCTTTCATCCAATCCAAAGGCACCGATCACCCTCCCCCGGGATTTGAGAAGTTCTGACACCATGCAGTGATGGACCATGGTGATGTCCATAGACGAGGCCTTCTTGAGCAACGCCTCCTCGATATGATTGGCTGTCCTCGGCCCTGTGTAACAGGCTCTCGCATACTCAGAGCCATCGGTGATGAACTGTTCTGCCCGGCCGTCCTCCCTTTTCACGAAAGGGACCCCTAAACGATCCAGGTATTCAAAGGCGGCTTGGGCCTCCTTAGCCAGGATCAATGCGAGATCACCGTCTGACACATACCCGCCGATTCGATAGATGTCCTCCGCATGGTACTTCCAGTTATCCGGTCCTCCGGGCTCTGTATAGGGGAGCGTGACATGAAAGGCCATTCGGTCAGAGCAAGCCGTGGCTGTGACGCCCGATTCTCCGATCACACCTTTTGAGACCAGAACGATCTTACCCCTCTTAAAGGTCTCCTTTGCTTCGACAGCAGCCCTCAGGCCCGCGCCACCACTCCCGATGATCAGGACATCGCACTCAATCCGTTCCATTCATCTCTTTCTCTCAAATTCGATTCTCTTGCCGGTCTCTGCTGAAAGGTATGCTCCATAAATCACTTCGACCGTGTCAAAGGCCAGATCAGGACCTGAGATGGGATCGCGATCCTCCAAGATCGCATCCACAAAATCCTCCATCTCCTGGGGATAACCCCTCATCCAGTCCTCATCCGGGCTTGGAAACTGCCATCCTGCAGTGGTCTCTACCTTTTCGGTGATATATTCTGAACCGAAGATATTCTTTTCTGGAGAATAGACGACCAGGCTGTTGTTCGGGTTGATATTGATCTGAGCCACGGCATTGGACATATGGACACTGACCAGATTCTTAACCCCTCCTAAACTCACATCGGTTGCCAGAACCGTCCCTTTTGAACCATCCTCAAAGGTGATCAGGGCTGCAGACCAGTCCTCCACATCCACCCAGGAGTCGACCATCCACTTCTTGGGTTCTTTCCGAAACCCCTCCATCTTTGTCAAATGGCCGATATCTCCGATCACCGATCTGGCACGGATGGGACGGCCGAACTTCATCAAGCCTTCGTAATGTTTCAGATGAAGCACGGCTCCTACGGGGTGGGAGCCCAGCCGCATCAGCGAGCCCCCTCCAGAGGTCTTCCACTCCCGGGAGTAGGCGGCATGGGAACCGGAATGGCTCTCTTCTGCACGGATGTCGAGGACCGTCCCTTGGGAGGCCTTGATCAGGCTCTTCAATTTTGTTACAGGAGGTGCATAGACAAAGTTTTCGGCATAACAGAATTTCACCTTGTTCTTCTGGACCGCCTTGAGGACGGAGGAGGCATTTTTCAGCGCCTCTTCCATCATCGTCTGACGGGAGATCTTCCCATCCCCAAAGTAACCGGTCAGAGGTTTCTCGCAGATGATATGCTTCCCTGCCTCGGCCGCATCGATCGCGATGGTGTGATGGAGGTCGGTTGAGACACAGAGGTCCACCACCTGGATCTCTTTCCGTTCCAGCATCTGGCGGTAATCGGTATAAACATGGGGGATATGGAATCTCTTTGAGAAGGCCTCTGCGTTTTCCCGATTTTTTGAGCAGACGGCCAGAATGTCGAGTTTCGTCGCCCTCAGTTTTTCGAAAGCCCGAAGATGAAGATCCGCAGCAAAACGGGAACCCACCATCCCAATCCGAACTTTTTCCATGAAGTGACCTCCTTTAGTCTTTTGGTTTCATTAAATCTTGCATCTCCTCCTTCACGCTGTCCGGCGATAGAAGGGCCCACGGCTTTTTGACCAGACCAGACGAAGAACCTCCCTCAAAAGATGTCTCAGCGGGTCGATGCTGAGGATGATCGATGAGAAGGTGATCAACCACAGGACCACACAGATCGGCCGGGTGAAGAACGGGGTTAAATCTCCATCGGTCAGCACGAGACCCCGTCTCAGGTTCTTATCCATGAGATCGCCGAGGATGATCCCGAGGACCAGGGGAGCCATCGGATATTTCATCTTCCGGAGGATGTAGCCGATGATCCCGAAACCGATCATCACCCAGATGTCAAAGGTACGGTTGGTAATCGCATATGAACCGATAGCACAGAGCACGAAAACGACAGGCATCAGACGCGTCCGAGGGATCGCTAATACCTTGAGGAGCAGCTTTGAGAGGCCCACACCGTAGATGAGGATCGCCAGCGTGGCGAAGAAGACCATGGCCACCACCTGGTAGACAAACTGGGGCGATTCCACCATAATGAGGGGACCTGGCCGAAGGCCGTGAATGAACATGGCCGCTAAAAGAACTGCGGCAGGTGCTGAACCCGGTATGGCAAGGGTGAGCGCAGGGATGATCGCGCCAGGCACGACGGCGTTATTACCGGTCTCCGCTGCCATAAGGCCCTCAATTGAACCCTTTCCGAACTTCTCTCGTTCCTTGCTCTTCCTTCGAGCTGCCGCATAAGAGACCCATGCCCCGATGTCCTCTCCGACGCCGGGGATGATGCCGATCAGAGTCCCGATCAGGCCGCTCCGGATGATGGTCCGCCAGTAGCGAAGCACATCAGCCAGTTTCGGGATGATGCTGTCCCGAGGGCTTTCTGCTTTCTCTGCCGGAGGATTTTGCATCACGCTCAAAACCTCGGCAAAGCCGAATGCCCCCACCATGGCCGGTATGAGAGCAAAGCCTCCTAAGAGCTCTGTTTTTCCGTATGTAAATCGCTCATAGGCGTGGATGCCTTCCTGGCCCACCATGGCGACCAGAAGACCCAAGAAGCCTGCGATCCAGCCTTTGATCGGGTCTTCGAGAGCAGTGAGATGACCTGAGATCACAATCCCGAAGATGGCCAACCAGAAGAACTCGAAAGACTGAAATTTTAATGCATAGTTTCCCAAAAGAGGGGCAATGGTCGCCAGAAAGAACATCCCGATAAAGCTACCGAGAACCGAGCCTGAGGTGGCCACACCCATAGCCCGTCCGGCAAGCCCCTGCATAGCCAAGGGAAAGCCGTCCAGTGTGGTGGCGGCATTGGCAGGTGTTCCAGGAATATTGATCAGAATCGCTGTTCGGCTGCCTCCATAGATGGCACCCACGTAAACGCAGATCAGGACCAGGATGGCGAGGTCTGCGGAAAGCTTGTAAGTCAATGTGGTGATGAGCGCGATCCCCATGGTGGCGGTAAGGCCGGGCAGGGCCCCAATCATGATTCCGAGAAGCGTAGACCAGGCCATATGGAAGAGGGCGAGCGGTGTGGTGAATCCACCAATGGCACTGAGAAACCTTGCTAAGTTATCGATCAGCCCAGTCATCTTTTTCCTTAAACCCACGTCATGGAAGCGATACGAGGAAGAGACGTTCGAAGACCAAGGTGATGGCTGCGGACGACAGAGTAGCGATCAGAGCAGCTGTCATAACACCTCTCCTCCGCTTGGCTGAGCTCATTCCCGGTTCCCATTCGAAGAGAAGAACGAAAACAAATATGAAGAGGCCTGTGGCCAACCCGTAGGGGAGGTTTCCGATAAGAAAGCCAGCATAGCCAATACTTAGAATTGCTGTTAGGAGAAGGCGCTGATTGCCGGGATCCTGATACAGCCGACGGAGGCCTTCTTCAGTCAACCTCAAACGGTGACCTCCCCGTCTGATGGATCGGATGGTGAGAACCGTCCCGAATAGAAGAAGGACCATCCCGATGAAGGCAGGGACGACCCCTGGCACGCTCAAGGGATGGACCTTGAGATGCTCGAGTCGTGGCATCTGCCATGACTCGATGATCACATAGAGGCTGAGAAATATCAGAGCCAATCCTGTGATGAAGTCTGCTCTTGCCATCATTGACCTGTCGATCTTGGAAAAGAGAGGGCAAGCTTCCTCCGAAGCTCGCCCCTCTCGGATCTCTTCTCCTTACGGTCGGGGCATCCCGACTTCGTCAGGTTTCACCTTGGCCTTGCCTCCGTCATAGAGTCCCCATGCTGCGTTCACAATGGTTGGCCATGCCTTTTTAAAGGCCTCCTCCCCGTAATAGGGCGCCACGATCTGGCCACGAAGTCTGGCGAACTCTTTTAGAGATTTTGAGTTGGCCACTTTCTCCCGCCACACCCTGTTCATCGTCTCGACGACCTCCTTTGGAGCGCATTTGGGTATCCAGATTCCAAAATAGATGGGATCGGCTGCGACCTTGGGAAGCCACCTGGTCGCAGAGGGCACGGTGCCAAAGCCCTCGATGATCAGGTCGTCCGGGGCCAGCGCGGCCAGAGGCCGCAGTTTCTTGCCTCGAATCATCTCAATCTGCTCGCTGAGAAGCTGGGTCGTAGCCATGGTTTCACCTGCCACCGTGGCAATCACAGCAGGAGCACCTCCGTCATAGCTGACGAGTTTGTAGTCACCGCCATTGGCACGCTTGATCGCCTCGATGGCCGAGTGTCCGGCTGAGGGGATGCCGGCGATTCCGACCGATATCTTTTTTGGGTCCTTCTTCATGAGATCGAGAAATTCAGCGAAGTCCTTGATCGGAGCATTTGGGTTCACAGAGACAAGGGTGGCATTTGCACTGTTGAGATAGATGTGCCAGTCTTGAACCTTTGTGTTCAAGGTTCCAGTGATGATGTAGATGCCGAGGTCTTTCACCGCACCAGAGGCCCAGGTGTACCCGTCGCAGGGTGCGTCCAGGACACTCTTCGTTCCAATCGCTCCACCTCCTCCGGGTTGGTTGACCACGACCACCTTCTGTCCCAGGGCTTCCTCAAGGTCGGCCACGATCGAGCGGACCGCCTGATCCGTAGAACCGCCTGCGCCCCAGGGGACAATGATTCGGATCGGTTTCGTCGGTTTCCATTCCTGGGCCTGGGTGAGACCCCAGCAGAGAGAAACGATCGCCATCACCAATGCCGTCACAAAAATTTTTCTTCCCATAATCCTCCCTCCTCCTTTCATTGGGTTTGGTAGATCTACCGATCGATCCTTATCATACTCGGATCGATCCTGTCAAAGCAGACCTCTGCACGATGGCGAACGCTCTACCTCTGGCCGATCACCTCATAGACCTGAACCGTGCTCTCTTTATAGAGGGCCTTGATCTTGGGAGAGAGGGCCTTATGGTCGGCCGAGTCCCTCCAGGCTGCTGCGGTCTCAAGGGACTGAAATCGGATGACCATCTGATAGACCGCCTCCTTTTCATGCTCCTTGAGGAGGGTCACCGAGACGAAACCAGGCTGTTTCGACATCGCCACACTGTACTCCTCTTTAAAGAGTTTCTCAAAATCCTTCTCCTTACCAGGGATGACATTAAACGTCACATGCCTTTCGATCATCTTAAAACACCTCCTTTGATATGGACGATCCTTCTTTCCTGATCAGACAATCTCGCAGCGTCCAGGACCAACATGGTCTTTAACACCTCTTCTCCAGAGGCGATAGGGGGCTGACCGCTTCGGAGCGCTTTGATAAACTCCCTGAGCTGAAGGCTGTAATGGGGTGGAACCTGATCACCTGAGTAGATTCTCTTTCCATTTAGATCGAGATGATGACCAAATCCAAATGGTCTTCCGGTCGAATACTCGGTTAATTTCATCACTCCCCTCGTTCCAACCAGAATGGCCTCATGGATCTCCGGAGAGGTGCTAAGCGAAAGGTGAACCGATGCCAGCTCACCCTGATCAAATGCGAGAAGGATATCTGCTTCGTCCTCTCCTTCCCATTGCCGGTTCTGTTTCGAAGAGAATGCGCAGACATGACTGGGGACCTTTCCGATCCAGGTCAAAATGGAATCGATGGAATGGCTTCCTTGGAGCAGAATGACAAGCCCTCCCGCCTCCTCTGATCTTTTCCACCACGTGGCAGGTGGAGAGGGAAAAGAGACCAGGAAGGAGATCTGGACTCGGAAGAGATTCCCAATTTCAGGAAGACGCCTCTGAAGCTCAAAGACCGCATCAGAAAATCTTCTGCTCTGGCCTACCATCAGGGTGACTCCATTTCCTTTGGCTGCCTCCACCATCTCCTTTGCCTGGCTTAAATTGAGGGCCATTGGTTTCTCGACCAGGATATGTTTCTTCGCCTGAGCGGCCTCCAGTGTTACGGAATGGTGAAGATGGTTGGGCAGGGCGATGACGACTGCCTCGATCTCAGGGAGATGAAGAACCTCTTCGAAACGAGGGGTGAACGTTTTTGCCCCGAAGCGCTCCTTGGCCTCCTTTGCCCTTTTCTCATCGGAGTCCGCAACAGCGATGAGTTCCGCTTCAGCTTTTAAATTCTCAATGGCCGAAAGATGGGCCTGAGCTATTCTTCCACAGCCAATCACTCCAAGCCGAATCCTTCGATTCATGACCTTTTTCTACTCCGATAAGTCTTTTTTGAACCTCTTACCCCATCCCCTCCCTCAACGGGAGGTGGATGGCGTGGAAAACTATCCTATTTCAGAAAGAGCTTGGGCACCCAGAGGCTAATCTGGGGTATATAAGTAATTAATGCTAACGGGATCAATAGAGCAAGAAGGAAAAACCAGATGGCCCTGCTGATCTTCTCCAAAGGGATCTTGGCAATGGCTGAAGCAACGAAGAGATTTACCCCTACAGGAGGGGTAGCCAAGCCTATGCTGAGATTGACCACCATCACTACCCCGAAGTGGAGAGGGTCAATCCCAAGCGATTTAACGAGGGGGAGCAGAACGGGTACCGTGATGATGATGGCGGCGAGGGTTTCCATAATACATCCTAAAAAGAGAAGAAAGAGATTGATCCAGAAAAGAACCATATAGGGATTCTGGGTGAGGTAGCCGATTCCGTCAGCCACCTTCTGAGGAATCCCTTCAGCAGCTATGATCCATGAGAAGAGGGAGGCGTTGGCCACGATCAGCATGATCCCTCCTGACATAATCCCTGTTTCCTTTAGGATGGGCCATAGCTGTTTGAGTTTCAATTCCCTGTAGACGAATATCCCGATGACCAAGGAATAAAAAACCCCAGCCGCAGCCGCCTCTGTGGGAGTGAAGACCCCGGTGAGAATACCTCCAAGAACTAAAAGAGGCATTGAAAGAGCAGGGAAGGCGTCCACCATCGCCCTAAAGAATTCTTTCCAGGTGACTCTGACAATTCGGACGGGATGGTTCTGTTTGATTGCATAATATCGAGCAACCGCCATCAGAGCCAGTGTGAACATAAATCCTGGAACGAAGCCCGCGAGGAAAAGGTCGGCAATGGAGACCTCTGTCATGGCTCCGTAAATGATGAACGCAATGCTGGGAGGGATGATCGGTCCCACGGTGGCCCCAACAGCCGTCAGCCCTGCTGCATACTCGGGCGTATATCCCTCCTTTACCATTGCGGGGATCATCACAGACCCGATCGCTGAGGTATCCGCCGATCCAGCTCCTGTTATGCCTGAAGAAAAATCCATAGCGACCAATGTCACATAGCTCAGGCCACCTCTGATCCTTCCAACAAGCATGTTGGAGAAATTGACGATTCGCGGAGTGATCCCACAGGTGTTCATCAGATTTCCTGCCAAGATAAAGAGCGGAACCGAGATCAGAAGGAAGGAGTTGAGACCCACAAACATCCTCTGGGGAAGTAGAACCAGCGGGAGGCCCGCTTGAAGAATCGATGCCGCCCCGCTGACACCCAGAACGAATACGATAGGGACCCCGATCATTAACAAGAGGATGAAGATGAGAACGATGAGCATCTCTATCTCTCCTTAAGGGATCCGTGGACAAATGTATTGACGAATCCGACCAATGAGAAGAAGGCCAAGAATCCGAAGCCGAAAAAGATTGGGAGATAGACGATAGCCATGGGGATGAGCATGGCCGGACTCACTGTCTTTGTCTTGATGCTCGTCTGAATCAGGACGGTGGAGAAAGCCGAGGCCATCAAGGAAAAGGTCATCATGATCAGGAACATTAAAAGAGTTGCTCCGTTCTGCCATTTTGGGGAAAGGCGGTCTTTGACGAAGGCCACATTCATGAGCTCTCCCCTCTTGAGGGCCACGCTTCCACCGAAGAAGACGAGGTAGATAAAGAGGTAAGTGGCCAACTCATTGGACCAGTAGAGGGAAAACCCCAGGAAATAGCGACAGAAGACTTCCAAAATCACAGTGGCAGCAAATCCTGCAAGAGCAACCCCAACCAATACTGAAAGAATCCTTTCCAAAAGATTTCCGACACGGTTGAGTCGATGAACCAAGTAGGACATCCTCTTCTCCTGAAAAATGAAAATCAGGAGGCGGCTGACAGACACCGTTCCGCCTCCCTCCAGATTCTTGTGCCGTTGCACGGCAAATCAATCCAACTTCAATATCCTCTCAACCACATCCACCCATTCCTTCGGCCAGGCCTTTGTTGCCTCGGCCCGAACAGAGGCGGTGGCATCAATGTAAGGTTTGAGATCCTTAATATAATTGATTCTTGTTCCCTTAGCCTCCATCTTGGCCAGAGCCTCTTTGTCCTGCCTCAAGCATTCCTCATCCATTGCTTTGGTCCATGCGGGGATGCTTTCCACAATCACTTTCTGGTGTTCCGGAGAGAGCTTATTGAAGGTCTTGAGGCTCATCAGGAAGGCACCACCGTTCGAAAGGATGGGCAGATAGGTGACATATTTCTGGACTTCGTAAAACTTCATGGCTTCCAGCGTGGCTGGTCCATTTTCATTTCCATCCACCACGCCTGTCTTTAGGGCTGTATAGAGTTCACCAAAAGGCAGCGGAACAGGACTTGCTCCCAGGGCCTTATAGGCGTCTTTGTGAAGAGGGACTTCCATCGTCCGAATCTTAAGCCCTTTGAAGTCCTCGAGCTTGGTGATTGGTCTGATATTGTTCATTGGCACTCTAAATGCGGGTCCAGCGATGGAGAGGGGTTTCAGATTGACTCTTTCGCCTTCTTTGATCACCTCTTTCAGAACCCATTCTCCCAGTGGTCCATGGGTAACCTTCATGAAGTGCTCCGGGCCTTTGAAGATGAATGGGAGATTATAAATATTGAGAACTTTGATGAACGTTCCGGTTACTCCGAGAGAGGTTCCCTGAAGATCGATGGTCCCTAGTTGAAGCCCCTCTGTAATGTCTCTCTCTCCTCCAAGTTGTCCCAAAGGAAAGATTTTAACTTCCAATGTCCCCTTCGACTTTTCCTCCACTGCCTTAGCAAAGGCAACCCCTGCGATATGATAGGGGTAGGTTACCGCATTGGCATGACCATAGCGCAGCGTCACCTTTGCCGCAAAGGCAGACGAAGCAAAAATAGTAAATAAAAATATTAAAGTAAGAATTGAGCTAACTTTTTTCATTATTCATCCCTCCTTTATTCGTTTTTGATTTTGGGCTCTAAATTTATTAACTTCCAACTCATCACTCCGAACTGCGAATTATGAACCGTCTCCTTTCTTCTCTAAGATCGCGGGTCGAATGAAGGAGATCCCTTCCACTCTCAAGGAAAAGGTTGGATAGAGGATGGGTCTGGTGATCATTTCAGGACCCTTTGAGGTGGCGAGGATGGTATCCTCTGATTTCGTTCCGGTAAGGGAGGGGTTCCAGGTGAAGGCCTGATTCTCTTGGATGAGATCGGGTGTCTTGAGATTGACCCGATAATCTCTTCCCGTGTAGCCGATCGCACCTCCCTGGTGGTGAAGTTTCCACTCCTCCGGGTATCCCTTTTGGTGATAGGCATCGATCCCCTTCTGAAGCACCTCCCTCGCCAAAACTCCTGGCCGGGTGTGGGCCATGAAGGTGCAGTCGATGAAGACATTGGCCTCGTACTTCTCTCTCAACTCTTCTAACACCTTCCCAAAGTGGACGAATCGGGTGAGCGAGACGATCAGCCCCCACTTTCGAGCGCAGACAGAGACCATCAGATATTTTTCGACCCTCTTTTCTGAAGGAATGGGATGGCGAAAATTGGAGATCCGATCGTCTGCAGCCCCCATTAACGTGACGGTGTCAATCCGATCCCTCCAAAGCTCATGACAGAGCCTTCCGATCACTTCAGACTCCTTCTCTCCTGGCCTGGCTGCGATCATTGTCCTTTCAAGAGCCAGGGAGACCCTTTCCCCCAGCCAGCGATACCGCTCCTGCTCCTCCGGGGTTAAAGAGTAACGGAGCCTGGCCACATCCTCTGCGACCACGGTCGCATTCGGGAACGGAACATCGCTTCCAAAGGGATCCTTCCCGACCAGCTCCCCCACCATGGAAGCCTCCTGGTCTTCGTACCAGGGAAAGGTCTTCACCCCGTATCCCTGCTTTCCCAGCCCTTCCTCATCGACCATCCTCGAGACCTCGATATTGTTCGAGATGAGAAATTTTGAGTCCTCTGTGATGAGAAGAGAGGTGGATCCCATCTCCGTAGCAATCCCCACGATGTTGAGGCCACCACCCGTCATCCAGGAGAAGTTTGCGTGCCGTTTAAGAAGGAGAGCCCTGAGCCCCTTCTCTCTAAGCAATTCCCTCACACGTCTCTCCTTCTCTTTGATCTCATCCGCGGTTCCCATTTTCTCTCCTTGTTCTGAATAGCGAAAATTTAGAGATAGAATCTTAAACGAAATGATAAACCTTCTATCCAAAAAAAATCCCCCCTTCCCCCCTCCCTGTCGCAGGGGGGATGTGGGAAGGAGGGAGATTCACTTTAGCCATCTATTCTTAACATAACCTACTGAGCCAGCACCTCTGCCCACGTGGTGACCGTCCACTGGGTCTTGAATAGCTCGTTGACAGCGTCCTTGGCCTTCTCCCGGAAGGATGCGGCGTCAGGGATTATCACCTGCATGCCCTTTCGCTGGAGATCCACCAAGATGGCCGCCTCACCGGTCTTGATCTTGTTATTGGCCCACTCCTCTGTCTCCTTGCCGGCCTTGACAAAGAGATCCTGGTCCGCCTTGGACAGTTTGTCGAAGAAGGGCTTGTGGATCAGGATCCCTGCGGTCTGGACCAGGTGATTGGTAATGATCAAATAGTTCTGGACCTCGTAAAGCTTGAAGGATTGGATCTGTGGCAGGTCGCCCTCGGAGGCCTCGGCCTTTCCCGTCTTAAGTAAATTATAGAGTTCGGGCAAGGGCACGCCAACCGGGTCAGCACCGATCGCCTTCCAGACGGCCATCCAGCTTGGAATGGGCGGCAGCCGGAGCTTCAGGTTATACACATCAGCGGGCGTGTAGAGGGGTTTCTTCGCGGTCGTCTGCCGCAGTCCCCGGTAGATGGTCGCCAGGTACTTCAGGTCGTTCTTCTCCAGCTGGGCCCGGGCCTGCTGGCCGAGCTTACCGTTCCAGGCGCGCATGTAGTGATCAAAGTCCTTCATCACGTAGGGACCGGTGAAGAAATAGTACGGCGGTGCGTAGTATTCGAGAAAAGCCGTTCCGTTCGACTGCATTTCGATCTCGCCGTTTCGGTTCATCTTGTTGATATCAATTTCCGCCTTGGTGCCAGCGTCGATCTTCACCTCGAACCGGCCGCCACTTCCCTTCTCAACCAGCTCCTTGAACTTTTCCGCTGCCTCAACGACAATCCCTCCTTTAAATGGGCTGGCGATACGGATGGTCGTCTTCTTCTCGGGCGCAGCGGGTTTGGCCGTGGGTGTGATTTGTGCACAACCGAAGAGAAAGCAGACCAACGCAATCATTGAGAGAATAAAACCGAATCGAATAGCCTTCATCATTATTACCCTCCTTTCTTTTTACTACTTTTTGATCTCCTTGACCAACTGACCAAAGAATTCGTGATCATGGGCCATCAGTTTTTCAAAGGCCTCCGGGCCGAGGTAATGGAGATTGACCGACATATCTCTTGCATTCTTTCTGAAGACCGGATCATCCATTCCCTGTTTGAAGGCATCGTGAAGTTTTTTGATCACATCGGGCGGAGTGCCCTTGGGCGCAATCAATCCGCGCCACATGCCCATGACAAAATTGATGCCCTGTTCCCTTACGGTCGGAACGTCAGGAAAGAGTTCAAACCTCTTTTCTGCAAAGAGGGCCATGATCTTCAACCTCCCTGACTTGACATGCTCGATCCCTTCGGGCGGTGACACTGAGACAGCATGGATATGGCCTCCGAGAAGGGCGGTGACCGATGGACCTCCGCCAGAGAATGGGATATGGTTGAACTTCACACCGGCTGCTTTCTCAAAGGCGAGGGCCACGAGATGAACTCCTCCTCCTGCGCCTGAATTCCCCACTGTGATCATGCCCGGATTCTTCTTGGCATAGTCGACAAATTCTTTCAGGGTCTTCCATTGTGAGTCAGACCTCACCAGAAACATCGATGGATCGCTTACGACATTGATCACCGCATCGAAGTTTTTGTAGGTGAAGGCAGTGGTCACCTGATGGGGCAGGATGGTCAGGGGGGTGACCGCTGAGGTGAGGGTATATCCATCGGGTGCTGCTCTCATGCCTTCGGTATATCCCACTGCACCTCCTGCACCTGGCCGGTTGATAATGACGACAGCCTTCCCTAAGTATTTTCCTGTGGTTGCAGCCAGCGCTCGGAAGATCAGATCTGTTGCCCCTCCTGGTGCCCAGGGGATGATCACCTGTACCTCCTTCGTCGGAAATTCCGCTGCCTGAAGTGGCACGCCAATTAAGAAAACCAAACTGACTAATAGCCCAACAATGACTTTCCTCAACATGACCCTACCTCCTTTCGAACTATGAACTTTGACCTTTAACGTTTAACCTCTGACCTTTGACCTTCTAAATCCCTCCTTTCTAACTTAAAACGTTTAACGATGGACTATGAACCATGAACATTGAACACTGAACTTTGAACTTCTAAGTCCCCCCTTTCTTTAATGATTTGACGATGATTTTAAATACTGGAAGCAGAAGAAAGATGACGGTTGCAAGCAGAAAGGCCATGGATACAGGTCGATCGACGAAAATTCCAAAATTGCCATGGGAGATCATCAACGACTGCCGGAAGGCGACCTCAAGTTTCGGCCCGAGGACCAAAGCCAATAGAAGCGGTGCACCCTCGTAAGCCCATTTCCTCATCAAAAATCCCATCACACCGAAGATAAGCATCATCCAGATGTCGAAAACGGAATTATTCACGGTGTACTGCCCTGTGATGCAAAAGAGGATGACCAGGGGTAAAAGGATCCTCTTGGGGATTCTTAAAATGTTGGCGAAGAGAGGGACCAAAGGGAGATTGAGGATGAGGAGAATGAAGTTTCCAATATACATGCTGGCGATCACACCCCAGAAGAGTTCTGGATGCTGTCCGATCATCATGGGACCTGGGTTGACCCCATGAATGAGAAGGGCGCCAAGAATGATGGCTGTTACCGGGCCGAACGGAATTCCGAGAACGAAAAGAGGGATGAAGGCTGACTGGCAGGCAGAGTTGTTCGCAGATTCCGGTCCGGCCACTCCCTCAATGGCTCCCTTTCCAAACTCTTCCGGGTGTTTGGAGATTTTTCTCTCGATCATATAGGAAGAATAGGTTGCAATGACCGGCGCTGGTCCAGGGACCAGACCCACGCCAAACCCAAGTCCTGTACCCCTCAAGATCGCACCAATCGATTTCTTTAAATCCTGAAGAGAGGGATAGAGTTCCCTCAGACGGGGCATGATCACTCCTTGATCCAGTAGCTCGGAGGGTTGATTGACATTGGTCAAGACTTCTCCGATGCCGAAGAGTCCAATGGCCACGGCAACAAATTCGATCCCGCTCAGAAGAGAGATGGAGCCGAACGTGAA
Source organism: Syntrophaceae bacterium (assembly GCA_013388635.1). GTDB lineage: Bacteria > Desulfobacterota > BSN033 > BSN033 > UBA1163 > JACAEX01. Next base: position 6,774 of record JACAEX010000043.1, on the reverse strand, counting down.
TCGTTCATTTCCGGTGACCGGATCGAGTCCGATCGTCCCGATGATCAACCCCACGATCGCCATCATCAGCGATTTAATAAGGGATTTCCCTGTTACATTGCTCAGGACGATGAACCCGAAGACCATCAAGGAGAAGTATTCAGGAGGGCCGAAGGCCAGTGCGGCCTCGGCCAGAGGCGGGGCCAGAAAGACGAGCCCGAATATTCCGATCGTTCCTGCGATGAAGGATCCAATGGAAACGATGGCCAGGGCAGGGCCAGCTCTTCCCTTCTGGGCCATCTGGTAACCATCGATGCAGGTGATGACCGAGGCGGTCTCTCCAGGGACATTGAGGAGGATGGAGGTCGTTGAGCCTCCGTACATCGCTCCATAGTAGATCCCAGCGAGCATGATGATCGCAGAGGTGGCATTGAGGCTAAAGGTGGCAGGGATGAGAAGGGCGATCCCCGCGATCGGTCCGATCCCGGGGAGAACACCGATCAGCGTTCCGACGATGCAACCGATCAGGCAATAAAAAAGGTTGTGGATCGTTCCTGCGATTCCAAAGCCGTTAGCCAGATGCTGAAGCGATTCAAACATTCGTCTATCCTTCCAGGGTGAATGGTGATTCGTGTAATCTTAACCTTGTTTTTTTATAATCCAATCCACCCCTTGGGAAGAGGGATTTGGAGCCACTGGACAAATACGAAGTAGGAAACCACTGCTGTAACAAAAGATAGGGGCAGGTTCAATGTCCACCTTTTGACCCCGAGAATTCTCAAAAGCGCCACCATCAGGAGAAATGACGAGAGTGGATATCCTAACTGGTTGAAGAAAAGAGTGATAAAGACCATGGTCCCAAGAAAAAGGATCAGTTGTACCGGAGAACCGAGGGATTCACCAGAGGGTTCCGATTTCACCCGAATTTGCCTGCCCTGAAAAAAAAGTCTTAGGACCAGGATGCCTGACAGGATCATGAGGAGTATTCCTAACAGTAGAGGAAACATACCGGTTCCTGGCATCCGGAATGTTCCGATGGGCATCCTGAGAGAAACTGCGGCAGTGATCCCTCCGAAAATGAAGATCACAATCCCCACTATGATTTCATCCCGTTTCACTGTTTTCTCCTAAGTAACAATGAACCATAAACAATGAACCATGAACAAAGACCAAAAGTCTCAGCAATTTTTGTTTTCTTATTTTTTGGCTCATCGTTCATGGTCCATGGTTCATTCTCCTTACAATCAGTCCATCAACGCTCCGCCATTGACATCGAGTATCTCACCGGTGATGAAGGACGCCTCATCCGAGGCCAGAAAGAGGACAGCCTCTGCTACATCCTCCGGCCTTCCAAGCCGGCCCAGAGGGATCGATGCAATGATTTCTCTCCTTCTCTCTTCTGACCACTGGGCACTCATCTCCGTTTCAATGGCGTGAGGGGATACCGCATTGACATTGATCCCGTACGGAGCCAGTTGTCTGGCCAGGGTTTTGGTCAGGGCATCCACTCCGGCCTTTGAGGGGCCATATCCTGGAGCAGAGGTGATGTCTCCCATCTTTCCTGCAATCGATGAGATATTCACAATCTTTCCGTAGCCCTGCGGTTTCATGAACTCCACCACTGCCTTGCAGCAGTTGAAGGTCCCTTTGAGATTGACCGCGATCACCTGGTCCCAATCCTCCTCTGTAACGGTCTCAATCGTCCCCCTTCTAATAATCCCTGCATTATTGACCAGAATGTCGACCCGACCGAATGTCCCATAGGTTTGTTTGACCATGTCCCTGACATCAGCGCTTTTGGTGATGTCACAGGAGATCGCGATCGCCTCGCCACTCCTCTTCTTGATCTCATCTTTGAGAATGTCCAGTCTTCCCTGGTCCACATCGACCAGGGCAACCTTTGCTCCCTCTCTGACAAAGGCCAGGGCAATCGCCTTTCCGATCCCCCTTGCCGCACCTGTGACGATCGCCACTCTGTTCTTGAGCCTCATCAAACCTGCTCCTGATTCAAAACTCTATCTAAACCATGAACGATGAACTATGGACAATGAACGATGAACTTATAACTTCTTATGCCGAGGGTATTATTTTACCTCTCGAAAGCCCAATCTCTTAGAGATCTTCAGTGCGGTCTCCATCACATCCTTCTTCAAAGTTTCCTGGATCAGTTTTTTTGTGAGACGAAAAGCAGGACCGGAGATGCTGAGGGCTGCCACCGCTTTGCCTGCCTGATTATAAATGGGGGCGGCAATGCACCGAATCCCCTTCTCATTCTCCTCGTCGTCGACCCCGTATCCCTGGGAGCGAACGATCTTTAAATGACTTTTTAACTGGGCGAGATCAGTGATCGTATTCTCAGTCCTTTTTGGAAGGCCCTTTTCTTCTATGAGGTGATTTAATTCCTCTTCTGAGAGATGGGCCAACAAAACCTTTCCCACCGCACAACTATGGGCAGGGTTTCGCGAGCCCACCCTGGATGCCATCTTCAGACCGCTTGGGTTCTGATCGGTTTCCACCTTCTCAATGTAAACGATCTCATTTCGATCGAGGACGACCATATGGACGGTCTCTTTCGTCTTTTCTGCAAGCTCTTTTAAGAAGGGTTCAGCCTCTTTTCGGAGGTCGAGCTGGCTGAGGAGGAGGTTGCCCAGCTCCACCAGTTTGAGACCCAAGAAGTAGTTCCGTGTCTTCAAATCCTGGCGGACATATCCGAGATAGGCGAGGGAGGAGAGGAGACGGTGGGTCGTTCCCTTTGGAAGATTAATCTTTTTTGATAGATCCCGGACGCTAATCCCTTGGGGATTCTGGCCCAGGGAGTCAAGAATCAGAGAGGCCCTTTCGATCGTCTGGACAAGGTTATTCGGTCTGGTTTCGGCCATCCCAAGCCTCGGATTATTTCACACTCCGGAACAGCGTTTCTTATTATAATAGATTTAAAAAACCTGTCAAGTACTAATTTCACCGTCCAGCCAGGGCCTCGAATCCGAGCTGGGCTGCGCCCTTGATAGCTGTTTCACCCAACGGGATGAATTGAAAATTCTTCAAGAGTTTCTGCTTGTACTTTGTATAAGCCTCGCTGGCTCCGCCGCCCACATGGTAGATATGGTGATCCAAAGGAACCTTCTTCTGCCACTCTCTTAGTATCCCCGATTGAAAAGAGACGATTCCGTAGAGCAACGCCAGCAAAAAATCTTCCCTCGTGGCACTTAAAGAGATCTGGGTGAAGGATGCCCTTTTCTGTCTGATTCGGTGGCGATCTCCGGTCAGATAGGGATGGAAGCGGACTTCAGGCCGAGCAGAGCCAGATAAGACACTGGACAGATATTCGTTATAAAAAAATTCCCTGGTCATCTCCTGGCAGAAATTCCTTCTGAACCATTCCACAGAACCACCGCCAGCACCCACAATTCTCATCGCCAACCAGCGATTCGGATAGGCATGCGTCCTCAAGAGATGATTTTTTCCTGCAAGGGGTTGGTCGAGGCATAAGACCATGATCTCGGTGGTTCCGGTTGTATTCATCAGCCTTCCAGGCTCTGTCACGCCAGCTCCCACAGCCGCACACGTCGTATCATTCGCGCCGATGACAACCGGGATTCCAGCAGGGACGCCGATCGAGGTGGCCACTGTCTTATCGAGATCGCCGACCACGGTCAGGGACCTCACCACCTGCGGAAGTTTCTCTCTCGGGATCTTAAGGTCTCTGAGCAGGCCATCATCCCAATCGGTGTATCCGACCGTGTCATAGATCCCTGTAAACGAGGCATTGGAAGGGTCAATGAGAAACCGTCCGGTCAGACGCCTCATAAAGAATGTGACTGCATGTCCAAAGATCGTATCCTTTCGATTATAGATGGAGGGCTGATTTTCCCTGATCCAGAGGAGGCTCGTCAGGGAGATTCCTCCTGGGATAGGGAGATTTCCCGAGATCCTGAGGAATCTCTCTTCACCGACCTGTTCCAATGCCCAGAGGGCCTGTCGATGGCTCCTCCTGTCCAGATGGAGAATGATCGGCCAGAGAGGATTTCCATCCCCGTCCATTGGCAGAAGGGAGGGGCAGAGGGTTGAGAAGGAGATGGCTTGAGCCTCCTTTGCCATCCTCAATTGTCGACAGGCCTCGACAAAGGCGTTCCAAAGAACTCCGGCCTCGATCTCAACAAAATTTTTTCCTCTTGCCTGCGGGGTATAGGAGACCTGTTCTCTTTCGAGCGTGACCAGATTACGATCGAGGAGGCAGGCCCGAAGCGATTGCGTTCCAACATCGATGGCCAGGATTCGATTTAACATTTGCGTCCCCCGAGATTTGATTGACTCAAATCTTAAGGCTACCTCTAAAAATGTCATTCCTGCGAAAGCAGGAATCCATAAGTTCTTGACATAACTGGACTCCCGCCGGAGTTTACCCCGTACTTAATACGGGGCGGGAGTGACGAACTGCGAATTATTAGAGGTTCTCTTAAGTTTCTCCATTTTAAATGATGTGTTATTAAATTCAAATTGAAATTTCTGAGGCGGGTCTGATAGAATTTGATCGATTACTGATCGAAAGGAGCCATTATGTTACAGAGGATTCTTGTTCCGTGGGCGATGCCTAAAATCGGAAGGGAAGCGCTGAGCAGGTCAAAGGCAGAAGTCACCTTTCTTCATGGGCCAAAGGGTGAACTTCCTGATCCCAAGGAGATGATCAGAGCTGCAGCGAAGGCTGATGTGCTGCTTCCGAGAGGGTCTCAGCCAGTTCCGAGAAGGGCGATGATCGCCAATCCATATCTCCGGGGAATTGCGAACTACGGGGTGGGATATGACAATATCGATGTGGCACTGGCCACCGAGCTTGGGATACCGGTGACCAACACCCCGGGCGTGCTCACGGAGACCACAGCCGATTTAGCCTGGGCCCTGCTCATGGCCACAGCGAGAAAGATTCCCCAGGCTCACCTCTATACGATTTCGGGTCGATGGAAGGGGCCAGGTGGAAAGTCCTTTATGGGATTGGACGTCGGCCCTGGAGGCTCGAACCAGCCAAAGGTTCTTGGGATTGTCGGCTTTGGCAGAATCGGCCGAGCTGTGATGCGAAGAAGTCGCGGCTTCAGGATGAAGGTGATCGCCTATGACCCTTATGCAAAGGAGGTGATCGAGAAGACCAGAGGAGTGGAATATAGGCAGCTCGAGGATCTCTTAAGAGAGAGCGATTTTATCAGCCTTCATGCGCCTTTAACCGAGCAGACCCATCACCTGATCGGGCCAAAGGAACTGGGTCTGATGAAACCGACTGCCATTCTCATCAACACCTCCCGCGGCCCTGTGGTGGATGAGAAGGCATTGGTCCTGGCTCTCAAAAAAGGGAGGATTGCCGGGGCCGGACTTGACGTCTACGAGAGGGAGCCCAGACTCAGTCCCGGCCTGTCGAAATTAGAGAATGTGGTTCTTCTCCCCCATATCGGAAGCGCCACAGAGGATACGCGTGGCCAGATGGCAGTGGTTGCGGTGAAGAATGCGATCGCGATGCTCAGGGGAAAGAGACCACCGAATATCGTCAACCCGGAGGTCTTTGCTTCTTCTGAATATCTTCGGAGAGTGAAAGGATAAAACTACTGCTTTGTCCTATGAGGAGGAGATATGAGCACGGAAGGGTGGACCTGAGGAGGAAATCAGAAACAAGAGTTTGATGGCCCCCTGCGGGTTATATTGCGGGGCCTGTGGCGTTTACATCGCCTCAAGGGACGGCAATGAAAAATTCAAGGCGGTCATGGGCAAGCTCTACGGAACAAAACCAGAGGAGACGGAATGCCTTGGCTGCATGCAGCCTGATCCGCCCAAGAAGCTCTATGGTTTCTGTGAGACGTGTAAAATAAGAAATTGCGTAAAATCGAGAGAGTTCTACTCCTGTCACCAATGTCAAGAGTGGCCACGTGGCATGATAGACAATTTCAGGTTTGCTACTGGGATAAGAGTAATGAAAAGAGCGATTCCACTCTGGCGGACAAAAGTAGCGGAGCATGGTGATGAGAGGGGCAGCATCGAATGGGCGCGGGCAGAATGTGAGCGCTATCACTGCCCTTCATGCGGTAACCCCCTTTTCAGAGGGGCCCAAACCTGCCGAGCCTGCAAAAATCCAGTCGCCGACGACCTGGATGGGTCCTTATGAAGGAAAGTCAAAAAATTTTGGAAGTTAGGATTTGACTTTACCCACGTTGTCAAGTCCCGTGATGACTTCTTCCTGAAATCTTCAGTATCCGTATGGACCTCGTTAACGTAATGTTTCAGGTGGAAAGGGTCACTTATGAATCACAAAAAATAATAGTCTTTTGGATTTATCCAGACGCAATATAACACTTCACTTTTAAGAAATTATTCGAGTTCAGGAAATCCCACAGTTATGATAACTAAACGGTTTCAATGCGGAGACATCATGCGAGAAGCCTTAAACATTCTCGAATTCTCATTGACAAAAAGCACGTGAACGTGTAGGATTTTTACAAATAACAAATTGAAGTGTAATTATTGTTAGCCCATAAAAAATGATAAGAGAAAAGGTGGTATAATTTAATTGAATATTCGTTATTACATCGATCCGGAGACAGGACTACCTCATATCTACGGACACGATGTCGAGGAGACAGAGGTGGAGGAGGTTCTTTCCAGCCCAGGAGAAGATCGTCCGGGTCGAGAGGGATCACGAGTTGCAATTGGAAAGACATCAGACGGACGTTATCTTAGGGTAATTTATATTCCTGATCCAGAGCCAAATAGTGCTTTTGTAATCACAGCGTATGAACTACGAGGCAAACCATTAAT
>JACAEX010000106.1 GCA_013388635.1 Syntrophaceae bacterium | reverse complement strand
TGGAGATCATCCCCAAAGGAAACGGATCAAGAGGCTATCGTCTTCAAATTGCAGAGGGCGAAACAAAGCAAATACCTGGGACAGAGCACAGGGTTCAATTTGCCACCTTCATCCCCGATTTTGGCCTAGGAGAGGGGAATCGTCCTATCTCTCGGTCAGACCAATTGAACAATCCTGCGGTTCAGGTGAACATCTACCGGAATGGAAAATTATCGTTTCAGGGATGGTCCTTTCTGAGATACCCCGATTTCCATGGTTCCAAGGATGATACTTACAGGGTGAAATTTATAGATTATTTGGGAGGAAGACCTTACACCGGACTCCAAGTGGTAAAAGATCCAGGAGTCTGGGTCGTATGGACGGGATTTGGCTTCTTAGTCCTTGGACTTGTCTTCTCCTTCCACTTTCGGAGGAAATCGTCTTCTGACAAGAGATTAAAAGAAATAGGAGGAAAAAATGATTAACCCTATCTTGTTTCAATTGACAATGTTCACATATCTTCTTTCCTCGATCTTCTACTTCCTTTACATCGGAATCAAAAAAGAAGGTCTCGGAAAGGTTGGGGCTTCGATTGCCCTTTTGGGCGTCGTGATCAACACGGCGGCCATGGTGATTCGCTATGTGGAATCCCATCAATTGGGAATAGGTTATGTCCCTCTCTCCAACATGTACGAGTCCATGGTCTTCTTTGCCTGGGGCATCGTTGGCCTTTACCTCATTTTTGAGCGGTTCTATCACACAAGAGGCCTTGGAGCCTTCATTATGCCATTAGGATTTTTGTGCATGGGAGTGGCTGTTCTCTCACTCTCCCCGGACATACGACCCCTCATGCCAGCCCTGCAGAGTGACTGGCTCTTCTACCATGTGGTCACCTCCTTTCTTGGATATTCCGCCTTTGCCATCTCTTTTGGGGTATCCCTTGTCTATCTTTACGTCATCAAAAAGAAAAATCAAGCACAAGAAAGTCTGTTGCCGAATCAAAAAACTCTTGAGGATCTCAACTACAAGGCCATCGTCGTGGGTTTTCTGCTATTCACTTTGGGGGTTCTTACCGGTGCGGTCTGGGCCAATTATGCCTGGGGAACCTACTGGAGCTGGGACCCGAAAGAGACCTGGTCCCTCATTACATGGATCGTTTATGCCATCCTCCTTCATGCGAGGTATACGGGGAGACTGATGGGGCGAAGGATGGCCCATATCTCCATCGTGGGATTTGTAGCAGTTGTCTTCACCTATTGGGGAGTAAATTATCTTCTCTCCGGACTTCACAGTTATGCATCGTAAAGAGGAGAACCGATATGAAGTGTAACGAATGTGGGTCAGAAAACCCGAACCAGGCCAAATTCTGCAGAAAATGTGGAACATCACTTGGGGTTCGTCTTCGGTGTGTACGGTGTGGTGCAGAAAATCCCGGTGATTCCATATTCTGTGTAGAATGCGGAGAAAGATTATCGGAGGCTCCTAAATTGACGAAGGGAACCCAGCGAAAATGTAAAGGGTGCGGGCAGTTTAATGAATTAGACGCCCTCTTTTGCGTCGCCTGCGGTGAGGAGATGATCAAGGCAACTGAGGAAGACCTGAAGAAACGATCACCCGGGCCCTCTTATGGAACAATCGCCTTGGTTATCGGAATGATTTTTCTTTTCGGCCTCCTTGTCAAGACAGGAGTATCCTTCTTAAAAAGCATCAGGCCTTCCCAAATGTCACCACCTGCAAGCACCTCTACATCCTCAATCAAGGTGGATGAGGCACAGGTTATCGCCGTGGCCAAGAACTTCAAATGCGCTTGTGGAGGCTGTGGGGAGCTTCCGCTGGAGACCTGCACTTGTGATATGCCAAGGGGAGCCGTCGAAGAGAAGAATTTCATCCGCGAGAAATTGGCTGAAGGTTTCACGGTGGAGCAAGTCATCGATTTAGTCGATAAGAAATATGGCCACCGAGTTAAAGGGTAAACATTACCGGAAGAGAACTAAAAAGGGGATATTAGGGGCTACTTTGGTGGCGCTTGTTGTACTCCTTTCAGCTTAACCCTTAATAGCAATCGACCAACCTAATGATGATATGGAACAGTCAGAGATTAACAAGGAAATTAGGAAATTCAGAAAGGAAAGGGATGAGTTTTTCAAGACCCATCAGAGGTCTCCCTTGACATGGTCGGACAAACTAAAGTTCGACCATCTGAGCTACTATCCAATTGAACTCAATTACAGGTTTAAAGGAAAGATTGACCGATACATCCTAGACATACTTAACCCTGAATATTACGCCACATTTTTGACGAACAAAGGGACGAAAAAGAGGTACATTCGATACGGGCAGTTCTGTTTTACATTGCATTACAAAGAATATGTTCTCCAAATTTATAAATCGATGCTGAGTGACATGCTATTTATTCCATTTAAGGATAAGACCAATGGGAAAACGACCGAGCCGGGAGGAAGATACTTGGATGCAGAGATTCTCTTTCCAGGATACGAGACGACGATCGATTTCAACATGGCCTACAATCCTTCGTGTGCCTATAACGATAAATTTATTTGTGTCATTCCTCCTGAGGAAAATTCATTAAATCTCGAAATCCGCGCCGGTGAAAAGAAGTTTAAGTGAGCAGTAATGCATTACCTTGCTGAAGTTCAAAGGCATGAGGATATTCTGTGCCTCACATTTTTGGGGAGCTGAAAGCCTGATCCATGAAAACTCTAATTACCACCTTGTTCTGCATTTTTTTTCTAACATTGCCTAACCATGGCAATACCCAGGTCCACTCCCCTGTTCAGGTCTATTTATTCTACACCGAAGACTGCTTATCCTGTGAGGGTATTCTTCGGGGTTATCTTCCGATACTCAAATCCATCTATCCTTCCCTTGAGGTCACAACCTTTGATATTGCGAACCCAACCCATTACGAGGCCCTTATCAAACTTGAGAAACAGTTTGGCAGAACAGGGGATGATTTCCCGGTGGCATTCATCGGCGACCAAACCCTTGCTGGAGAACAGGAGATCATGGAAAGACTTGATCCCCTCATCCAGAAATATCAATTGGAAGGTGGTTTCCCTCTCCCTCCCATTGAAATTTCCTCCTCAACCCAGCCCTCTGAGAAGACCTTTTTAGTTGATCTTGCTTACTTTTATCAGAAGGGGTGCCCCAAATGTGATCGGGCAAATTACCTGCTTAAGTATTTTTCAAGAAAGTACCCACGATTGAATATCAAAGAGATCGACATTAACACTCCCGATGGGAAACGATTGAATGAAACACTCTCAAACCGGCTCAATCTCCCCGCAGAAAAGCGCTTGACTGCACCGAGTATTTTTATCGGTGTAGATTCCCTTCTGCCAGGGGAGATTACGGAATCGCGGATCGAGGCCTTGATTCAGAAATACGAGCAGGTGGAGGCGCCATCCCCCTTAAAGGTGGAAAGCAGGGAAATGGAGAAGGCGGAAGACTCAATGGTCAGTCGCTTCAAATCTCTGGGAATTCTCACCGTCCTTTCAGCCGGTCTGATCGATGGATTGAATCCCTGTGCCTTCGCTACCTTGATCTTCTTTATCTCCTACCTGACCATGGTGGGTAGGAAACGAAAAGAGATCCTCTGGGTCGGCACTGGTTTTTCAGGAGCGGTCTTTTTTACCTATCTGCTCATCGGCTTCGGGATTCTCTCCTTTGTTCAACATCTCTCCTTTCTCCCCTTATTCTCCAAGATCCTCTACCTGATTACGATCACTATTGCACTCGTTTTGGGAATCATCGGTCTTTACGATTATGTGCAACTGAAGCGGGGCCGGCCTTTTGACATGAAACTCCAACTCCCAGACTTTTTGAAGAAGCGAATTCATTGGGCCATTCGGACACGAAGTGGCGATTTAATGACTAACAAGGAAACAGGATACATCCGTTATCTTCTTGCTGCTGCCGTGCCGGGAGTTGTCATTTCCATATTAGAGTTCACTTGCACAGGTCAGGTCTATCTTCCGACCATCCTCTTCGTCACGAATATTCCTTCGTTAAGAGCAAGCGCCGTATCTTACCTTATTTCTTACAATGTGATGTTTATTGTTCCATTACTGGCTATCTTTGGAGTGGTCTACTGGGGAGTAACCTCAGAACAATTGGCCTTCTTCCTTCAGAAGAGGACATCAACAATTAAGCTTTTGACGTCCTTGCTCTTCTTCACCCTCGCAGGGATATTGATGATGAATCTTATTTAGGGAGGAAAGGGATGAACTCAAAGCCACTATTTGCAGTTGCTATTGCTCTGGGGGGTTTGCTATTTCTCCTTCAGTGAACAGATGAAAGAGGACCTTGACATTGGAAAGTTGATCGAGAATTTTAAGTCTAAATTTCCGGAGACAGGGAAACACTAACCTGTAAAATGTTTTCATTATTTCCGGCTGGTTGAGCCGGTACCACAGGGCCGTACGGAGATTATGGCCTGAAGGGCGATGATAAAGCCAAACTGTGAGGTTATTCCTTGGTGAATCTCGAACGTGCCAGGGGCATTGCTCCTTTTCATTGGTTAACTATTTTTTTCCTTTTCGGGTTGATCGGCGTGACCCTCCTTTCCCGAGGTCAGGTTCCGCTCTGGCGTTCCCTGCTTTCTCGTTACGCCCTATGCATAGCCCTTGTTCTTGGATTGAAACTGCTCTCTGACCGGAAGATAATGGGAAAGGCGAGTGCCTTCTTACACGATTTCTCTCCGATTATTTTCGTCATCTTTATCTACCAATCGCTGGGGGATCTGATCCAGTATCTCTGGGCTGATATCGATGTTTGGTTGATCAAGATCGATTTCTCCATATTTGGAACCCATCCCACAGTCTGGATGGAAAAATGGGTGGTTCCCTGGCTCACGGATCTAATGTCGTTTGCTTATGGTAGTTATTACTTCCTCCCCGTGATCCTGATTGCCACTCTTTACTTGAAAGGCCGGAGACCGGAATTCACTGCGTCAATGTTCGTTTTGACCTTTGCCTATTACGTTTCTTTTACCGGGTACATTCTTTTCCCGGCCGTTGGTCCTCGATATACGTTGGCTCACCTCTATTCCATGCCTTTGGGGGGGAGTTTTCTGACCGATCTTGTGAGAGATGGATTGAATGCCCTGGAGCATAACAAACGGGATGTCATGCCCAGCGGTCATACGCAGATCGCCCTCATCGTCTTATACCTGGCGCACCGATATGAGAGGTTTCTCTTTTATGTCTTTGTTCCTATTGTTTGTGGCCTTATCCTCTCAACAGTCTATCTGAGATACCATTATGTTATTGACATCTTGGCTGGAAGTGCGATTGCTTTAGTATGCATAGTCATCGGTCCTCGTTTATATAGATGGTGGAACGTACGAAATTCAGGCGATCAGGTGGCAAATATAGGATGGTAAAAGATTTGATGGAATATGGAATAACGAAGGGGAAAAAAGCTTTCTTTTTCTCTCTTTTTAGTATTCTAATCTTTTCTGCCTTTTCCTTTTCTTTTGAGAATAAAACAGAAGATCTTTTTACTAAAATAGGAGTTCAGCCAATCAAAGATAACAAGAAAGCCCCCAATTTTTATCTTGAGGATTTAAAAGGAAAAAAATGGGAGTTAAAAAATCTCAAAGGGAAGGTCATTTTTCTTAACTTCTGGGCAACCTGGTGCAGTCCATGCAAGGAGGAAATGCCCTCAATAGAGGGCTTGCATCGACAATTCAAAGAGAAAGATTTTATATTTTTGACTATTTCTGTGGATTACAAAAAGGGGGAGGCAGTAAAAGAATTTATTGAGAAACATCATTATACCTTTCCTGTTTTACTCGATCCAAAAGGTTTGGCTCTCAATCTTTTTGAAGTAAAAGGGATTCCAAGTACCTTCATTATCGATAAGAGGGGGAGAATGATAGGTAAGGCAATCGGGCCAAGGAATTGGAAAAGTCAAGAGGTGATTTCTCTCGTTAATCTCATGACCTAAAATTGATAAAACTTCGAGTTTACTGCTTTATAAAAGGGGACAATTTTAGTACACATAAAAGTAGTCCATACTTCAGAAACAACCTCCTCTACTCAGGGGAAGGAGGATTTGGTTTGATCCTTCGACTGCACCCAAATCCTGCTCTTTAGATCAGGGATAAAAGCGCGCTCAGCCTGCCCGCCGCAGGCAGGGTTCAACTCTGAGAGAGCCGAAAGGTTGATTTTTAGAAGGATAGAATGAAAAATAATTACCGCAAGTTTTATAGAATTTTTCTTATCTTATTTCTCCTCTCTTTCAGTGCTAATCTTTTCATGTTGACTCTCTACCTTAAGGAAAGGAAGGGTGTCCCAACTCCACTCCCAAAAGAGAGTAAAGGAATTCAGGAAGTAAAGGAGACCCAAGAAATAAAAGCGCCCCTGGGAATGGTTCTTCTCCCCTTTGTTCACATTAAAAATAAGGATTATTTCCTGCTTTGCGATAAGCAGAGCAAAATCCTCCACCTTTATCGTTCCGAAGAAGGTGCCTTCTCGTTAATCAAAAGTTATCCTTGCATTGTAGGGTCCAATAACGTGGATAAGAAAGAACCCGGAGATTTGGCAACACCTGAGGGCATCTATTTTTTAACCTCCTTCCTGGCCGGAAAGGATCTACCCGAAAAGTATGGTTACGGCGCATTTGTACTCAATTACCCCAACTTTCTTGACAAAAAGGAGGGGAAAAAAGGCAGCGGCATCTGGCTTCATGGTTCCTCCGATCGCTTGGAACGGCCCCCTTTTTCCGAAGGATGTATCGTTGTCAAAGATGAGTTCTTAAAAGAGTTGATTAGGTTCATTAAGATAGGCGATACCCCCATGGTGATTGTAGACACGATCCAATATAAGCCTGTAGAGGAGCAGCAGGGAGTGTTCCAACTTCTATCTCAATTTCTGAAGGATTGGAAGACGGCTTGGGAAAGCCGCGATTCAGCAAAGTACCTCAGCTTCTACAGCCGAGATTTTGTTAGTAGTGATGGGAAAAGCTATCAGAAATTTAAAGAATATAAATATCGGGTCAATCAATCTAAAAAATTTATTCAACTGCAAATGGACCCCAAATGCTTTCTCCTTTCTCAGAAAGATGGAGGACAGATTGCTGTTGTGAGAATGAATCAGGATTACCGCTCAGACAATTTCAAAAGTTACAGCCGGAAAATTCTATACCTCAAGGAAAAACAGGGAAAATGGGAAATCATTGGCGAGGTCACTCTTTAAAAGTCAAATGCCTCCTCTTATTAGCCTTGATTGTACTCTTTTTCTTGGGGGATGCTTTTAGGAGTTCTTACTTTCTGAATCGGAAAGAAGAGGCGAAGGCTTTTCCTGAAGTCAGTGCTTTCTTTAAAGGTTCGGATCAGGAGGTAGAAGTCTATCGGCTCTTTGGAAGAGAGGCCGGACTCACGATCCTCATTTTTGCGGGCATCCACGGAGATGAATCGGGAGGATATCTCGCAGCGGATCGGTATGTCGGCCCCCTGTGAGATTACTCAGATACTGAGAAGGTCTTACAAGCGGTCATCGCTATGAAGGACCTTTATGAAAATAGAACACCCATGGAAAAACAGGGTTTCAAAGCTAAGGTGGATATTTTGGCGATGACCGCTCGTGACAGTGACTTGAGAGATTTTGCTGAAGAGATGCTCAGGACCTTATAAACTCACCTTATTTAGTATCTTTCAAATTGAGAAAATTTGAGAAAAGTTTCTTGACTTTCTCCGTCTTCTGAATTAAATAATACAAGTAGGTTTTATGAAAAGGAATCCATTATTATTCATTTGGGTGTTGGCGATTTTCGGCATGTGCTTTCTGCACGTGGCTTTATGGTCTCCAAATCATCAAGACACCGGTTTTCTTGGCCATATCAATTGTTCCATCTTAAGCCATCTATTTGTCATTACCTGTACTGGGTTATCAACTCTTTTCATCTTACCCCAGACAGGATTTGCTCACCCAGAGCCGATCATTTTACGTGAGCAAGAAGTTGTCCTATCCCTCTTCATGCCTCCTTAATTGGCTTATCCGAATTTTCCCAAACACCTAAAAGAACCCTAAAGATCAACAAAATCATTAAATTCTCAGATTCTCAGTTCGAACTGAGGAAGTTTCTCGATTAACCAAAGAGGTCAGGAATGAAGAAGCTTCGAGCATATTGCCTTTGCTTATTGCCTGTAATCGTTGCTTTTTTTCTCATAGGATGCGGGAGAGAAGGGAAGAAACCCTCCAATCCTAATGTCGTCGCCACTTATGCCCATGGGGAGATTACAGCAGAAAGTTTAGAAAATTACCTCAAGCAGCGGACCGAAGGGGTCAAAGTGATCGTGGGGGATTCCCTTGTACCGGTCATAGACAGAATCCCAAAGACCGTGGAAGTCTATAGCGGCATTATCCGGGAGATGGTTCTCGACGACGTGGTAAAACGCAAAATCAAGGAGAAACAGCTGGACAATCGAAATAATATCCGGCACGCCCTGAAACACGCGGAGGATCAGATCACCTT
>JACAEX010000014.1 GCA_013388635.1 Syntrophaceae bacterium | reverse complement strand
TCCCGAAAGTGCATCAGCTCAATCGCCCTGGCCGGACACTCCGCCACACAACTGCCACAACCCTTGCACTTGGCCAGATCGATCTCCGCCTCGCCCTTCGCATTGATCACTGGCACACTGTAAGGACAAACCCTCACACAGGTCAAACACGCCGCACACCGCTCACCCTCCACCACTGCCACCACCCCACCGACCAGCATCTTCTCTTTCGATAGGATGGTGCAGGCGCGAGCAACGGCTGCGCTTGCCTGAGCAATGCTCTCACTGATCAATTTCGGTCCGTGGCCTGCTCCAGATAGGTAGAGGCCATCCGTGGCAAAGTCGACCGGCCGCAACTTCATATGGGCTTCCAAGAAGAAGCCTTCTGCGGTTCGAGGCACTTTCAGCATGGTGGCCAATTCTTCATTCTCCCTCGGGATGGTCGCTGCTGATAGGATCAAAAGATCAGGTTTTATCTCCATCCGTTCCTTAAGGATTCGATCCACAAAGGAGACGCTAAGCACTTCTCCCTCCTTTTTGACCTCTGGCTTCTCTTCGGGTTCGTATTTGATAAAAATGATCCCTTCATTTCTGGCCTTGGCGTAGTAGGATTCCAGGAAGCCATAGGTTCGCATATCGCGGTAGAGAACGGTAATCTGGGCATCGGGATTCAGTTGTTTGATCTTAAGGGCATTCTTCACCGCTGTGGCGCAGCAGGTTCGGCTACAGTAAGGCCTCTTTTCATTTCTTGAGCCGACGCACTGGATCATCACCACGCGCTGGGATCGCGAAATCTCATGCGGCTGATTGGCAATCCGGGCCTCCAGCTCAAGCTGGGTCAGGATCCGGCTGTCTTCACCGTAAAGGTATTCGTCAGGTTTCCACTCCTCTGCGCCTGTGGCGAGGATTGCAATACCATGTTCGATCTTCCGATAGTACATGGTGGGAGCCACCATCACCCCCGTTGTGAAATTTCCCTTCGAGCCACTGAAATCGACGACCAATGCATTGGTGATCACATGAATCAGGGGATGGTTTGTCACCCGGGCGATCAAATCTTTCAGAAAGGCCTGAACATCTTCCCCCTCGAGGGTGTAAAATAAATTTCTCAAATTCCCGCCCAGCTGGGCCTCTTTTTCGAGGAGGAAGACTTCATAGCCCTGTTCTGCAAGTTTGAGGGCAGCGGTCATTCCTGCCACCCCTCCTCCGATCACCAGGCCTTTCTGAATCACGGGTGCGGCCAGCTCACCAAGGGGTCGAATCAGCCGGGCATTGGCCACAGCCATACGAACCAGATCCTTGGCCTTTTCGGTCGCTTCTTCTTTTTGACGCATGTGGACCCAGGAGCACTGGTCACGGATATTGGCCATTTCGAAGAGGTATTTGTTCAGGCCTGCCTCGCGCACGGTCTCTCTGAACATCGGTTCATGGGTTCGGGGTGAGCAGGAGGCAACGATCACGCGGTTCAGGTGGTGCTCCTGGATCGCATTCTTTATCTTCTCCTGCGTGTCCGTGGAGCAGGTGTAAA
The DNA here is from genome assembly GCA_013388635.1 of Syntrophaceae bacterium. GTDB lineage: Bacteria > Desulfobacterota > BSN033 > BSN033 > UBA1163 > JACAEX01. The sequence continues at coordinate 158,984 of JACAEX010000014.1, read as the reverse complement.
GGTTTTCGTCCACATGGACGACGTTCTTCAGGGTGCGGGCATATTCCTTCACTGCGGGAACGTTGACCACGCCGCCGATGTTGATCCCGCAGTGGCAGACAAAGACCCCGATCCTCGGTTCTTCTCCGACCACATCGGATTCAACAGGATACTCCTTCTTTGCGGCCATCGTCCCTCTGGCAGGAGCAATTCTTCCCGTTGCATCGGCGACCGCGCCGCTCGCCTGAGTGACAGTTTCTGGAATGTCCTTCGGCCCCTGAAAGGCGCCGCACACATAAATGCCCGGTTTCGATGTGGAGGTTGGTTCAAAGGGTTTTGTCCTCGCAAATCCGTAGCCATCCACCTCCACGCCCATCCGTCTTGCCATCTCCACCGCTTTTGGGGAGGGGACCATGCCGACGGAGAGGACGACCAATTCGAACTCCTCATCGACAAAACTTCCCTCTTCGTTCAAATAGGTGATCAGGAGATTCTTTGTCTTCAACTGCTCCCTGACCCTGGAGACCATGCACTTGATGAACCGGACACCATACTCGGATTTGGCCCTTTCATAGTATGCATCGAATCCCTTTCCATAAGCCCGGATGTCCATGTAGAAGATGGTCGGTTTTACGAAGTGGACATGTTCCTTGGCGATGATGGCCTCTTTTGTGGCATACATACAGCAGATGGAGGAGCAGTAATCGTTTCCGCAACTGGAATCTCTGGAGCCCACGCACTGGATGAAGGCGATTCTTTCGGGAATCGTTCCATCCGAAGGACGGAGGAGATGCCCGCGGTGAGGGCCGGTGGCGCTCAGAAGCCTTTCGAACTCGATGCTCGATACCACATTGGGATAGGCACCATAGCCGAATTCCTGTCGCAGGCGGGCATCGAAGACCTCGTAGCCCGGGGCGAGGATGATCGATCCCACCTCGATCTTCTCCACATCCGGTTTGTCAGCATAATTGACGGCCTTGGCCAGGCAGACCCTTTCGCAGAGTCCGCATCCAATGCATTGCTCCCGATCGATCAGAAAGACTTTGGGAATGGCCTGGGGATACTTGATGTAGATCGCTGCCCTTCGACTCATTCTTTCATTGTAAGTGTCGATGGCACTGACCGGGCAGTGTTTGGCACACTCCCCGCACCCTGTGCATCGATCAAGGCGAATGTACCTCGGTTTCTTACTCACCGTGACCGCAAATCGGCCAGGTCCGCCTTCGACCCCTTCGATCTCTGCATTTGAGATGATCCGGATATTGAGGTGTCTCCCGGTCTCAACCAGCTTGGGTGACATGATGCACATGGAGCAGTCGTTGGTCGGAAAGGTCTTGTCGAGCTGTGCCATCACCCCGCCAATGGTGGGAGAGGTCTCCACCAGATAGACAAAGAATCCGGATTCGGCCAGGTCCAGGGAGGCCTGCATGCCACCGATTCCGCCTCCGACCACCATGACCGCACCAATCGGTTGAATTTCTTTCATCTTATCTACCATTATGAGCTATATTGACAAATCCGAAATTCAAATTTTCGAAACAATACGGTTTTGGATTTGAGGCATTTGAATTTGTTTCGAATTTCGGATTTCGTGCTTCGAGCTTTTCATATGTTTCGTGTATATCTCGGAATCTTACCTTCCTCCGAGGGATCGAACCCCACCTTTCCTTCTCCGACCAGTGAGACGAGATAGGTCAGCGTCTCCTTCAATTTCAGGTGGAGGGTTTCGCTGATCTCGGTTGCAGATAGAGGTCTGGTTTCGACCAGCTGGATGATGCGATTCTTGATCAACTCGTCGCGAATCGTCGTCTCGATCATCTCCCCCAGTCGCTCTTTGGAGAGAAGCTCTCCGTAGACGTTCTCCCTCTCCATCAGTTCAGGGCCTTTGCCCACCATCCAGCGAATCTTCTCTCCTTCGAGAGAGGCCTTCACCGCCTGGAGTTTCCCCCTCATCTCTCCATCGAGAGGGAAGGGGCCGAGGTGGCGAACCTTCTCGATGAATTGTCGAACGACCTGGGAAAAACGCTCGCCTTCGCCTGCGGAGACCCAGTCCAGAAGGAGCCTTTCCGATTCGATGCCCGCCATGTCGAGGAGCTTTCGGGTCAGGCCCATCTTCTTTTCGGCTTGAAGATTGCCGGTTAAGTAATGGCAATCTCCTGGATGGCATCCCAAGACCAGGACGCCATCGTATCCCGCGAGGAATGCCTTCGGGATGAAGGCTGGATCAACCCTGCCTGAACACATCACCCGGATGACCCGGGTATTGGGTGGGTACTGAAACCGGGAAATCCCTGCTAAATCCGCGCCGGCATAGGCACACCAGTTACACAAAAAGGATAAGATCTTGGGCTCGAAACTCATCCTGCAACTCCTAAAATCCGAAATCCGAATATCGAAACTCGAAACAAATCCTAAATCCAAATTCCCAAATTTTTCAAACAAGACAAATTAAGGTTTTGAATTTTGGTCATTTAAAATTGTTTCAAATTGATCCCTTTGGGATGCTTCGCCCGAATTTCCTCCCTTAGGCTGCTTCCCTCTCGGTTACTGGTGTGAGGGCCTCGATTTGAGCGGTCAGCTGGTCATCTGAAAAATGGTGAATGGTGATTGCCCTCTGGGTGCAACTGGCACTGCAGATCCCGCATCCCTTACAGGAGGCGGCGATGGTCTCCGCCTTGCTTCCCTTCTCGGTTTCGACCACGCGAATGGCGCTGAAGGGGCAGAGCAACTCGCAGAGTCCGCACCCCACACACTTCGTCTGATCCACCTCTGAGATCGTTGGGAGAACGCTGACATATCCCTTGGCAATCGCAGCCGTGGCCCGCGCCACAGCGGCATCGGCCTGAGAGATCGATTCGCTGATCGTCTTCGGGAAGTGGGCCAGGCCGGTTAGGAAGATGCCGTCCGTGGCGAAATCGACAGGCCGAAGTTTCATATGGGCTTCGAGGAAGAAACCATCCGCGGTTAAGGGGACCTTGAGCATCTTGGCCAGGGCCCCGTTCTCATAGGGAACGATGGCGCTCGCTAACACCACAAGGTCCGGCTGGATCGTAACTTCCTCACCGAGAATTCCATCCCTGACCTTTAACTTGAGAAGGCCTTCTTCAAGGGTCAGATCAGGTTTCGAATCGAGGTCATATTGGATGAATTCGATCCCCTGATTTCTGGCCTGAGCATAGTAGCGTTCCATCAGCCCATAGGTCCGGATGTCGCGATAGAGGACCGTCACCCTGACCTCCGGGTTCTTCTCCTTGATCCTCAAGGCGTTCTTGACCGCGACCGAGCAACAGATCCGGCTGCAGTTGGGACGCTCGGCCGTTCTCGAACCGACGCACTGGATCATGACGATGTGCCGGGATCGACTCAGTTCATCCCAATGGTGGGCGATCCTCTCCTCTAATTCTTTCTGTGTGATCACCCTTCTGTCCTGGCCATAGAGATAGTCTGTGGGAACGCTCTCTTTTGCTCCGACCGCAACGATGACCACCCCGTGTTCAAATTCCTTCTCCGAACCGTTAGTTGAAATGGTCGATTTGAAATTGCCGACATAGCCATTGAGATTCTTCAACTCGGCCCTGGTAAAGACCTGAATATGTGGATTCTCAAGGACCTGTTTCACCGTGTCCCGGAGAAGCTCCTGCGGATCATTTCCATCGATGGTGGAGTAGAGGTGGCGGAGGTTTCCACCCAGTTCAGCCTCCCTTTCTATCAGGGCACACTCCAATCCCTGCCTGGCCAATCCCAGGGCCGCCCTCATTCCCGAGAGGCCGCCGCCGATGACCAGCCCTTTTTTAATGACCTCCACAGCAGGTTCCCTCAATGGTTGCAAGAGGCGGGACTTGGCAACGGCCATCCGAAGGAGCTCTTTTGCTTTTTCCGTGGCCTCGGCAGGTTGATGCATGTGGACCCAGGAGCACTGATCCCTGATGTTGGTCATCTCGAAGAGGTACTTGTTCAGGCCGCTCTCGCGGATCGTCTCCTGGAAGAGGGGCTCATGGGTTCTCGGTGAACAGGAGGCGACAACCACGCGGTTCAGCCGGTGCTCCTTGATCGCATTTTTTATCTTCTCCTGGGTGTCCTGGGAACAGGTGTAGAGATTTTCCTCGACATAGGCCACGCCATTGAGGGTTTTGGCATATTCCCTGACTTCAGGGACATTGACCACCCCTCCGATGTTGATCCCGCAGTGACAGACGAAGACACCGATGCGGGGTTCCTGGCCCTGGGCATCGATTTCCGGAGGGTAGTCTTTCTTCTTCGCCAGCGTCCCCCGGACGTCCGCGAGGAGGCTTGACGCACTGGCCACGGCTGCACTGGCCTGGGCCACGGTCTCGGGGATATCCTTGGGTCCCTGAAAGGCGCCGCAGACATAGATGCCGGGCTGGCTGGTCTGGAGGGGGGAGAATTCGTCGGTCTTGCAGAACCCATAGCGATCGAGCTGGAGGTTCATCTTTTGAGCCAGATCTCTCGCGCCCTGGGAGGGTGTCAAACCGACCGAGAGGACGACGAGATCGAACTCCTCCTCCTTCAGGTGGCCTTCGGGATCGACGTAGGAGATGATCAAGTTCTTTGTCCTCGGCCTTTCCGCCACTCGCGAGATCATCGAACGGATGAACCGTACCCCATACTCTCTCCTGGCCCTTTCGTAGTAGACGTCGAAATCCTTTCCATGGGCCCGGATGTCCATGTAGAAGATCGTGGGTTCCACCTCATGATGATGCTCCTTGGCAATGACCGCCTCTTTGATCGCATACATGCAGCAGACCGAACTGCAGTACTCATTCCCTCTTTCTCCGCTCATGTCTCTGGAGCCTGCACATTGAATCCAGGCCACCTTCTTCGGTGCCTTTCGATCGGATGGCCTCAGGAGATTCCCCTGGAATGGGCCTGAGGCACTGAGTATCCGCTCAAACTGAATACTGGTGATCACGTTGTCAAAACGGCCATATCCGTAAGGGGTCAATCTCTCTGCATCAAATTCGTCAAACCCCGGACTGAGTATGATGGAGCCCACGCGAAACGTGACGATCTCTTCTTTCATCTGATGGTCGATCGCTCCTGCCTTGCAGAGGGCAACGCACTGGAGACATTCGGAGCAGAGGCCGCAATTGAGGCATCGGAGGGCCTCCCTTTTAGCCTGCTCTTCAGTGAACCCCTTTCTCACCTCTGCAGAGCTCTTCCGCCTCTCTTCTGAGGGAAGCATCTCCATCCGCTCTCTTGAAGCCCTGGGCTGGCCAGCGTAAACCTCATCGAATCGAGCCTTTTCAGGCTTTGTTTTCTCCCTCCCTTCAGAGAGATTCTGGCCTCTCAGATAGCGGTCGATAGAGATCGCTGCCTCTTTCCCTGCAGCCACTGCCTCGATCGCGATCCAGGGTCCGCTGACCGCATCCCCTCCCGCAAAGATACCTTTCCTTGATGTCTGCAGGGTGACGGGGTCGACCTTGATCGTGCCTTGAGCTGTGGTCTCGATCTCCACCCCCTTGAGAAAGGAGAGATCAGGGGTCTGGCCAATCGCAGGGATGAGGGTATCGACCTCCACAACGAAGTCAGACCCTTTGATGGGAATCGGACGCCTTCGACCCGAGGCATCAGGTTCACCCAGCTCCATCCGGACACATCGGAGGGAGCTCAGCTTTCCCTCCTTCAAAATAATCTCGGTCGGTGCAGCGAGGAACTGAAATTTGACTCCCTCTTGCTCTGCCTCCTCGACATCTTCCTCATAGGCAGGCATTTCACTTCGAGATCGACGGTAGATGACCGTGACCTCTTTGCCTCCGATCCGCAAGGCTGTCCGGGCTGCATCGATGGCCACATTTCCGCCTCCGATGACGGCCACCCGTTGGCCAATCTCCACCTTCTGGCCTAAATTGGCCTTTTTCAAAAAGACTACACCGGGGATCACATCGGGGTTTTCCTCTCCGGGGATTCCAAGCTTCTGATCCCGATGGGCTCCGATCGCGACAAAGATCGCGCGATATCCCTGCCTGAAGAGATCGTCGAAGCTGAGATCGGGTCCGATCGGTGAATTGGTTTTGATCTCCACACCGAGGGATTGGATCGCCTTGATCTCTCCTTTTAGAATCTCTCTCGGAAGACGGTAGGAAGGGATGCCTGCATGGAGCATTCCGCCCGGGACGGGCAGCGCCTCGAAGACAGTGACCGGATATCCTTTCTGGGCCAGAAAGGCGGCAGCGGTCAGACCTGCCGGACCAGAGCCCACAACGGCGACGGGCTCCTCCTTGGGCTCCTCCTTCTGAATCGGGATCTCCTCGCTGACCTGATCTGCGAGAAAACGTTTCAATCCGCAGATGGCAATCGGTTCGTCCAGTTCCTTGCGGTTGCACTCCTTCTCGCAAGGGTGGGGGCAGATCCGTCCCAGTACACCGGGCAGAGGAAGATTCTCACGGATCAAAGAGAGGGCCTCTCTATATTTCCCCGCTCCGGTCAGAGCCACATAGCCCTGGACATTGATCCCCGCAGGGCAGGTCAGGCCGCATGGCGCCCGATCTCCCTTTTCGATCGTAAAGATGTTGGGAAAGGCCTGGGCATAGGGCCTGTAGATCGCCTTTCGGTCGATCAACGCCTCGTCGAAATCGCTTTTAAGATTGACCGGGCATGCCTGAGGACACTCTCCGCAACCCGTGCATTTGGCAGGATCGATGTAACGGGGCTTCTTTCTCACCGTGACTTCGAAGTTTCCAGGTCTCCCTTCGACCTTCACCACCTCCGAGTAGGTGAGGGTCTGGATATTGAGGTGACGGCCTGCCTCGACCAGCTTGGGAGAAAGGATGCACATGGAGCAGTCGTTGGTCGGAAAGGTCTTGTCCAGCTGGGCCATCACCCCGCCAATGGCAGGAGAGGACTCCACGAGGTAGACAGAATATCCGGATTCCGCAAGGTCGAGAGAGGCCTGGATTCCAGCGATCCCCCCTCCAACCACCATCACCGCGCCTATTTTTTCAGACATATTCTTCCTTTCGGAAAATGCGAATACCGAAACCCCAAACAAATTCAAAATTCGAATGTTCAAGAAATTACATCTCCTTCTCCCTTGATGGGAGAGGGGAGGATAAAAGTGAATTTTCTGTTTCGGTCATTCGAATTTGTTTCGTGCTTCGAATTTTTTCTTCTTACATCAACCCTTTCCCTTTCAGCACTTTCATGGGATCGGTGATGTGGCGGCCCAACCATTTCCTGACATCCTTATGGCCGAGCGCCAGTCCCATCAACTCCGTAAAGTAGAGGATCGGGAGATCGTACCTCTCTCCTGCCTCCTTCTCCAGCTCTTCCTGACGGGTGTCGAGATTTGCCTGACACATCGGACACCCTGTGACCAGGCAGTCGGCCTCTGCCTCCTTGGCCATGGAGAGGATCCGCTGTCCCAATCTTCTGACGATGTCAGTTCGGGTCATCACCAGGCTCGCCCCACAGCAATCGGTCTTATAAGACCAGGGGATAGGTTCCGCACCCAAGCATTCCATCAGGTGATCCATATGCTGAGGGTTTTCATATTCCTTGATCCCTGTCACCTTCGGGGGCCGGACTGTAAGGCATCCGTAGTAACAGACGACCTTCAGCCCTGAGAGAGGTTTGGTCCGCTTCTTCTTCACCTCCTCCAGGATCGTTCCGTTGCAGAAGAAGTCCAGGGAGTAACGGATGGGAACATTTCCCTGATAAGGGAAACGGATTTTTCTTGAACCTTCTTTTAACTCCATCTCCACAGCCTTGAATCGGCTGTAACAGGCCACACAGGGGACGAGCAACTCCCGATTGCTCTTTTCAGCGATGGCGAGATTTCTTGCAGCCAGCTCGATCGCCAGTTCCTCGCTCGTGCAGTGGGCAGAGCTCGCACCGCAGCAGGTCCAGTCCTCTAACTCGTGGAGGCCGATATGGAGGAGGTCCGCCACGCCTCGAATCGATTCGTCATATTCCCTTGCAGTTCCATGAAGGGAACACCCTGGATAATAGGAGACCTCTGTCATCTTTTATCTCCTTGGTCAATGATTAAAATCCCAATCGCCAAATCTCAAACTCCAAATAATGACCAATCACCCAGTTCCAAAGACCGAGCGAAATTCGCTGGTCCAAAAATACTGTTTGAATATTGGTTATTGGAACTTATTTGGGTGTTCATCATTTCGCTTCCCTTTTCTCAAATGAGTTAAAGATCTCCTGGATCTCTTTTCCTCCTCCGAACTTGGAGGGAAAGAGTTTGATCTTCCCTTTCCGATACATCTTCCATCCCAGTGCGGCGTCTTTCAGAAAGTCGCGGGTCTTCGTTTTAAACTGGAGGATAAGGCTCAGTTCGTGGATCCGCCCCTTCGATTTGATCGCATCGAGAAAGACCGAATGAAAAAGGGGAATGTCCTTTTCTCCTGGCTTGACCCCTGAGCGGATGGCGATGTTTCTCAAGGTGTCCATGATCTTGGCGATATCGATGTTGTTCGGGCATCGCACACTGCACGTATAACAGGAGGCGCAGATCCAGATCGTTTTTGAAGAGAGAACCCTTTCCCGGTGATCGTACTGGATATGACGGATCACCTGATTGGGCAGGATGTCCATGGCATAGGCCACGGGGCATCCTGCTGAACATTTCTGACACTGATAACAGGCCTGGAGCTTTTCACCGCTCGCCTGAACCACTTCCGATAAGAAGGAATTTTGAGTTGGCTCCATCTTCTACCTCGTCTCATGTACGGGTGGCCCTTCCAGAATGGGCTGCGTTTCTGGGTAAACGGGCAGTTCGATCGTAAAGGTCGTTCCCTCGCCGACCTTGCTCTTCACCCTGATCTTTCCTCCGTGGCTCTCCACAATGCCGTACGAGGTGCTGAGGCCCAATCCCGTACCTTTTCCGACATCCTTTGTGGTGAAGAAGGGATCGAAGATCCGGGTGAGGTTCTCCTCAGCAATACCCTCACCGGTATCCGTGAACTCCACGAAGACCATCTTTCTGTCCGGAGAGGGAGTGGTGGTAATCGTGAGCGTGCCGTTGCCGTGCATGGCCTCCCCCGCATTGACAATGATGTTCATGAAAACCTGCTTGATCTGGCCGGCGTTTCCCCGGACAAAGGGGAGGAAGGGATCGAGTTGTTTGATGATCCGGATATTATGAAAGAGGGCCTGGTTCTCCAAGAAGAAGAGGCCGTCGGTGATCGCCCGGTTGATATCGGTGGGCTCCATCTTCGGTTCGGTCTGCCGGGCGAATTCGAGCAGGCTCTTAACGATCTCCTTACAACGGCCGGCCTCCTGGACGATCCGCTCCAGGTCCGCTCGCTTGGGGTCATCCTCTCGAAGATCCTCCATCAGCAGGCTGGAATAGATCAGGATCCCTCCCAGGGGGTTGTTGATTTCGTGAGCGATGCCCGCTGCCAGTTTTCCGAGAGAGGCCATCTTTTCGGAACTGACCAGTTGGACATGGGTTTGCTGAAGTTTTTTCTCCATGGCGAGACGGGGCCTCAGGTCCGTGAAGATTCCAACGCTGGCGATCTCCCTGCCTGTTCCATCGTAGATGAGCGCTGCCGAGAGCTGGATCGGGATCTCCTCTCCGAACCGATTCACCACATTAAATTGAGTGGGCAGAAGCTTTCCGACCCCACCAAAATCTGGGCTCCGTAGCCTTTCCATCACCTCCTTAGCAATTCCCGGAGGATAGATGTCTGCGATGTGGACTTTGCCGATCACCTCATCGGCCGTGTACCCCGTTAAGATCTCTGCTCCCTTATTGAAAATGAAGATATTGCCTTTCATATCGGCAGCGATGATCCCATCGACCGAGCTCTCGATCAGATTCATGAAGAACTCATTGGCCTCCCGGAGCTCATTTTCAATCCGTTTTCTCTCCGAGATGTCCAAGTTGATTCCCTGGTAGCCAATGGTCTCTCCCCTCTCGTTCTGGATGGGATGGCCGGTCAGAAGGACGGTGATCCTCTCTCCGTTCTTCTTCTTAAATTCCACCTCCATATCTTTGACGTAGCCCTCCCTCTCGATCCTCTGCTGGAAGACCTTGCGGTCTTCAGGGTTCACATAGAGATCCTGGGCGATATCGATTTTGAGGAATTCCTCTTTTGTCGCATACCCTAACATATCGAGCAGGGCCTGGTTACAGTCTAAAAATTTTCCCTCCTTCGAACTGATGAAGAGGCCGTGTCTCACCCGTTCAAAGAGGGTCCGCAGCTTCTCCTCGGAATCCTTCAGGTCCTTTTCAAATTTCTTTCGGGCGGTGATATCCCGAATGTAGGCATAGGTCTTGACCTCGCCCATATCAGACTTAGACATGGCGATGCAGACCTCTGTATCCTTCTTCTCCCCTTGAGGGGTGACAATGGTTATCTCGGTACAGAGCTTTTCGCCGATCCCTGCCCCCCGGGTCACCGTTCCCTCAAGGAATTCCTTGTCGTGTTTACCGATGACGGTGAAGAAGTTCCTTCCGATCAACTCCTCTTTAGGGATGCCGGTGATCACAGAGGCCATCTGATTGGCAAAGACGATCTTAAAAGCCTGATCGAAAACGACGATCCCGTCATCCCCCATCTCCGCAATCTTCTCAAACTCCTGGGTGGCCTCTTGAATCTTCCGTTCCATCCTTTTCGCATCGGTGATATCCCGCAGATAGGCATAACCCTTTCGGGTTCCGCGAGCGGTTTGGCTTAAAGCAATGCAGATCTCCACCTCTCTGGTCATCCCCTGAGAAGTGAGCAACTGGATCTGAGTACAATTTTTCTCACCGTAGCGCTCGGGATGGGCGAAGATGTTTTCGATGATAGGTTGGTTCGCTTTTCCCAACAGGGAGAGGACGGTCATCTTCCTCAATTCTTCATTCGAATACCCGGTGATTTCGGTGACCATCCGATTCGCATATTCGATGCGATAATCTTCATCGAAGACGAAGATCCCATCATTCCCTAATTCCGCGATGGACTGAAACATCCCCGGCCCGACCTCTTGACGGATCAAAGTCAGCGGTTGAGCGGTTCTTCGCTTTCTTGAGGAAGAGGATTTTTTACCTAACATCGTATTTTCAAAGTAACATAACCCCTTTGGGTTGACAAGGAAATCGGGTCTCATGCGGTCTCGATGTAAATTGCCAAATGATCCATGCACCGTTTACCGAACTACAGCCCCGCATAGTCGAGCACGCTGGGGATCAAATCCTCCCACCCAATCGGGATGATCTGAACTCCCTGGCAAAGCGGTCTCAGTTCCTTAATCAGGTCTCCGGCAATCTCAACGCTCGCCTGCCTTTTATCGGAGGCCTTCATCAGGCGATCGATGAGGGCCTCAGGGATGGACGCCCCTTCCACATGTTTATTGATATACCGCGCCATGCCCACTGATTTGAGAAGGGTGATGCCGACGATGATCGGGACCTTGAAGTGAGCGACCTTTTTGATGAAGTTCTCGAAGAGGCTCACCTCGTAGATCGGGTTGGTGAAGAAGAAGTCGACCCCGAGCCGGATCTTCTTCTCCATGTCCATCACCTCCAGATCGAGGACATGGCCTTTTGCCGCCGCATTGATCTGAGTGCCTGTGAAAAACTGAGGCTTTCCTTTGAGATCGTTGCCCATCAGGTCATATCCCTCTTGCAAGCGCTTGGCCGCTCCGAGCAGCCCCATCACATCGAGATCGAAGACCGGCTGGGCCTCGAAGTGGTCCCCGATCGATGGGTGATCACCCTGAAGGAGAAGGATGTTCTTCAAGCCTAACGCAGAGGCGTTCAGGAGCTCCGATTGAAGGGCCAAACGATTTCGATTGCTGCACGAGAGATTGAAGATAACCTCCATTCCCTTTGCCTTCAGCAGGGCGCAGAGGGAGAGGGATCCCAGCCTCATGATGGCATTCTGAAGATCGGGCACATTGATCGCTGTGACGCGGCCCCTCAGGAGTTCTGCGCTTTGGAAGACCTCGGAGAGATCATTTCCCTTTGGCGGCTGGATCTCAGCAATGACCACAAATCTTCCTGAATCTAAAGATTCTTTAAAATTCATGGGTTTTCTCCCTTTCTTCCTGGATATCCTTGACCTATCCATCCGTGGAAGGCCCGGTGCCTCCCCTACTTGGCATATCGCTGTTTATAGGCCTCATGGATCAGCACCCTTCGCGTTTGATTGTGCCATTCCCTTGCAGGCCTCACCTTCATGATGTTGGATAAACGGCCCTGTTTTTTCAGACGGTCGTAAATCTCGTACCATGCACAGGGGGTCTCCTTGCTCACCTCGCATTTGCCATCTTTCGATGTCCCACCGCAGGGGCCGTTGAAAAGAGATTTCGCACACCTGGTCACAGGACAGATGCCCGCTGTTTCACCCAGAATACAATCCCCGCATGTTCGGCAATTTTCCTCATACCATCCGACATCCCGATCTGCCCCGACGAAAATCGTATTCAGGGCCGGGAAGACGGGCCTGTCAGGATACCGTTCGGCGACGAATTGAACGCCTGCCCCGCAGGCCATTGAGAGGACGGCATCATAGTTCTTAACCATTTCATCCAGTTCGGAAAAGAAATCGGCATTGCACTGACGCTCAATCGTAAACCCGTCGAATTGGATCGAAACAGGGTTTCCTTGAAACGCATTCTGGAGATCATCATTCAACAGCATGACCTCTCTCTGGCCACCCGAAAGGCAGATCGAAGTGCATCCTCCACACCCGACATTTAGTACCTTTTTGTAGTCCTTTAACATTTCCTTGATCTCTTCCAAAGGCTTTCTTTCTCCTACGATCATCACATTCCTCCGTGCACGAGGTATTTGTCTCTCTGTTTAGGGACTGCTTAATTCCACAGATGGCATCCCCCGCAAAAACGGGGTCCCGTCTTTTTTCTCTCCTTCTCATTCTTTTTATGACAGGACAGGCACTGGTAATGAAAAGCCTCCCGGAGATGGATCCCGGATCGGGAGTGATGGCAGGCGGAACATCGGATCTCCGGATTCCCCTCTTGAAGCGTGCTTTCATCCAATGAGTTTTCTCCATTCTTGTATTGATGGTGACAATCTTTGCATGAAGGTCCTCCCTCCACGTGACGGTTATGGGGGAAGGTGACGGGAGGTCGTTGCCTGTTCAGAAAAATTTCTGGATGATTCAACAAAAGAGAGTCCTGCTGCGCCATGAGGTCTGTGGTCGTTATGGAGAGCAGGGCAGCGATGAGAAGGATCATCAAATTGTATTTAGGAATCATGCGCGGCCTCCTGAGAAATTCTCTGTTCCCATTCCTCACACCTGCCACCAAGGCTTACAGCCAGCTCTCTGAAACAGATTCGTCCACTCGAGGGTAAACCCCCTGAGACCGACAGATGGTCCTTGCAAAGGTAATCATACTCGGGATATCGATCCCTATCGGACAATAGCAGCGGCGACAAAGAACGCAGTTTCTCCACACGATGCCTTTGATGTGCTCTAAGAAAGGACGATCCACCTTCCCCCTTTTCCTGTAGAGCTTTCCCAAAGATTGAAGGACCTTGTAAGAGGGCATGTATTGCGGGTCTTTGTCGTGGGCCATGTATAAGAAGCAGCTTTCCGCACAGAGGCTGCAATGGACGCAATGGGAGAGAAGCCGTTTCATCTTGGCCCTTTTCTTCTTCAGCATCCTCCTTATCTCATCTGTACGGATCGGCTTGGTCTCTTGTGTCGACATTCTCTTCTCCAATTCTTGAAGACTACCACATTCGGGTTCCACGGCCGAAACTATATTCACTTCCAATGAAGAAACGATAGAAGAAGAAGAAAAGCATGTGCCCCAGCTTTGTAAAGGGGGTCGCGATAAACATCACTTCTCCTGCAACGATGTGGAGGAAGATCACCGTTTGATACTCGAACCACTGGTGATAAGCGAACGTACCGGTCAGAAAAGGGGCGACGGTGATGAGGAGGACGATGTAATCGTAAAGCGTGGTGATGACCCGAACCCTCCGCACGAAGATTCGGCGAAAAAGGAAGATGGCGCCGCAGAGCAGATCGGCCCATGTCAACCCATCTGAAAAAGATTCGGGAAAGCTCCAAAAATGCATCCCCCAGGCTTCATCGAGAAGGATGTTATGTCCCAGAAGGAAGAGGGGGGTGATGAAGAGGGAGATATGGAAGATGCATGTAATTCCCGTCATGACCGGATGGACCCTCCACACAGTCCTTTTCCTGAGGGAGAGGAACCACTCTACGACCCGTTGAAACCACTGTTTTCTGGGAGGTTTGTCGGGATTGAATGGGAGATTGATAAAGATCAATTCCTTCTTCCTGGTCAGGGCAAAGAATTTGAAGGCCTGATAGAGGAGACCGATGATGAAGATCATAAAAGAGATCGACACCATCGGTCCACGGATAAATTCGTACATGAAAACCTCTCCTTTAAACCTTAGGTCTGGGTAGCATCTTGGCCCGTTCAGCGATCTCCGGCACCCTGTGTTCCCATTCAATCGCCATCAGGTGGACCCCATGAACCCCTTTCATCTCTTTCAATTCCTCAATCTGTTCCACACAGATCTTGATGCCCTCCTCAGCGGGTTTTTTCGCTTTCACCACGCGGTCGATGATTTCATCCGGGATGATGATGCCAGAGACATTCTTGGCCATATATCGAGCCATACCTCCTGATTTCAGAGGGGTAATTCCTGCTAAGATGTGGACTTTCTCTGTAAGCCCCATATCATTGGCTTGTTTCATCCACTCCCGGAATATTTTCATATCATAGATGCACTGGGTTTGGATGAAGTCGGCACCTGCCGAGACCTTTTTGGCCAGACGGTGGACGCGCCATTCAAGGGGTTCAGCAAAGGGATTTTCGGCCGCACCGATGAAGATCTGAGGGGGCCCATCGATCTCGTCGCCGTTTAGGAATTTCTTCTCGTCTCGCATCTGCTTGACCATGCTGATCAGCTGGATCGAGTCAATGTCAAAGACGCCTTTGGTCAGGGGATGGTTTCCAAATTGCTGATGGTCTCCTGACAGACACAGCATGTTGCGGATGCCGTGGGCATAAGCACCCAGGATATCGCTCTGCATGGCAATGCGGTTACGATCTCGGCAAACCATCTGGAAGTTGGGTTCCAAACCCTCCTGGATGGCAATTAAGCCAGCAGCCCAGCTGGACATGCGCACCACAGCGGTTTGGTTATCCGTGATGTTCACCGCATCCACGATCCCTTTTAGGTAACCCGCCTTTTTCCGGACGGCCTCCACATTGGCACCCTGGGGTGGCCCGAGCTCTCCCGTAAAGGCGAAATGTCCGGCCTCTAAAATCTTTTCGAGATTGCTTCCTGATTTCATATCCAAAACCCTTTCTTTTCCACTTTCTCGGCGCCATCGATAGGAACCAGGGAGCAAAAACTTTAGCCCCCTCGGCAGCTGGGTTCTCCGAGTTTACAACGATGGGCGGACTCCAAAGCGACGACACTACCAGAATACCAGAGATTCCTCACCCCACGATGAGGAAATCTCTCTCGGGTCAAATCACCACTCCTTGGTTTTTACTGAGGGTATTTTAAATTAATGAGAAATTATTCACAAAAACTTCTAATTTATTTTGCTTTTTTTGTCAAGAAAAATATAGGAAAATATTAAATTTCAGAGGCCGGGTGAATAGCTGGGTAATTGGCTGAAATTATAATACATTTATCCTAATGATGAACGTAAAGTTCTCTTGCCAATCTTTTACCCGTTGGAGTGCGGAAGACACTGTTGATGATCTCTTCTAATTTGTCTGTTTTCTGATGGAGT
Organism: Syntrophaceae bacterium; assembly: GCA_013388635.1. GTDB lineage: Bacteria > Desulfobacterota > BSN033 > BSN033 > UBA1163 > JACAEX01. The sequence goes on along the minus strand of JACAEX010000014.1, from coordinate 143,295 downwards.
TTATCTTCCTCTATGTTGACTAGCCAATCCGCTTCATAGAGGATTTGAAAATGCAGGGTCTCTCTTTCTCTTGGGTGATGATGGTGGCCGATGATATCACAGATCTCATCCACGATCCCTCTCTGGACATTCAATCTGGTTAAAATCTCCCTTGCGATCTCTGGCCCTATCTTTTCCTGATCTTCGGAAGAGGCGCTTCCATATTTCTCCTCTGCTTTTTTGATGCCGATATCATGGAGATAGGCCGCTCCGAGAACGACCACGGGGTTACCCCCTTCTATCTTAAGAATCGTCTCTGCATATTGCGCCACCTTGAGTGCATGGTTGATGCGTTTTTGGTCGTTTCCAAAATATCTTTTCATCTCCTGAGCAATTCTTTCCCTTAGCCGATTGTTCTTTTCTTCCTTTTGTCGCGCCTTCATCTCTTCGGGTAATCCTTCGATACAGCTATCTCCATAGGGGCACCACTCGGCACAACCGAAGTCGATCTTTGGGTTGACGATTTCATGGCCGCACCTGCACCTCCTTTTTACATCATATTTTAAGAACTCCACTCCATAACCGCATCTCGGACAAGGGATTTCGAAAACATCCCCTGGCTTCCAAAAAAGTGGGTCTTGACCTGGACATTTCATCGTGGATCCTCCTAAGGCGGAATTGCATTTCAATATAAACTTAACTCCTGGTCAAAGAATCTGCTTTGACTTAAGTCAAGTTCAGGAGGTTGAATAATATTTTTTGGCGTGATATGGTAACAGCATAGAGGAAGGAGATAGCATTTTAGAAAGGAAGCCATGAGATATGTCAACTCCAAAAGCTGAACTCCTATTGATTACCCCCAATGCAGAAAAGTTGATTGAAACGGTTGGTCGAACGTCCTATTTATCCTTTGATAAACAGGGTGAGGATACGGAGAAGCGGTTTATCAGGATGTTAATCAAAAACGGACACCTGTCGGTGCTGGAACATGCCTATGCAACCTTCAGGATCTCGGGTGTTTCCAGAGCAATGACCCACCAGCTGGTGAGACATCGATTATGTTCCTTTATCCAGCAATCCCAGCGATATGTGGACGAAAGCAACTTTCACTATGTCGAACCCGATTCCGTGAGAGACAACCCTGAGGCCCATTCCATTTTTATTGATTTCATGGATAAAGCAAGGCAGGCCTATCTAAAGTTAAATAGTTTAAAGATTAAGAAGGAAGACGCCAGGTATGTCCTGCCCAATGCCGTGGAGACTCAGATTGTCGTCACTGCAAATTTCCGGGAGTGGCGTCACATCATTGAACTCAGAGGGAAACCTCAGTCCCAATGGGAGATCCGGAGGGTGGCGATTGAGATTCTAAAGATATTGAAGAATCATGCTCCCACGGTATTTGGAGATTTTGAAATTGACGAGGCAAAAGAGATAGTAAAGGAGGTTTAAAAATTATCTAAATCTATACCGAAACCGATATCTCCTTTTTACAAGCCATCCAGTGGACTTCTGATCCCGGCGGGTCTCTTTCGTATCGCATGGGTATAGATCATGGTCGTATTGACATGTTTATGACCTAAGACTTCCTGAATGGTCCTGATGTTGTGGCCCGCTTCAAAGAGATGGGTTGCAAAACTGTGTCGCAGGGTGTGACAGCTTGCTTTTTTCGATAATTTTGCCTTCATGACCGCTTCTTTTACAGCTCGCCGAATCCGTCTCCACTGAAACGCTTCAAAATCCCTGGGCAGTTCTATCCTTCCGTCCATAATAAGGCCTCAGTAATAAAATTTAAGGCATAATTATAAGCAATATAACATTAAGGCTACCTCTAAAAATGTGATCCTGCGAAAGCAGGAATCCAGAGGGTCTTGAAATAACTGGACTCCCGCCGGAGTTTACCCCGTACTTAATACGGGGCGGGAGTGACGGATCGGGAATTATTAGAGGTTCCCTCAATATTCAAGCTAATCGTTCATTTTCACAAAGCAACCGATTCTAGTATATAAAATTAGAGCCGACTGAAATTATAAGAAATACTTGAAATTTATTTCGCCATTTGAATCTCGACACCAAAAGGAGATTCATTTGACAAAACCAAAGTGTGAGTATAGAATCGCAACAAAATATACTTTGCAGTTCAATAATTGTTAGGAGCAATCAAAAGACATGCAATACCTGATCGACACCATGAAACCGGAAGATTGGGAACAGGTCCGCTCGATCTATCTTGACGGAATTGGCACGGGCAATTCCACTTTTGAATCTGAGGCTCCTGAGTGGGAGAAATGGGATTCTGCTCATCTTCGTCAACATCGACTGGTGGTCAGAGAGGGCAAACGCGTTTTAGCATGGGCGGCACTCAGCCCTGTCTCCACCCGCTGTGTTTACTCAGGCGTAGCCGAACTCAGTCTTTATGTGTCGGCTGAGCATAGGGGTAAAGGCATGGGTTCAGAACTCCTTGAGGCGGTAATACTCTCAACCGAAAAGTCAGGGATATGGACACTGCAGGGAGGCATTTTCCCTGAAAACGTTCCGAGTCTCCGCCTTGTGAGAAAACACGGCTTCAAGGAGATTGGTAGACGCGAGAAGATAGGCAAAATGAGCTATGGGCCTTTTGCGGGAATATGGAGAGACGTTATCCTTGTTGAACGACGGAGTGCTGTTGCAGGCACAGATTGAAAAGGCTCATAACAACGGGCTGGGCAAGGATGCGCGGGTAAAGCGCCCGCGCACCTGTCAGCCCGCGCGTTCAGCCGAATTAAAGAGATATGAAAAAAACAATACAGATCTTAAGTATCTTAATTGGAATCATTAGCTTGGTTAGTTTTATACAACGCTTATTCGATATCGGAGTGATTACGATATGCAAGGAATTAATCGATTACTATCGAACAATCGCCTATTTCTTTTTTAATCTGCCATTGCGAGTTTTTGGCTTACATTTCCCCAAATGGCTGATGGATATTTGGACTCTTTCTCTTGTTGGCGCTGCTTCATATGTTAAAACACCAAATATAGAAAATGCACGATTTTTCAGATTGTATCCTGTTTTGATTAAAGGAAGATATTGGAAATTATGGTTCCTATTGAGTTTGGGATTAAGTGGAATTGGTTTGGCATTTTTATTCGTAACATTTTGGCCAATGACGTATGTCGATGAATTTCATGAAGAACCTTTGGACTTATCAAAAAGGGCTGGAATGAATATTTTTTATATAATTGGAGGCGCTATTGCCTTCTTTATACTTAATGCCTTTGGTCCGACTATATAGGACATAACATCAGCATTGAGCGGACGCACTTACAACAAGACGTGCACCTCTCGTGCTGGGCGTTAGCCAGCCTTTAGGAACCATGGTAGAAGAGACCCTACTTTCCAGTTCAGTGGCGATAGCACGGTATCGTGAGTTGGAAGCTCGCAGAGACCGAGAAGGAATCGCCGATTTTATTCTGGAGCGCTTTTCAGAGCGCTACATTACGCCATTGCGTGAGGGCAAAAAACATGGCTTCTGCAAAATGGCTGTTTGTTGTTTGATGATAGAAACGTTGGAATCCTTCTGGCAGGGCTGGCCTGACACAGAAGGCTGCAGCAAAAAAGCTTTTCGTTCCTTTTTCAGGCGGTGTTCAGAACAAAATTCAGAGTTAGACGTGTTCTATCGGCATGCGGATGACTTTTACGTAGGAGTCCGTTGCGGTATATTACATCAGGCAGAGACAACCAACGGTTGGCGTATTCGTAGGGAAGGGCCTTTGTTCAACCACAGCACGAAGACGATAAATGCAAATAGGTTTCACGACCAACTTGAAAAGGCTCTGAGGGAATATTGTGACACGCTGAGACAATCGGACTGGAATAGCGAGGTTTGGTGTAATCTGAGAAAAAAGATGAAAGCAGTGATTAAGAATTGCACGCCCGGTTCTGGGCAATGTAGATAACAATGTGGATTTTGTACTTTGCCTATGGTTCCAACATGTCGAGTGCGCGCCTCCATTCGCGGGTTGCCTCTGCGAAGATTATTGGTCCAGCGTTCTTGAGAGACAGGAGAATGTTGTTCAATAAGCTCAGTAAGGATGGTTCGGGAAAAGCCAATCTGGTAGAAAGTCCTGGGGATCTGACTTGGGGCGTGCTATATGAAATTGACATCCAGGATTTAGATACCTTGGATAAGGTCGAGGGTGGTTATAAGCGAATCCCGGTTCAGGTTTGGAAATCTGATAGAAAAACAGTTGAAGCTGTGACGTATGTATCTAAAGAACTAACAGATGATCACTTAGCTTACGAGTGGTATAAAGACGTGCTCATTGCGGGAGCGCGTGAGCACAACTTGCCCCAAGATTACATCGCTTATCTGGAACGGCTTCCTTCAGAGCCGGGCAGAACCAAATCTGAAACGGCGGGCTAACAAGCGCTTCCCCGTGACGCCGCTCCGCTGCGCTTCGCGGCGCAGGTGAAGCGCCAGCCGTTCGGCCGATAAAAATCAATTTAAGCGAAATAAGGTTATGGAGATGAAGAGAAAGATTAATTGGACGAGAGGACTGATACGCATCTATTTGCTAGTCGGTTTGGCTTGGGCTTTGTACTGGATTGTCTGGATACCCCTCGAACAAGTTCGGAGCTGGCAAACACTGGCCAGTTAGAAAAATGCCTGAATGGACGTAGTTGAAAGATAGCACTTTACAGAGTGGGTAAGGGTATGGTGGTGAATCGTCATGCTCCGATAGGCGAGGTTAGATGTCCTAGGGAGTCTTCGTAATGTGATGATACGGGGCTTGAAAGGTGTCAGATATTGAGAGACATACCGTAAAGAAGGGTTTCGTTCGGAGTGGGGATTGGGGATGGAGCTATATACGTCAGCGATTGCTAAGGCTATTCAGAATACGGAAGGAAAGGAGAATAAGTGTTAATTTTCAACTACGTTATATATATCTGAAGAGGAAGGGTAGACTCCCAACGGTAAAATAGAAAAAATATAACACCAGTCTACCCCAAAAAGAAGCCTCCTGTTAAGAGATAAGAGTAAGCACAACCAAACTCAAATTCTTAAAGGAGGTTTCCAATGGATGAGGTAGATCGTAACCGGCTGGAGGAATTTCGTCAACTGAGGCGAGAGATCAGGCAATCGGAGGAGCATTTGATCGTGGGGATCGGTATAGGGAAGGATCGGCACCACGCCTTTTTCGGGACCGCGACGGGGAAGACACTCTTGAGGCGACTTGTTTTCAGCAACGATGGGGAGGGGTTTGGGAAGCTTCTGGATCAGGCGGAGGCCCTGGGGGTGCGGCATGGGTTGAAAAAGGTAGTCTATGGGATGGAGCCGACGGGGGACTACCATAAGCCGTTGGGAGAATACTTAATCCACATGGGGAGGATGGTGGTCTTGGTTTCCGGGGTGAGGGTGAAGCACAACCGGGAATCACTGGATGGGCGGTGGGACAAGCATGACGATAAAGATTCAGCGAATGTGGCAGATTTAATCTCCCAGGGGAAATGCTTGTATTACGAGTATCCCTCTCTGCAGAGTTGAGGGGGTTGCGAGGGTTGCTGTCGTTGAAGCGGCGATTGAAGAGACAAGAGCAGGGCTACCGGGTTCGAATTCGGAATCATTTGATTGCGCAGTATTATCCGGAGATGGATCGGGACTATGAGCGATTGGGGGTGGAGGGTTTGTCGATCGTGAGGTGGGGTTTAGCAGCCTCTGAGATTGCTCAATCAGATGTTGAATCCTTTATGGAGCGGGTGACATCCCGGCGGATCACAATGGAGAAGAGGAGGAGATTAGAGGAGATTTGGGAGAAGGCAGCCGGGTCGATCGGTTGTGATGGAGTTCCTGGGGTGGACCATGAAGCAAAGATGATGGTAGAGGGGTTGAGGCAGATTCGAGAGATGATCAAAGAGACGAAGGAGAGAATCGAGGAGCTCTGTAAGGGATTTCCGGAGTACCCCTTCCTGTTGACGATTCCTGGGTTTGGTTCAGATGTGTCTGCAAAGGTTCTGGGAGCGATAGGAGATCCGAACCGATTTGAGAACGGGAAGCAGGTGCTCAAGCAGGCGGGGTTGGATCTGAGTGCGAACCGAAGTGGGAAGAATTCGGCTCAGGCGATTCCTCAAATCTCGAAACAAGGCAAGGCCGATCTTCGCTATGCCTTGTATCAGGCAGCTTTCATTGCTTCAACGAAGAATCGGGATTTTATGCGCTATTATACGAGCAAGCTACGTGGTCGAGAGAAAGAGAAAGGGATTCATGGGAAGAGACTCGTCAAGCTATCGGCTAAAATGCTTCGATGAGGAAAAAGGAGGCGTTTAATCCGGCTTATCTAAAGGCCGAATAAAAACCACTTGTCATTTTCGACGGGAGAAGCCCGAGAACCAACGTTGAGGTTTATTGGGGACCTCGTGCGGGACAATTGCTGGGCCTCGCGCTGAACTTTGGAATCTGGATAAGGGATGCTGGGTGGTCCCGCTTTGGCGGGAGACACCGAATAACGGTAACGCTGAGATGCAGAGTTCGTTTGTGGCGAGAGATTCGTCGAGTTAAACGCGAATCCGTAATGGAATTAATCAGGATAGGTGTTCCCACAGTCAGGAAGGTTTTCTAATCCACTGTTTTTACGAGAGATAAAAATTTTTGGTTTTCCCTCTTGACAGGAACATTATAGGATGTCCCGTCCGTTGAGCCGCCGCGGCTGAAACCGAACGTTAGATCTATAGTGGAGAACAATAAATAAATGAAATCCAGGGATTTTTCTGGTCCAGCAGAGTTTGCAGCCAAGATCCAAGCAGCCATTGAGCCCGACCGATGGCGTACCAAAGATCCAGTTGTCGTCTCTCCTCTCACGGTAAGGGAAACTATTGAAGCTACATTCGCTGCCAGCTTACTTCCTGAAGAGGGCCGATTCCCCCAATTCACTGCTGCTCTTTTCCTCTCAGAGAAAAATCCTTTTGAAGACATGGCAGCGTTTGACCCCCCACTGTCTGTGACGCCGGATGTCCTCAGAAAAATATGCCCTTCTGTGCCTCCTTACCCGCATGTTCTCGCTATCACTGAGGAGAACGGCACCCCGCAGGTAAGGGCCATTGAGCCGCTATTCCACGACCATCTTCTGATGACTAGCTGGGGCGAAGAAGCTGGCCCAAGAAAAGTTCTTCTTCTAAGTGTGAGAGGCCCAGGGGAACTGCTCGCTGTCTATTCCGCAACCAAGGCGCTGTATTTACTTCAGGGAGGACGTATACGAGAGCTTAGCGCATTGTCTGGCCCTGACGTAAGCGAAGAGGCTGAACTCGCGTTTCATTTCAAGGAGGAATCAACGGGCAGCTTCTGGATACCTACCTTGCGGAGGATGATCGGCATGGCACATGGAGGTGTTCTGATTCGCCTCCCTCACGAAGGTGTACCGATAGAAGAAGTTCTTGCGAAGCACGCATCGAAACTCAGCATTACCTACAAACTGAAGCCGTATATGAATTTGTGGGAGTATGTGAATATGTATGGCTCACGTCCTCGATTGATCAATGCAAAGTCGCTAATGGTTTCTCACATGTCGCTGGTAGATGGATGTGTGGTCTTGGATCATCTTCTTAGGTTTGTCGGTTTCGGAGCAAAGCTTCGAGTGGATGTAGCTAACATACCGCCATGCGTTAACTACGCAGGAGATGCATCACCCCTGGACTTGTCTAACCGAGGAATGCGTCATCGTTCGGCCGCTAGGTTCGCTTTTGAAGTACCATCTTGCACGGCAGTCGTTGTCTCGCAGGACGGCGATATTCACGTTTTTCGTCGGTTGCAGGGCAGCGATGCACTGACCGTGTATGGTCCTTTTGGTGACATTCCTTTGCTTTCACCTCCTTTGTCTCATCTGTGAGGGTAGCGGTACATGTGCCGTGTTGCCGCTGAGAGATCTAACAACCGGCTCAACATAACAACTGACAGCGCGCCGAACGATCGGCGCTGAGCTTCGCTCATCGCGCCTTGTCTCGGCGCCAAGACAGAAAAAAGGTGATGATAACAAACAGAACCAAATTATTTTCAGCGCTGAACAGGGCGCTCGAGTGGTCGTTCACTCGTCTGCATGCCTAACGGCCGCATCCTCGTGCCCGCCACTCAGCGCCGAACGTTAGGCGCGCCACCAATTTCCGGGCGTGTTTTCGGCGCATAGATCGCGTGACAGAAAGGAGTGTGGAGGATGCCGATTCAAGATAACCATTTTTTGTGCGTGGTGCTGAATAACCAGCACCAAAATCGTATTGATGAATTCTTGGCGATTCACCGTAATGACCCCAGGCGCCCGGTACTGTTTCAGCCGTATACCGAAAGGCACCTCCGGCAAGTACATGACCTGATTGAGAATTCGAGCGAGCCCGTCCCCGTGTTCCTTGTAATTGGGAATTATGGGCAGTCTGCTAGCGCAGTCGGCTTACTCCACTCACTTGAGTACAGCGACGAGATTACCCCTGAAAGGAAGCAGGAATTGAGTCAATGGGCTTCCCAGTTTGACCAGCCTGCTGTCTATGCGCTGAACATCCTATCAGTTACCAACCTTGTGTCATTCAGGGAATCTCTTTCACTGTCCCAATTCGCGAAGAAGAGCGATGGCCTCACACTGGAACCCGGTAAATGGCCTGCAAGCATTTGCTATGTGCCACCACTAACCAAGTTACTTGAAGCCTTGTGAGGGAGTTTATCAGGCACAAAGGGTATGGGGTCACCCATTTAAAAGGCACCCATTTTCTGACCCGCCAAATGGAGGTTTGGTGATTTTGTATCATGAACCCCTTGGTCTGATCTGAGACAGCTCTTTAGTAAGCTTCAGGGCTTTTTCAGCCAAGTCTTCTGAGAGGGAGGCAAGGCCGCAACTTTGAGAGACGAGTGAGTTCTTCATCAGAATTTCCTCTGGAATCCCTTCTCTGACCAAAAGACGCATCTTTTCTTCTAAACTTTTCATCAGATTCGAAGCCGTCTCTCGCCTCAGAAACTCTTCTTCTGAAGGGATGATTCCCCAGGCCAATATTCCCCCGTTGAGAAGAAATGGTTTCAATTCAGATGCATAAGCGAGCATATTGGAAAAGAATTGATAGGCGTCGAAATGGATGACCTTGATCCCGGTTTCCATGATCATTGACCAATCGGTTGCCCCACAGATATGAATCCCTGATAAACCATGAAGAGCGGAGATGACCCTATTGAGACAGTCGATGATCTCTTCCTTTGAGAGGTTCATACTGATCGACCCATAGCCACTCAGAAGAGGCTCATCAAAAAAGATCAGGGTTTCAGCCTCTGGTGCAACCTCGCTCAGCCTCATTTCCTGCCATCTTGCCTTTGAGGCAATTGTTTTTAAAAGCATCTCCTTCAGGTTCGGCTCATAGAGGATAGGTATCTTCTTTTCATCCGAGACCCCTAAGCCAAATGTGATGGGGCCGGTGATCTGTCCCTTGACCAATAATGGTCTCCTGCCCTTTAAGAGTTCCAATAAGGCATAGAAACCGGAGGCGTATTCCCTTCCCATGATAAAGTGATCGATGTGAGCTTCAGAGGAGGCTTCGTAGTATTCCTCCCATTCCGGCGCTGGATTGAAAGGAGAGCGGAAATAGACCTTTTCTCCATCCATCGTCACGCCGGGCATCCCTTCGGTAAATTGGGCGAGCATTCCCTCTCTCAGATCCCTGGAGGGAAGTTGAGGCCAGTAAGGTGAATCAGGAAAATATTTCAATATGACCTCGCTTGCCTTAAAGGGGTCTCTATAGGGCAGGCTTCCGATTCCAATAGGTAAGAAGGGTTTAATGGTCATTCTAATCCATACCTCTTCTTCAATATCTGTGAAATCTCGGGCAAATAAGAGAAGGCCTTCTCTACAATTTTCTCCTCGACATGAGAAGTGTTCGATCGCTCCGTCGCTTCAAGGGTGAGCTCAACCAGGCAGCATCGCGCTGGCGCAATCAATGACTGCTCAGCCAGTTGGTCCAGGGAGAGGTCTGTATTCTCAGAGATGACATTCCAGTAACCAGAGAGGAGCGAGGCCAATTCTTCAGGTGTTTGAGCTTTTAGGGTCTTGAACTCAGTAGGAACCACGCCCCATGAGATAAGCCCCCCTTTTTTAATAAAATCTGCTACGCTCCGGGTGTATTCTTTAGGCATGAATCCGATCTGAAAAGCATCGAAAGAGAGGATCTCCACCCCCAATTCCAGGAGATAGGGGAGGTTGACCTCCGCGCAGAGATGTAGTCCTTTGGGTCCCTCTATTCCCTGAAGAAATTGGTAATAATCTTCTCTGGCTTGCTGGTCATTATAGCCTGAGAGACCGCTGAAGACATAACCCAGGCCGGGTTCATCGACCCAGACGAAGGCATTTTGATTTTTTGTCTTCAGTTTCTGATACTGAACGTTCACCTTCTTTTGAATAAAATCAAATAAGATCGTTTTGACTTCTTCATTGTAAATGATCGGTTTCAGATTTTCATCCAGCACCTTGAACCCAAAGCTCACGGGTCCAGTGATCTGGCCTCTGATCGCCCTGTAGCCCTGGAGGTTCTGGGAAAGAAATTTCTGGAAGACAATGGAATATTCCGGTGTGAGTGCATAGGTCTCCGGCATCTCCGTCTTCGTGAAATAATCGTTTAGCTCTTCCTCAAATCTGGCCGTATGGAAGGAGAGCCTCCCCTTTTCAAAGTCGACCCTAATGCCCGGGAAATTCTCCGATGTCTGAATATACATGTCCTCGTACAGGCTTATATGAGGAAGCTGTGGCCAGAAGGGAATATCCAGGCCCAATACCAGTCCAAGGGCCTTGTCCACATCTCGATGGGGCATGATGCCCATTGCGGTGGTCCCGCATTTCGCTTCAAAGTTCATAAAAGATCGTATTTGCAATTCTCCCTTCGACAAAAAGGGGAGGGTTAAGCCATTCTAACCAGTTTCCAGACCAACGTTTCCGTGAGGACACAGACATCTTCGCTGGTGAGATAATTCGGTATGTTTCCGTCAAACAGGATGTTACCATTGGGAGGGACTTCATCATCCCCTTTCCAGAGGATAAAGAAGATCCGCACCCTTGGAAAGGGATCGATGCTCACGGAAATGTCGCCATAATCTGCCTTGCTCCCCCCAATTCTTTGAGCCAGTTCAAGGAGCAATCCAGGCCTGTGACTGAAGGTTTTTAGCAGGGGATCGATATTTCTCTTTACAAATACCGGGACGTAGAACTTTCCTCCACCGATTTGCCCGTAGGTGATGACTTTATGGGTAAACGGGGTGCCATTGGCCTGGGTCAGGTAGTGGAGGATCAATATCCGATCCTTAATTGGAACTTCCTCCTTTTTGTCCTTCAGCGAAATTTCTCCGGTGGAGAGTACGACTTGATGAGGCTGGTTCAGGTAATGGATCAGAATGCGATCCTCATCGATTCGAGTGGCGCCGCTATTAAGGCAGATGTCTTCAACCTTCATGCTCGAAAGCTTCTCGACCGCCAGCCGGAGGGCCAACTCAAAGCTCTGTTTAGAGATATCTTCATACGAGCACATAACCCGCCTCTTGGAGGATCTTTTTTACAGAAAGGGAGGAAGGGGAGTCCTCCGGGATCTTCAAAAGAGATTCCCCTTTTAGGTTGCGCTCTCGGACCAGGGGGTCATACGCAATTCTTCCCAAATATTTTTCACCACTCCTCAACAGATAGGTTTCGATCTCGTCCGAGAAGCGGTAGTTTCCAACCAGATAAAAGTGCTGGTAATGGATATTGACCCCTTTGGTGACGTATTTGATTCTCTCAATATGTTTTGCCGATTTTTCAGAGGGATCCAACAACACAAAAAGGTCGTTGATCTCGGGGGTCACCTTTCGGTTAAGATGTTCCAATCCTGCAGGGGAATCAACCAGGATCATCTCATAATGCGCTTGGATATTCCGGATGGTTTCCTTAATCATCTCGTCGGGCAAGCAGTAACAACCAGGAGCAAACTTGGTTCCGAGGGTGATGAGATCGAACTTTCTATCCCGGTAGATGATTTTCTCCTCTTCCATCATGCGCCTCAATAAATCTGGGCTATCATCCTTTCCTCTGCTTTTTCTGCCCTTTTCAATGATCCTGGAAAGGGCTTCAGAGATCGAATCTTTTCCTTCCTTCTCCAGATCCACTCCGAGCATCTTGGCGAGGCTTTCATCCGGATCGAGATCGATCAGGAGAAGGGGTTTGGCATAAACATATCGGGCGAATAGAGCCGTGAAGGTGGATTTCCCCGTTCCACCCCTGCCGGTGATCACATTAATCTCTCCCATTCTAAATCACCCCCGCTTTCTCAAGGATCTTTCTCACCGAGCGACACGCAGGCGAATCTTCAGGGAGTTTGTTCAGGGGTTCCCCTTTCAAGTTGTACTCCTCCACCTTTTGATCATATTCGATCTTTCCCAAATAGAATTCGCCCGCCTCCGTAAAGTATTTCTCCGCCTCTTCATCGAACATATAATTGGCTACCAGATAGAAGTGGTCATACATCGTCCCGACCTCTTTTAAGATCGCTTTGACCTTCTGGATATGGATCAATGATTTATCAGAGGGATCGAGCACAACAAAGAGGTCGTCGACCTGGGAAACGATATTCCGATTGAGATGTTCTAAACCTGCGGGGGAATCGATGACCACATTCTTATAATTCTTGGAGAGCTCGGAAATGGTCTTTCTCAGCAGGTGGTCGGGGTAACAATAACATCCTTCCAAGTCCTTTGTTCCGAGGGTGATCACATCGAAACCCCTGCCCTCATAAAGACAATCCCCCCACATCAATCCCTTGAACCGATCCTCCACCGGGGTGAGAGGACTCCCTCCGCGTTGTCTCTCTTTCACTGCATCATAGAGGGCTTCGACGACCGTCCTCTTCCCTTCTTTGGCCAAATCGATTCCGAGCATCTCCGCTAAGCTCAGGTCAGGGTCCAGGTCGACGAAGAGAGAAGGAGGAGGGAGGTATCGACTCATCAGGGCGACGAAGGTTGATTTACCCGCTCCTCCCCTCCCTGTGGAAACGATCTTCCTTGCCATATTATCCACCTCCTTGCGCTGGGCCTTCTTCACCCTTCGGATCGGGTGGGAGTTTACTGATCGGTGATATTTTTACCACAGCATGATACTCAGGAGGACAGACCTCCAGACAGGTCCCGCATTTTGAGCATTTCTCCTGATTGATCACCTTGATCTCTCCCTTTCCTCCTTTGATCGCCTCAGTCGGGCATACTAAGATACAATGCTCGCAGGCCCGATCGCACTTCTCACGAAGAATATAGTAGGCGATCAAATCCTTGCAGACTAGGGCAGGACAGCGCTTTTCAAGGATATGGGCCCGATATTCGTCACCAAAGTAACGCATCGTCGTAAGAACCGGATTGGGGGCAGAACGGCCCAGCCCGCAGAGGGATCCCATTTTTACATCTTGGGACAATTCTTGAAGGAGTTCCATATCCTCGATCTTGGCCTTGCCGGTGCAGATGTCTTCCAAGATGCTCAGAAGCTGCAGGGTACCCATCCGGCACATCGTGCACTTGCCGCATGATTCTTTGGTTGTGAAGTCGAGAAAGAAACGGGCCGTGTCTACTGCACAATCCTCCTCATCCATGAAGATCATCCCGCCAGATCCCATCATCGAACCGGCTTCATGGAGAGAATCGAAATCGATGGGAAGATCGAGCAGGGTTTCAGGAATACAACCTCCTGAAGGACCACCGATCTGAACCGCCTTAAATTTTTTTTGATTCCGCATTCCACCCGCAATATCGTAAACCACTTTTCTTAGAGTCGTCCCCATCGGCACCTCAGTCAGACCAGGATACTGGATTTTTCCGGCAAGTGTGAATACCGCAGTGCCTTTGCTATGTTCGGTTCCGATGGATAAGAATTGATCTATTCCGTTTCCAATGATGAAAGGGACATAGGCAAAGGTTTTCACATTATTGAGGAGGGTAGGGCACCCCCATAAACCGGCCTCTGCTAAACGAGGGGGTCTGACTCTCGGTTCGCTCCTTTTACCTTCCATGGCTGCCACCAGAGCCGTCGCTTCTCCAGAGACAAAGGCCCCAGCCCCTTCCGTAATGCCAATATGAAAATGGAAGCCGCTTCCAAGGATATCCTCTCCTAAGAGTCCTATCTCCTCTGCCTGTCTTAAGGCGTTCCTGATCCGCTCGATCGCCAAGGGATATTCAGCGCGAACATAGATATAACCCCGCTCGGCCCCGATCGCATAACCCGCGATGATCATGCCTTCGATGACCTCTTGAGGATCGCTCTCCAGAATCACCCGATCCATAAAAGCACCTGGGTCGCCCTCATCGGCATTACAAATGACATACTTTCTCTTAGCTGGAGCCCGGCGACATTGATCCCATTTCTCGCCAGCGTAGAAGCCCGCCCCTCCTCTTCCTCGCAACCCTGACCTTTTTATCTCTTCGACGATCTGTTCGGGCGACATGCCTAATGCCCTCGCTAATGCGCTATAACCTCGGTTGGCTATATAATCATGAATGTTCTCAGGATCAATATAACCACAGCGGCCCAAGATGAGGCGAAGTTCGTGTTCAAATCTCGGAAGTTCAGGGATGTAAGGCGTTCCCCTCTCGTCTGTTTCGAAAGTTCCCAGAGCAATTTCGAGGCAAGGATCGTCCCCAACGATGTACCCCTCTACAAGACGTGAAGCCAAATCTGGAGTAACGTTATGGTAGGCAATACGGAGGGAGTCTGGTTTCGAAATGATCACCAGAGGTTCGGCATAGCATAATCCAATACAACCGACTTGAATGATGGGTACTCGAATGTCCCGGCGTGATAATTCATTCTTAAATGCCTCAATGACATCCAAAGCCCCCGCTGCTTTACCACACGTAGCCGTTCCAACCAAGATATGGGGGTTATGACTGAAGACCCCCCATTGCGATTCTGCTCTTTTTTTTATCTCTTCAAATCTCAATCTTCTGCTTTGCTTTCCTGTCTATATGGAATTAATGCCTCCTCCACCTTGAAAGAGGACATCTTGGGATAAATCTTATCTTTGATCACTGCAACAGGAGCTAACATGCAACATCCGATACAGGCGACCCTCTCCAGGCTGAAATGACCATCCGGTGAGGTCTCCCCCACTTTAATGTTTAGCTCCCGCTCCAGAGCCTCTAAGACTAAACGACCGCCTGCAAGATGGCAGGCGGTCCCCATGCATACCTTGATATGATTTCTCCCAAGGGGGGTCAATCGAAATTGGTTAAAAAAAGTGGCGACCCCCCATACCTCCACGGGTTTAATTCCCAAAGATTCTGCCACCCTTGGCATTGCTTCTTTTGGAAGATATCCAAACTCTCTCTGAATCTCAAGCAGAATGGGGATCAACCCGTTTCGCTCTCCTCGATGTCTTTCAAGAATGTGGGAGAGCTGTTCTTCTTTCTCTGTCATTTCCTCAACGTCTTCACATATTCAGGCAAGAATGCACCGATCCCGGCGGCTTCTCTCGGCCCGATCACCACTTCCCAACCCGGCAGGGCGTCCTCCAGCTCTCCTTTGATCCTTGCCACCCTTCCCGGGAGAACGATCTTCTTATTCTTTATTTTGCTTTCAATCCCCGATTTCTTCACCATGGCCCCCACTTGATCGCCGGTGAATTTACCGGCTGCCCAGCCCGTGAGCACGCCCAGCCCTTCTGTATCCTTCACCAGCAGATAGGATGGGATCTTCGTCGATTCAATGGCTGAATAAACGATAAAGTAGGTGAGGGCCCAGTTCGAAGTAATCAGAACGGGCGCACTGGCGTCTGGTTCTCCCACTTCATAGTATTTCTCTTCCACCGCCATAGGAAAGCGAGGATCGGTGTAGATGTTGAGTCGCTGAACCAGAAGGGGCAGAAGCGAAAATTGATCGAAATCGGAGAGAACGATCAGGGCAGCAAATTTGTTTATGAAAACAGAGGCAGTGAGAATTTCCTTCAGACCATCCTTTGCCATGAAACAGGGGAAGGCGATCGTCGGGTAGCCAAGGGGCCTAAAGCCTTGCTTGAGGGCCGCCCTGCGGATGAAGGTCTGATCTCGTATGGCGTCCATCAGGTTCTTCGAACCAGGGTCTAAAATAGCATCATCCACTCCTGCTTCCTTCAACTTCATCGTGAGGGGGATCAGTTCCTCAATGCTTGCCCCACGGACCCCGACCGGGGTTGGCTTCTCCTTAATCTTTGGGATGGCCTGATCGATATTCTCCTTGGTGATCGGGTAGAGCAGAGGCTTTTGGTCAGCGCAGAGATCCCTCGCAGCAAATAGCGTATCCAGATCCTGAGAGATGAGAATCATTCCAAGGTTCGATGCAGATGCCTTTTTCACCAGGGCGAGGAATTTGTTCCTATCTCCGGATTCAAATTGTAGAGCTAAGAGTTCAGCCTTAAGCATTAACCCGACCCATGGAAACTGAAGCTCTTTTACTTTTTTTATCTTTTCATCCACCTTGGCATCGCTTTCCTTGTCTGAAATGAGGATGGCGATCCCCGGGGGATGGACATAGGTCTTCTCGTGCCTGTATATGACTTCTTCGTTTCCAACCTGAACTTTATTATCCCCGGTTCCTATCGTCACGAGCTTGATGGCTGGCGCCAGCAGATCTTCGAGCTTGGCCTTGACCTCTGGAGATAAATACGGGCATTTATCTAAAGCTGCTCCACCCGTGGCCAGTTTCATGGCGAAAGCAAAGCAGGTAGGAAAGCCGCAATCCTTGCATGGTTTTCTTCCCGGAAGCATCTTCACAATTTCAGATCCTGATATTGGCATGCTGCACCTCCTCTTATTCAAAAAAATAACGTGTCCGTGTCGGAACACGCCTGCGTGCCGAAACGGCCTTCGGCGTGCAGGCGCGTGTCACGATTTTTTCTATGTTGGAAGCTCGACCTCCCCTTTTAACCAGGGGTGTCCCACTTTTTCTAAGAATGCGGTCAATTCGTCGGGGTTCTTGGCATCGTCCTCTGTGGCGATCTTGTCATAGAGCCCTTTTTCCTCGAGGATTTCTTTAAACCTTTCCTTGATCTCTTTGGGCATCCAGACGATCCTTGCCAAACCGCCGTCCGCCTGAATAAACTTCGGCGATCGGATTTGCTCCAGACCCGTCCCGAGTCGACCTTCGATCTGTTTCCCTCCAGAGGTTTCACCCGCCATACGGGAAAACGTGATTCCAATCACGGTCTCTCCTTTGAACTCTCTGTTCACAATACCAAAGGCATCTACCTCAGGGATATAGAAGACGATCGCCTGGAAGCAACCGCATGAGGTGTGGGGGTGCTCAAAGGCGCTGTAGAGATAAACTCTATCATAGGTTCCCAAGGATTTCTCTGCCACGACTTTATTGACCCCCTCATACTCTCCCTTGGCGGGATTGATCAACTCCCCTTTTTCAATCGCAAAAATAGGGCCCTCAGGGTCAATCTTAGCCGCGGCTCTTCCGTCAAACCAGTTAATGGCCCCGCAATTGGCAATCCGGTTCGGGGCGATGATGGAGCAGTGGGTTGGGGCAAAGCTCTGGCAGAGGACACAGCCGTAGAATTGATCCACGTCTTCATCCTTAAGCTGTCTGGCCCTTTCATCCCTGGCCTCATATCTTTTCAAGGCCTCCGGCAGGAGTTCCTCCACCTTTTTTGGATCCGTGATGATCGTGGTCTGAATCTTTTCGATGATCGGCATCTCTGAGGTAAAGAGGAAGTTAAAGATCTCCCCCAATTCTTTGAGGGAGGTAAACCCCTTTTTATAGGCATCGGTGCTCATTCTTACCCACATGTCCTGTCTCTGATTCATGTGATACCAGCCCTGAATAAAGTTGAGGTACATATGGATCTTTCTTTCGATGATGGCCTCTGCATCCTTATCCAGATCGGCTCCGGCCACATCGATCAAAATGGCAATGGGATGGGACCCTCCCTTATCCGTTTCGGGGTTATAGGGCTCCAATTCATTTAGGTCAGGTCCAACAATCTCCACCTTTTCATTCTCAATTTCATCGGGACTCTTTACCGTGGCCAATTCGAACTTATGCGCTACCTTAGGTCCTCCAAACTCCATGTACAGATTTTCCTTTCGGATGACTTCGCCTTCATATTGCGGTCCGATGTCAGCATGAAACTCCATCTCAGATCTCCTTTCGTAGGACGATTTATTCCTTCTTCAGATTTTCGATCAGCCCTTCGAGAAAACTCTTCCATTGCTCATCTTTTCTCATATTGGGGAGGGAAAAATCAGCATGAGGGTAATAGTATTTACACAGGGTCATCGTTTTCAGATGGGGTGCAAAATGCTTAAGGACTGAAAGCCCTTGCTCCCCGAGATCGGTCCTGAAACCGAAGAACAAGACGAGATCGTGATTCCCCTCTTTCCTCACACCCCTCCAATTTGGATCTTTCAGGGCATTGACGATCTCAACAATGTCATAAACACTGTCGGGTGGGACTCCTAATTCCACCATCTTTGATTTTACCGTGGCCGTCGCACAGGTGGGGATATTTTTTGCCTTTGCAATGTCCAGGGCATATTCAATGAGCAACCTCTCACCCAGAGTGATCTTAAGCAAGCGAGGGCCGAGGACAAGGAGGGGACGCTGGGCTTTTTGAATCTGCTTGGCATACTCCACTGGATCCTCTACCAATCTGGCCGTCCTCGTCCCTGTCAGAATATTCACTCGATGATATGGCATTAACGGGGCTAACTGACTCATCTCTTCATCCTCCTTATTAGTGAATGACCGAATCCACCGGAACCTTTGTAGGATAAGTCCCGATCAGGGTGGGAAGTCCAACCGGTTCCTTGGGTTTCCAGCCAATCTGAGTTAAGTAAGCCTTGACCTCTTTTTTATAGACGAGAGGGATGTCCGCATCTCTCCTCACATAGAGAGGAAGGTCTTCCGGGAGCCCACCTCCCATATACTTCTTGTAAAGAGAGATATAGTGATTCAATTTAATCGCCCTTCCCTGAGGTGTATCATTCTTTCGGATACAAAGCTTGGGAATCATCACCATGGCCTTCTCCTTTGTCTCACAAACATAGGCAAGATGTTCTGGTGAAGGCTCACCGGTCTCCACAATCTGCTTCTTTCGTGCATCCATCACCTTCCATTCGTCTTCATCTTTTCTTGATAAATAGAGCCTCCGATATTTAGAAGAGTGTGGGCCGAGAATGACCGGGACTCCCAATCGGTTAAAGCCTGTGGCAATGGAGGCCGCCTTCTGAGAATAAGCCCCCCACGCAATGCCTACCGCACCGACTCGGTTGAGCACATAATCGGCCATGACCTCGTAATTTGCCCTCAGAGGCAGGGCAGCAAAGATGTTAGCAATCTTGATCGCAGCTCCCGAGATATGGCTGTTTGCCACACAGGAGCCGACGTTGACTACTCCGCCTGCATCGAATTCAGGGGGATACTTTTCATAGATGGTCTTTCCATCTGCATCCTTCCACATCCCTACGGCCATGGCCGTACATCCTGAAACGACCACGATATATTTTCTTCGGGCAAATTCATCCACGATCTCTGCCAGGTCTCGAATGTCAGGAAAATTGGAACAACCCACTAATGCCACCACTCCAGGAATCGTTCCCAATGTGATCGGTGCGCCTACGGTTCTGATCTCCGTATCCATAATCGGACCACGACCTGCTCTGATCTTGTAAGTTTCTTTACTTGCGCCGACCTGCATGATCTTTAGAATCGGGATGTTTCGAGGGCATTCCTCTTCGCATTTGCCGCAACCCACGCACAGATTAAATATTTCCCTGATCACCTCATAGTTCCCTTTGGCCACTTCATTGACTCCCCTTCCGATATCAAATAAATTGGGGCAAACCTGTTCACACATCCCACAGAGACCACATTTCTTGGCCAGCTCGGTTGCCTCCTGTTCTGTTAACCATTGCTTCCTACGCTGAGGGGCAATGGCCATGGCCACTTTTACAGCCACTTCAGCTGCTTTCTTGCCATCAAGAATGGCGAAATGCTTCTTTTCCTCAACCATCTTCTTGACGATTTCACCGGTATCCATTTCGGTCGCATCTTCCAATCCATACATCACCTTATCAAGGGTGGCGATCAGGGCTGAGCCCGCTTTGGTAGCCTCTTGTGGCATATCGGTCCGAATACACTGTTCATCCGTCATGATGACATCGGCAATGCCACTTCTAATGTAAAAAAGCTGGCGGGAAAATGGACCGATCACTTTAGCCCTATCAGAATACCTGGTGGTCTCTAAGGCAGTACAGCATACTCCGCAAACCTCAACCTTATCGTAAAGATTATTCTCCTGCAGGTAATCAATAACGACCGTTGAAGTTGCAGGGTTATGGCCAATGAAACAGATGATCGGTTTTGTTTTATCGACCGAATTCCATCCCAGGTCAACCAATGGCGTATTCGCAACAGAAGTGGGATAGTTAAATCCTACAATCTGAGCAATATCAGCGACCTCCATTCCGACATGATCCAGCATCCCGGCATGTAAAGATTTTGATTCATAATCCAGGCAGCTTCCTTCCTGACCCATATGGGTGGAATCAAGAAGGTGGGCGATCTCTTTGTAAACATATTCGATCGCTATTTTTAGATCGCCCAGCGTCTCAGGCTTTAACCCGAGAACTGTTCTTATATTCGGTGCTTCCAGCTCTACAGAAGTTCCCAGATTGATCTTCTTATCTGGTCCATGCTTCTCAATTAAGACCTCCAGAATATGTCCGGCATGAGAGGCGTGGGCCGAACATCCCATCAGGCAGGCCAAAAGCACAAACCTGGCCTGTTGAGTTCCAATGTCGATCCCACATGCTCCTCTTCGATCCTCTGTGAGATCACACTTACCGTAGGTACAAAAGCAGCAAAGGTCACAGAACGGGGCATAGAAGGGTTTGTAGGTCTGGAGGAGTTTCATATCCCAGTTCCTGAGGTCGGCGATCTCAGGCATGGGCGTATGTCCGATCGGCTCCCAGGGAATCTCCGATTTGATCTTCTCATGAATCTCCTTTAACTTTCTTGTAATCTCCTTTAACTCCGCCATTTACCATTACCTCCTTAGGGTTTCTTTTAGGTAGTTAAGTGTTTCGGGATGTCTCAAGACCAGGATATTCGCTCCGGCCAGATAGAGGGATAGAGCCGTGATTCCCTCCCAGCGCAATCCCTGTGTCCTATTTTACTTCGCCTGTTTTGTCTTCCAGCATTCATCGCCGAGGTTAGCGATGATGGGCATCATGGTCATGCTATCCTTGGTGATCACTCCGATCTGTTTCACCCTCTCGATCAGGGAGAAGCTATACTCAATCCCATAACCCAGTGCCGAGGATAAGGGATCGATGACCACCCTCTCCGGAGGTAAGAATTTGCAGAGCTTGACATTCAATTCCTTGAGAAGGTTGATGTCGAGTGGACTCTGCGCAATGGCTACATGGCCATTGTCCAATATGGCCTTGCCCACCACCTCATAATTCTCCTTTTGGACCGGTCCGATCAGGAGATTCTCGCCAGCACAAACCTGCGCGACCTTGGGAAGGACTTCTGCGTCTTTCTTCTCATCTCCAGATCCATAAACGATCAGGGGCTTTTTTATTTCGGAGGCCATCCTCTTTACCAATTGGGCTGCTCCATCGGCAGGCGCATCCTTCTCAGCAGGATCGGTACTGACGAGCGTAAGACAGACGGCGTCAACGCCGAATGTTTCGCATTTTTTTGCCCATTTGATCGGGTCGGAAATGGCGTCTCCAAAGGGTTCGAGAAGATGAGGGACCTTATCCGCAGGTTCCATATCGAGCACTTCCAAAGCAAATCTCGGTGGATTGGGGAGTGACCCTTCATCAAAAAAATGGAGGGGAAGAATATTCTCTCCTCCGATTTTCAATGCCTTATCACCCTTTCCAATCGTGACTTCTCTGACCACTCCTTTATAAGCCTCCTTCGGCGCCTTATATTCCATTCTTCACCTCCTAAAAAAATTATCAAACAAAAATATTTTATTTCAATAGTGACTCATAAATTTTTTATCAAATTTCTAACCAGGCATCTGAATAAAGGGTTTGAGCCAGGAGGACCCTTGCGGTCTTCACATAGGCCACCTCTTTCTGAGATAAAGAGGAGAGATCGATCTCCTCGCCATCCATCGTTCTGTAGATGAGATCGGTGATCTGAGGAAGTTCCCCTCTCATCAAGGCCATCAATTCTTCATCGAGGGGATCGGCAATGGCTGAATAGAGTCCGTTTCGTGCAAGCATCACCAGATAGGTTCGGTTGAGGATCGGTCTTAGGTGAGCCGGAACGCCATTGGAGATATTGGAAAGTCCAACGGTTGACTTGACACCAGGAAGGACGTCCTGGAGAATCTTGATAAATTCAAGATTTCCCACGGCGATATTCTGCCCTTCACCCGCTGTGCTCACAGGAAGAATGATCGGGTCGACCCAGATGTCTTCATTGGGAATCCCCAGCTCATTGGCATAGGCGACGGTTTCCAGAATACTCTCTATCTTTGATTCCACCTCCGGAGGCATTCCCTTATCCGTCATCACCGAGATGACCACATCACAGTTATATTTTTTGGCCAGGGGAAGCATTTGTGACTTGGAGTCGCTCTTTCCAGAAGCGGAGTTCAGGAGAGGTCTTTTCTTGCAATACTTTAATCCAGCCTCCATGGCTACTGGATTCATGGTGTCAATTGACAATGGAAGATCACTTACATCCTGAACACAATTGACCAGCCATTTCATGGTCTCCTCGGTATCCTTTTTCATCGGTCCCACATTTAAGTCGATATAATGCGCCCCTGACTGGGTTTGTTCCCTGGCAAGCCCCTGGATCACGCTTGCGTTCCTCTCTCTGATCGCCGCCGACACGTCCTTCGCAATCACATGGATATTTTCACCTATGATAATCATAACTTATCCTCCTATTCTTTTTATTCTCTGTCTATCCTTTGCCCCAAAAGCACCGACAGGGCAGATCTCCACCAATTCGATCTTATCCCTGCAATCGGATAACCCGACGGGCTCATCTCCAAAAGCGGTGACCCTTCTGTAGAAACCGCGATAAGCGAAACCAAGGGTTCCTGTATGGAGTTTCTCCTGGCAAAGCCAAACACATTTCCCGCAGAGCACACATTTATTGGGATCGTAGATAAATATCGGGCTGGTCTCATCAACAGGCAGATCCTTTATAAATTTTTTATATTTTTTTGAATTTAGTTTAATTCCCAGATGCCGAGCGATCCTCTGCAATTCACAGGAGCCACTCTTTAAACAATGGGCACAATTGACCGGATGGTTACTCAGGATGAGTTCAAAGGCCGTTCGGGCGAGCCTGAGGGCTTTTGGTCCTTTGGTATTAATAACCATTCCCTTCCTCACTTTTGTGGTACATGCGGTCACTGGCCGATCTTCTCCCTCGGATTCGACATAACAAAGTCGACATGCTCCATAGGGCTCTGCCCTTTCCCGTAAGGCACAGAGATTGGGGATATATATCCCATGATCCAGAGCTACCCATAGTAGGGGTTGATCCTCAAAGCACTCAATCTCTTTTCCGTCAATAAAAATATAGATCGGTTTCATGGAGCCTGAAGAGTAGGAATTTCCCCAAAATGATTAACGATGCCCGTTTCTTATCGGGTTAGAGGATCGAGGTCAGAGGTTAAGGGATATTCCCTTTATCTCAAACCTTAATCTTTAACCCTTTAGGCTCAGAAGAAGCGGGCTTCCCAGCCGAAGCCCAACCTTAAAGAGCAGAGAGAGTCTTCACTGAGGAGCCGTTCTCATCATGAATGATCGTTTTTGAAGAAATCTCAGTTAGCTAATTCCTCCGTGCAGTTTGGCTGCTTTCACGGTGTTCATCATTAACATAGTAATGGTCATGGGACCCACGCCACCGGGCACAGGGGTAATCATGCTGGCTTTTTCTTTGACGGCATCGAAATCGACATCCCCGCATAGCTTGGCCTTTCCCTCAGGGGTCATTCCAATTCGATTGACACCCACGTCAATGACCACCGCTCCTTCCTTGACCATATCTGCGGTAACCGCCTTGGGTTTTCCAGCAGCCACGATCAGGATGTCTGCCCTCCGGGTATGGAAGGCCATATCCCTGGTGCCCGTATGGCAGATCGTCACCGTGGCATTGGCTCCTTTCTGTTTCTGAAGAAGAATATTGGCAATCGGTTTTCCAACGATGTTGGATCTCCCCACCACCACGACTTCAGCCCCGTCAATCTTTACACCGCTTCGAATGAGAAGTTGTTGGATTCCAGCTGGAGTACAGGGAAGATAATCGGCCTCACCGATCATCAATTTCCCCACATTGACCGGATGGAAGCCGTCGACATCTTTCTTCGGATCGATCGCATAGAGGATTTTGGTTTCATTGATATGTTTGGGAAGAGGGAGCTGAACGAGAATCCCATGGATTTTAGGGTCTTTGTTATACTTATCAATCAATTTCAGAAGCTCTTCTTCCGTAATGGTTGCAGGTTGATTGTCCTGAATGGAATAAAACCCTAACTCCTTGGAGGTCTTTTGCTTGGCGGTCACATAACTCACCGAGGCCGGATTTTCACCCACAAGGATAGTGACCAAGCCCGGGACAAGATTATATTTCTCTTTTAACTGGGCGGTCTCTTGTTTCAGTTCCTCGCGAATTTGTTGAGCGATCTCATTGCCATTGATCAATTTCGCCGTCATCTTTCCCCCTCCTCTCTTTAACAGCGGATTTCCCGTTTTAAACTTATAGGAGACAAACCTTAAATGAGAATCCCCACCCCCAAATTTCTCTTCCGCAAGGGTCAGAAATAGGGAGCGGGGATTACGATGACTTAGAACAGCCCTGTCACTTTGCCGGTATTGACATCGACATCGATCCTTCTGAAGGCAGGATCAGAGCTCGTTCCTGGCATCAGGCTGATCGTCCCGGTCATCGGGCAGAGAAATTTGGCCCCGGCGAAGACCAGGATGTCCCGGACCGGCAGGATCCAGCCCTTGGGCACTCCCTTACGAGTCGGGTCGTGCGTAAGGCTCAGATGGGTCTTGACCATCATGGTGGTGAAATCTTTAAAGTTAGGATCGGCCTCAAGCCTTTTGGCTTTGGCTTCAGCCTCCGGAGTCCAGGAAACACCATCGGCTCCGTAGACTTCTTTTGCAATGGTCTCAACCCGTTGACGCAGCGGCATCTCGAGAGGATAGAGAAACTTGAAATCAACTTTGTCGTTACAGGCATCGAGGACCACGTCAGCAAGCTCCAATGCTCCATCTCCACCTTTAAGCCAATGTTCAGAAACTGCGCAACGAGCGCCTGCCTGTTCGGCGTATTTCCGGACCATGGCGATTTCGTCTTTGGTATCGGTATGAAATGTATTGATGCAGACCACCGGACTGATCCCCGATTTTCTGATCACCCCGATGAGGTGTGTCATGTTGACAATCCCTTTTTCGAGAAGCTGAAGGTTTTCCTTTGTGTACTCATCAGGGATGGGTCGCCCCGCCACGACAGCAGGTCCGCCTCCGTGCATCTTCAGTGCCCGGACTGTTACGGTTAGGATCGAAACATTAGGCTTCAACCCGCTCAGCCTGCATTTCACATTCCAGAACTTCTCAAAACCGATGTCAGCAGCAAAGCCGCTCTCCGTGATATGATAATCGAACATCTTCAAGCCGATGCGGTCACCAATAATTGAGGATTGGCCAACGGCGATGTTGGCAAAAGGTCCGGCATGGACCAGACAAGGTTGATATTCTATTGTATACATTAAAGTGGGATTGATTGTAGTCCGCATAAAGGCGCACATCGCACCCGCCACTTCGAGATCTGTAGTCGTGACCGGCTTGCCTTTCTTGTCGTAGGCCACGATAATCTTCCCCAGCCTTTCACGAAGATCTTTCAGATCCCGGACAATGGAGAGGATGGCCATAAGCTCAGAACTTACCGTGATGCCGAACTTGGATTGCATCATAAAGCCATCCATCTTACCCCCGAGTCCGATCACAATGTTCCGTAAACCCTGAGCGCAGAAATCCATCACCCAGCCCATCTCCACGTTGGTAGGATCGATATCGAGGCGTCTGAGGTTCCGCTTGGCCAGCTCCGCATCGTCGTAGTTTCGTTCATGTTGCATCCGGGCGTTGAGGGCAACCATGGCCAGATTGTGAGCGTTTGTAATGGCGTCGATGTCACCGGTAAGGCCCAGGGAGAATTCGGTCATCGGAATGAGCAGAGCTTTCCCTCCCCCTGCAGCAGTACCCTTGATATTCATCGTTGGACCGCCTGAAGGCTGGCGAATACATCCCCCAACGTTTTTCCCTCTCTTTCCAAGTCCCTCGATCAAACCCATACTGGTTGTTGTCTTTCCTTCTCCCAGAGGGGTAGGGGTAATGGCTGTGACCTCGATATACTTTCCGTCGGGTCTATCCTTCAGGCGGTTAATAATCTTCATAAAATCAAGCTTACACAACCTTCCGTAAGGAATGATCTCATCCTTTTTGAGACCCAATTTATCCTGCCATTCCTCTACAGTGGGCATAGTCTCTTCAGCTATATCCGCAATCTGCCAGTCGGGAAGCTTTCTCGGATCTGCATCGATATACTTTTTGGAAATGGTAAATGGCATGTGTTCGAATCCCCCTTTCTTTTTCAGATTCTTATTTCTTTTTTGGAAGCGGAGACTAACTCCGCGGAGGGTTAGGGCTAATGTTGTTTTGATCTATAACCTTCGATCCAAAACGATCCCAAACCTTGAACTGAATGATCCCCCCTTTCTTTTAT
This sequence comes from Syntrophaceae bacterium, assembly GCA_013388635.1. GTDB lineage: Bacteria > Desulfobacterota > BSN033 > BSN033 > UBA1163 > JACAEX01. The sequence continues at coordinate 116,565 of JACAEX010000014.1, read as the reverse complement.
CACTTTGTACAAAATGGCATTTCAGGCAGGGCGGTTTATGTGCTAATAATCACAATGTCGGTTGGGATACTAAAATAAGAGTTTTTTTTTGTCAAGGGAAATTTTGCCATAAATTATGGGGTTACAAAGGCCTATCGCAAGCGAGACTTTACCGAAATTGTTAGGTATTTTTAGGATCGGTCGACGCCATTTGAGGCGTCCTTGGAAATGGGGTAAGGGGGACAAAAAGTGTTAGAGAAAAAAATGAGGTAAAAGGCCAAATTGTTTCAGCAGGTTAGGTGCTCTTAAAATTTGACTTTCTCTTTTTTTTGCATGATAATGGCCTGGAAGCAAAATTTGTGGCGATGAAGTTCGCCTCTAACCGTTCCGCCCATGACGGAACTGATAACTTCTACGCATCTCGGTAGAAGTTTTTATTTTTGAAGGAGAAAGGGGGTGATCATGTGAAGACGCGAAAAGAATTTCTGGAGGCGGTGATGAAGATGGCGAACCTGAAGGATTTAAAAGAGGCTGACGCTGCGGCAAGGGCAGTGATCTCGCTTACAAAATTAATTATTGGAGAAGAACTTTCCCAAAAAATTGCCGAGGTCTCCCCGCCCGATCTTCGCCTTGGATGGGAATCAATCAGGGCTGCGCAAATGGATGACTATCAGCGGGATGAACGATTATTTGAGACTGGGGAGGTGGACGAAGAGAGGGGTGTGTCTAACACCTCTTGACATAAGTTTTGACCCGGTCATTTCTGCAAAAGCGGATATCCAGTCAAAGAGACTGGATCCCAGATGAAGTCCGGAATGGCAATGAAAGAAAAGAGACTTCTGACACAGCGCACTCACTGAGGTGACGGGAGGTTGTCCTTTGAGAATGAAAGAAATTCCATTTCGAGAGCTTGCCAAAAGGCAACAGATCGGTGGGTTCAGCGGACGAAGGCCTTACGGCCAGCATAGATAGCTCTGTCTCCGAGCTCCTCTTCGATCCGCAACAGTTGATTATATTTTTCAACTCTCTCACCCCGGCAGGGGGCACCGGTTTTGAGGTGTCCAGTACCCATTGCCACGGTGAAGTCAGCAATGAAGCTATCGGTTGTCTCGCCGCTGCGGTGGGAGATCATAGCTCCCCATCCCGCCTTTCGAGCCGTTTGAATGGCTGCGATGGTTTCGGTCAGCGTGCCGATCTGATTGAGTTTGATAAGCACGGCATTGGCAACGTTTTCAGCGATGCCGCGCTCAATTCGTTTCACGTTTGTGACGAAGAGGTCATCGCCCACCAGCTCGATCTTATCACCCAGTTTTCCGTTGAGCAGTTTCCATCCTGCCCAATCGTCCTCTGATAGGCCATCTTCGATCACGATGATCGGGTACTTGTTAACCCAATCGCCGTACATCTCAATCATTTCATTCGAGGTTATTTTTCTATTCTCCGTCCGGAGATGATAGGATCCGTCTTCATAGAAACTGCTGGAAGCCGGGTCAAGGGCAATGGCGATCTGTTCCCCCGGGCGGTAGCCTGCCTTTTCAATGGCTTTAAGAATCAATTCCACCGCATCAGAGTTCCTCTTCAGCGCTGGTGAGAAACCACCCTCGTCTCCAACTCCGGTGGAGTAGCCTGCGTCCTTCAGGATGGCTTTGAGGTCGTGATAGGTTTCGCTTCCCCATCGCAGAGCCTCTCTGAAGTTGGGTGCTCCAACAGGAGCGATCATAAATTCCTGTAAATCCGTTCCCTGCCAGTTGGCATGGACGCCTCCGTTCAGGATATTGAACATGGGGACGGGTAAGATCCTGGCCTCGTCTCCTCCTAAATACCGATAAAGGGGCAGGTTGAAATAATTGGCCGCGGCCCGTGCAACGGCCAGGCTCACTCCAAGAATCGCATTTGCGCCAAGTCTGCTCTTATTTGTGGTTCCATCCAGTTCGATCATCACCCGATCCACCCGTGACTGATCGAGTCCATCGATCCCGACAAGGGCCTGAGCAATCTCTTTATTAACATGTTCTACGGCCTTTCGGACTCCTTTGCCTTTGTAACGGCCTTTATCCCCATCACGAAGTTCAAGGGCCTCATACATACCCGTGGAGGCACCCGATGGCACAGCCGCACGGCCCCAGGCTTCTCTCTCTAAATGCACCTCCACTTCCACGGTGGGATTTCCCCGAGAATCAAGGATCTCTCTGGCATAAACAGATTTGATCATTGCTGCCATGGGTCCTTCCTCCTCACGCCTATTTCCCTTCCAGAAGAAATCTCTTCAAATTCTGTTTGCCAATTCTGGATAACCCCAATTCCTTAACCCCTCTGCCAGCTTTCCAGTAATTGGTGCGGTTGATCACAGAGGCCATCTGGATCAAGGCATCGTGGGTTGGAGTGGCGATTCCGAGGAGGTCTCCCAAGGTGGAGAGCAGGACCATCCCGTAAGGAACATCCTCAGCGATGAAACGGTCTTTTAGGTGTTCCGGGCCTTTCATTTTCATGCCGGCGTAGATCGCATCCTTTCCGAAAGCGGCATCCATGCTCGTGTTGAGGATCCGGTAACGGCATTCATCTTCGGTTTCGCCCAGGTTGTAGTTCTTAAATTCGAGATTGTCCCAATGGTAAAGTTGGTAATCGAGAGCCTCGCAGATGGAAAGCCTCTCTTCGTTGAGGGCCTCGATGGTTCTGGCCACCGCAGGGGTCATTCCCTCGGCATAAAGGTAGAATTTTCCCCTCGAGTGTTCGATCTGGGCGGCACTGAGCAGGGTCGCAGCTGGATGGACGACAGGGTTGGGATTGTTGATCGCTGCCTCTAAGACATCCTTTGCAGGCATAGCGATCGGATAAAACTGCTTCAGTTTTGAAATCGCCTCCTCCGTCCTTTTAGCCGGAAAGACTCCAGTCGGGAGAAGGATTGCATTGATGAACACAGAGACATGGCCAGGAGCTTTGAGCCGGGCACCATAAGGAAGCGTACAGGTTTCGGCAAGCGTGACATCTTGTTTCACCCTTTTTTCTTTGAAGATCTTTGCAAACTCGAGACTTCCTCCGGAACCCGGCATCAGTACGATGAGCTGTCCGTCCTGGACAAAAGGAGCACAGGCTTCAGCCATGGCCTTGTGTCCAAAGCCAGGGGTGACCACAAAGATCACCTCTGCATCCTTGATCGCTTGCTCAATATCGGTCGTGGCTGAGTTCAGCTTCGCCGCGCCATCGATCGATATCCCTTCGATCCGGACCTCCTTTGTTCGAAGGACCCTCTCGAAAGGCCCTGCAAACTGGGGAAGTTCGAAGAAGTTGACCTTGAAGCCTGAGAGGGCCAGGTTTGCGGCCACCGCATGCCCGCCATTTCCTCCACCTAGGACCGCTATCAAATTCTTCTCCATAAAATGGGCCTCCACGACATTAAATCTTTACTCCGAACCCTGAACTCCAGACTCAAAACTTATTGTCTCACTCGGGGAGGAAAACCCTCGCCTTCAGGCGAAGACTTTAGTATGCCCACCGTGTGCAGGTCGCTTCGACTGCCAACCGAGTTTTTAGGGGTTCAATTTAGGTTACCTCATCTCCTTCCAAAAAACAAGGGATGTCTGCTGACAGAGAAAACATCTGGAAAGCCATCCCCGATCATGTTAACCTGAATTGTGCAATTCTGACAATTTCAATGGAGAGGAGGGACGGTGAAAAGGCTTTTAGAGCGATCCCCTTTTTTTTACGGCTGGATCATTGTCGGTAGCACTGTTGTCAGCATGATTCTAATCTACGGCATCCGGCATTCCTTCTCGGTCTTTTTTGCTCCGATTCTGGATGAGTTCGGCTGGAGCCGGGCCAACATTGCCATTATGTTCTCCCTTAATATCTTCGTTTATGGCCTCCTGTCGCCCGCTGCTGGCACTCTGGCCAACCAGTGGAAGCCAGGGAGGATAAGGTTTTTCGGAATCACGATTCTTGGCCTGGCCACGGCGGGTTGTGCCTTTGTTAGGGAGTTGTGGCACTTCTACGTGCTCTTCGGCTTGCTGATGCCTTTGGGAAGTGCCTTTTGCGGGTGGCCCATCTTGGCCCCAACCCTGATGAATTGGTTTGTTAGGAGACGAGGCCTGGTCATGGGGCTTGGCCAGATGGGCGGGGGTCTCAGTTTCGTTTATAGTATTTTTGTCCAATACACCATATTGCAATGGGGATGGCGAAATGCCTATCTCGTTCTGACAGCCGTCCTGATTGTCATCTTGCTGCCCTTAAACCTGCTCTTCTTTTCTTATCACCCCAAAGACAGAGGGTTGGAGGCTTACGGCGATTCTGATTTACCCTCGACCGGAGACTTACCGGCCGGAGAAGTTCTTATGAAAAACCCTATGGTCGCCGAATGGAGTGTGGGCCAGCTGATGAGAACTTATCAGCTATGGTTCCTGGTGCTGTCCTACTTTCTCTATTGGGGGGTGGGGAACTACCTCGTCTTGGCCCATCAGGTAAAATTTATTGAGGATGCAGGGTTCAGCAGCATGTTGGGTGCCTCTGTCTATGCCCTCTTTGGCATAATGATGTGTGCTGGCCAGCTTTCCGGATTCATATCCGATTGGATGGGCCGGGAAAAAACCGCCACCTTGGCTGCCCTCCTGTCCGTGGCCGGGCTCCTCGCTTTGCTCTCGGTTCGGGATACATCCCGGCACTGGCCGCTCTACATCTTTCCTATCTGTTTCGGCTATGGAGCTGGGCTTTACACACCAACCGTCTTCGCCGGTTCAGCGGATATATTTCATGGCAAACAGTTTGGTGTGGTAGCTGGTCTGTTGCTCATGGGTATGGGAGTGGGTGGCGCGATTGGCCCCTGGCTGGGCGGTTATCTATATGACATCTCGGGGAGCTATACCAGTGCTTTTGTCCTGTCCATGGGATGCAATGCGGTGGCCTGCATCAGCCTCTGGATTGCAGCGCCCAGAAATGCAGACAGGATGCGGGCCGGAATCTGAATTTGGCTCCGCTCCTGATGAAAACTATGAAATCTATACAAGTCGTTGCAGATCGAAAAGGAAGGAGGGAGGTCATGGCAGTTCTGACAAGCGGGAAGATTGAGAAAGAGGCTCTCGAGATGGGAGCATCCATGATGGCAGTGAGTGCGAGGACAGCGCCGAAGACAAGAGGGATTGATTCGGTCAAGACCGTCATTCTCACCGGCGAGGACCTGGAGAGGCTGGCCGCGGCAATGGAGAGGAAGGTCGGAGAGAAATCGACCGAACTTCCCATTTTTAAGAGAGATGCTGACAATGTGAGAGGTTCTGCAGCGGTCTTGCTGATCGGGGTATCTCGAGATCCCAAGAGGGTTGAAGTTCCGTTCAACTGTGGTGCGTGCGGTTACAGGAGCTGCAAAGACCTTCTGGCCTCGGGCAAACGGGAGGGAGAGGATTTCACCGGGCCTGTTTGTGTATTTCAGGCCATTGACTTAGGAATTGCCTTAGGCTCAGCAGTCAAACTGGCAGGAGAGTTGAATATTGATAACCGGATCATGTACACCGTGGGCGCGGCTGCAAGAAGGCTGAACCTTCTGGATTCCGATCTTGTGATCGGCATTCCCTTGTCCGTGAGGGGAAAAAATCCGTATTTCGATCGGCCTTGACCGGAATGGTTCAACCCTTTTGTGACCTATTCAAGCAGCCCTGATCCTTTTAGAATCTGGTCCGACATCTGGGATGCGCGAAGTGCAAGGATGTGACGTGCCTTTTCAACAGGCCAGACCCGACGCCACCGGCAGATCTCACGTTGCATATCAGCGAGCTCAGCGGAAGCCAGATCTCCGGTCCATTCCATAAGCCATGCAATCTGGCGCATCAGATCAATGATCGCCTGATCGTTATGTCCCGTCCGGACCCATTTACTTAGCCGGAGCAAGTCAGATGCCAGATTGCCCATGCGCACGGAACTTTTATCCTGAATAAACCGTTCACGCATCCTTTTTAAGTCTTTCATTTGGATACGCCTTCTAAGAGTCGACGTACAATGGTTTCGATCTTCGTCCGAAGCTTCGGGTCTTCAACCTCCATGCCACGGTTTCCCTGCCGAGGCCGGATGTTGATGAGTGCTATAAATTCCACTCTTTTAGACTCCGGATACCAATCAACCCCCCAGAGGTCCTCCTGACGGCTCCCGTCTTCCAAGAGAACTTCCTCACAATCGACATGATACTCCCCGCCTCCGGCCAGTATGCCCCGCTCCACGTCGACAACCAATTTGATATACGTCTCAAGTTCCTCCAGCATTTCATGTATCTCTTCTTCTGTGGCACGCTGCCGGATGATATGGATTTTCATATTCCTTCTGTCTTTATCCTACTCGAAAATCTAATGATAAATCATACGATTTGATCAGATAATGTCAAGTGGATTGCCCAAGCGGACAAGGACTCCGCCACCGTTATTTGGTCCAGGTCTGAGGCATCATTGATCCCATCTCCCATATATCGGGCCCGCTGACCACATGGGTTCCCATAAAGAGCGAGTTTGTGCGCTGGCTGAGCGGTGTTTCCGGTGGTAAAATGCCGACCCATTCAGAAAATATAGATATGGAAGCGATCTTACGGAGCGCAAAAGTGTGGTTTGTTTATAAACTCCCTTACTGATATAATAGCGAATAAAAGTCCTTCCACACCCTCCATCATGGAAAGGGATAGGAGGATAAAACCAAACAGGTTTTGCAGGAGGTTCCCATGCCTCAATTAAGACAAGATCCGACAACGAAGGAGTGGGTGATCATTGCTGCAGAGCGATCAAGGAGACCCCACGATTTTAAAAAGATTGAAACTTTGATTGAAAAACCTCCCTACAAAGAAGACTGCCCCTTCTGTCCGGGCAATGAGCATCTCACCCCTCATGAGTCCCTGGCCTATCGAAGCAGCGGTCCAGCAGATAGTAAAGGATGGTGGGTGAGGGTCATTCCCAATAAATTTCCTGCCCTCTCCCCGGAGGGGAGTTGGGAGAGAAAAGAAGAGAAGGGCTTTTTCAGGATGATGGATGGAGTGGGAGTCCATGAAGTGGTAATCGAGAGCCCCATCCATAACCGAATCCTTCCCCTGATGGAGGATAAACAGGTGGAGGAGGTTCTTCTTGCCTATCGGGAAAGGTACCTTGCCCTGAAGGAGGATCCGAGGATCAAATTGATCATCGTCTTTAAAAACCACGGGGAGGCTGCTGGGACCTCACTGGATCACCCCCATTCCCAGCTGGTGGGTACCGCGATCGTCCCATCCAATATTCGGAAGAAATTAGAAGAGGCGGCTCGATATTATGATGACCACGGAAGGTGTGTCTATTGCGATTCGATTCAAGAGGAACTCCACCTCGGCAAGAGGATCGTGATCGATACCGAAAGATTTGTCGTGCTCCAGCCCTTTGCCTCAAGGTTTCCTTTTGAAACCTGGATTGTTCCCAAAGAGCATCAGGCCTCTTTCGGTTTAATCTCCATGGAGGATTCAAAAAGATTTGCAAAGCTCTTAAAGGCAACCTTGCTCAAACTCTATTCCAAACTGAGCGATCCCGATTACAATTACGTCATCCATACCGCTCCCATTAAGGACGAACAAGAAGATTACTACCACTGGCATCTTCAGATTATCCCAAGACTGACGACCCCGGCTGGATTTGAAATGGGGTCAGGCATTTACATCAATATTTCCTTTCCCGAGGAGACAGCTCAATTCCTGAGGGAGGATTAATAAAGAAACTTCTGTGAATGCCGGGATCGCAAAAATCGGCAGGAATCCCAAAAGCATGAAGGTCATGGAGCCCAGCGGATTCGAGTTGATTTCTTTTAAAATTTCTGCATAGAATCTAATCGGATTGGAGACCGAGGATTAGAGATCTGAGAACGACCAAGCAAGGGGTGGTCTTATAAAAACAAAATCCAAGACAAAGCAGCAACTTCTCCTTGAGATAGAAGAGCTTCGGGCCAGGCTGAATGCTATGGAGCGGCGTTTACAGGAGGCTAACGAAGCGTTGCAGGTTCAAATCGCGGAACGCAACCGGGCCGAGGAAACGCTGAAGGTTTCCGAAACTCGTTACCGGCGTCTCTTCGAAACCGCCAAGGACGGAATATTAATCCTCGATGCCGATACAGGACAAATAGTGGATGTTAACCCATTCTTAATAGAAATGTTGGGTTATTCACATGAGGAGTTTTTAGGGAAGAAGCTCTGGGAAATTGGTGCCCTTAGAGATATCGAGGCATCCAAAACCGCTTTTGCAGAACTGCAGAGCAAGGGATATGTTCGCTACGAGGATTTGCCGCTTGAGACAAAAGATGGACGACACATTGATGTGGAATTTGTTAGCAATGTCTATCTGGTTGATCATAAGAAAGTGATTCAGTGTAACATCCGCGATGTCACCGAGCGGAAACTTGCGCAAGAGGCTTTACGGAAAGCTCATAGCGAACTGGAGAGACGAGTGGAGGAGCGAACCATCGAACTTCGAACGGCTCTTTCTGAGATTAAAACATTGAAAGACCAACTGGAGCTCGAGAATATTTACTTCCGTCAAGAGATCAAAAAGAAACATCAGTTCGATCACATTATCGGGCAAAGCGATGGTCTCAAGTATGTTCTCTATCGAGTGGAACAGGTCGCTCCTACGAACACAACGGTGCTCATCCTCGGTGAGACGGGTACGGGAAAAGAGCTGATCGCTGCGGCCATCCACAACATGAGCCCCCGCAAGGACCGGCCGCTGATCACGGTGAATTGTGCTGCCCTGCCGTCGAATTTAATTGAGAGCGAATTGTTCGGCCGTGAGAAGGGGGCATTTACCGGTGCGGATAGCCGGCAGGTAGGCCGCTTCGAGATCGCCCATGGTTCCACCCTTTGTCTCGACGAGATCGGGGAGCTTCCCTTGGAGGTACAGGCCAAACTGCTTCGGGCGATCGAGCATAACGAGTTTGAGCGCTTGGGTTCCTCCCAGACCATCAAAGTCGATATCAGGATTGTGGCAACGACCAATCGGAACCTTGAGGAAGAGGTCCGAAAGGGCCGGTTTCGGGAGGACCTTTATTATCGGCTCAACATCTTTCCCATCACGGTCCCTCCACTCCGGCAGCGGAAAGAAGACATCCCGTTGTTGGTCCAGGCCTTCATAGAGAAATATTCGAGGAAATTGGGAAAACAGATCACCTCGATCCAGAAGGAGACGATGAAGGCACTTCAGGATTACCCGTGGCCAGGGAACGTCCGGGAACTGGAGAGTATCATTGAACGGGCCATAATCCTGTGCCCGGGGCCGGTGTTACAACTGGCAGATGAACTGGAGATTTTATCACCCCCATTATCATCTACTTTAAGAACCTTAGAGGAGACAGAACGAAAACATATCCTTAAGACCCTTTCCGAAACCCAATGGCGCATTGAGGGAAAGGATGGGGCAGCGGCGATCCTAGGCCTCAATCCGAGTACCTTAAGAGCGAGGATGCATAAGCTCGGGATACGCCGGCCGGAGAAAAAAGAAACCGATTAGACTGTTCCTTCCCCTTAAAGTATCCCTCAGTATATTGAGGCTCCACCAAATATTGAGGTTAAAAAGATAGGTTCATACTTTTCTGCTTTTCTCTCCTGTTAACCTAATCCCACGTCATTAAAGGATAATTCCAGGCTTCTGATTTCTTCAGCCTGTTGGCAAGCCATTTGCAATTACTATTTTAAGGTCATTGTTTTTAAGATCCCCAAAGTAGATTTAAATTGACGCATTCTGCGTCAGAAAGTAGTTGAACATGCTTTGGACCATATTGGTGATTCTCTTAATTTTGTGGCTTCTGGGATTGCTCTTGGGCTACACGATGGGTGGGGTCATTCATGTCCTACTGGTCATTGCCATAATCGTGTTAGTGGTCCGACTTATTCAGGGGCGAAAAATATTATAGCGATTTAGCCCCTTGCTGGAGAAGGTGATACATTTGGAAAGGAGGTGGTTAGCAGGTCCGGAAAGATTTTGGAGAAGTTTACGATCCCTTCGGTAGAAAAGTTGTTGTAATGAACCATTTCACAATCAAACTTACAGAGAGGAGTCATTGCTACGAAAAAGAGAAATGAAATATCGTTATTCACTTTTTAATGCTTATTATGCTAATCGCTGCCTTTACAGCCTGTCCATCGACGCGCACGCATGAAAGTACAGGTGAATACGTTGACGGTTCGGTCATCACGACCAAGGTAAAAACTCTGCTTGCAAATGATGACTTTTTCAAGTCATTCCAGATCAGTGTCGAAACTTACAAGGGAACTGTCCAACTGAGCGGCTTCGTTAATTCTCAACAGGCCGTGCATAAAGCGGGTGAAATCGCAAGGAGCGTCCAGGGGGTCAAATCCGTCAAAAATAATCTGATCGTGAAATAGGCGACGGTGATCCTTTTGGGGTAAGGAGAATGAAGGGATATCGCTTGCAGTAGGTAATTGAATTTATCTCCGACAGTTGAAAAAAGTGAAGGAAAGGTGGGTTTTACCATGGCAGAGAATGAAAAAAATTGGGGAAACTTTTTAAAAGGGTTTGTCATAGGCGGCTTTTTAGGCGCATTGGCAGGCATGTTATTTGCTCCGAAATCGGGAAAAGAACTGAGGTCTGATATCAAGGAGAAGGGAAGCGAGGTTTTAAAGGATGGAAAGGAAATTTATGTCGATGCCAGCACGAGAGCAAAGGAAATCATTGATGAAGCCAAGCATCAAGCAAAAGAGTTAAAGAAGGAAGCCGATCGGCATCTCTCGGAGGCTCGCTCGAAGGCGAAAGAGATATTGGCCCGTGGTGAGAAAAAGGAGGCCGAAGCCGGTGAATCGGAGAAAGGAGACACAGGAGGAAAAGAAGTCTAAGTGGGAAGGAGATGATCATGAATCCAACGTTAGCAACGCTATTGACCGTCAGCGTCACCGTCATTGCGGCAATCCTGGTTTTGGTCCTCATCTTCTTCATCCCTGTCCTTCTCGAGGTCCGCAGGGCAGCCCGTGAAGCAGAGAGATTGATCGATTCCGTACGCCTCCAGGTGGCTCCTGTCAGTCGCGACGTTGGTTTGATTTCTCGGGATGTCAAAAGCATCGTGCAATCCATTCACCGGCAGGTGGATCGAGTCGAGGATGGAATTGAAATGGTGCATGATATGGCGCTCCGGGTTAAAGAATTCGAGTTGGAGGTAAAACGGAGGATCGAGGAACCCATGCTTCAGCTTGCCGCAGTCCTCGGTGGCGTTAAACAAGGTCTTGAGGCCATATCCCGCATTTTTTGCCGCTGAATGGCATAATAAATTGGTTACGTTGAAGATGAAGGCAAAGGCCTTTATCAGTATGGATATTTTTAGGGGTTATGGCCTGATAAATAAAAGTAAAAAAGGGGGGCTTAATAAATGCGTGCCAAATTGATCGCCATCATCGTCCTTCTCATTCTTTTGCTGATCTTTGCCATTCAGAACATTCAGCCTGTAGTTGTTAATTTCCTTTTCTGGAAAATTTCTACCTCCTCCGTTGTATCCATTCTGGTGAGTTTCGTAATTGGCTTAATGACTGGAGGCTTACTGATGATGATTGGAAGGATGAAGAAAAAGAGTCCATAGTCTTGATTACTCTTTTTCCAAGTTGTTGGAATTCCTTCTTGCCGATTTTTTTCAAGGATCTTGACGGGCTAAACAAAGCTATTATAAAAAGTATAATATTATTTCCACTGAAATATATCGTTGGGTAGCATCCCGCCATAGGCGGGGTTTAGCCCGTTTTGGGGAGTTTCGGAGAAGAAGGGGAGAAGAGGAAGGAGTAAACGGGTACTCAATGGATGATAATGTGAAACACGTGGCCAAGACGCCCGCACTATTGATCCTGGCTAGCTTTATCATTGTAGTGGCAGGAATGAAGACGGCCAGTTCCATTCTGGTCCCCTTTTTTCTTGCGGTGTTCATTGCCGTCATTTGCACTCCACCGTTGTTCTGGTTGCAACGCAAAGGCGTGCCGAAGGTCCTTGCACTTGTTCTCATTCTGATGGCTATCCTCATTGTGGGATTGCTTTTTGGAGCATTGATCGGTCCTTCTCTGAATGATTTCTTGAGATCCCTCCCCGACTATCAAGACCGGTTATCAACCCATATTGCTGCTTTAATAAGCTGGCTGAGCGAAAGGGGCATTAACATTCCAGCAGAAGAGGTACCCCATACTTTAAATCCGGGGTGGGTGATGGACTTGGCGGGAAACATATTTTCAACCCTGAGCATGGTCTTCACCAATGCGTTTCTGATCCTGCTAACGGTTGTGTTTATCCTTTTAGAGGCAGCAGATTTGCCAAAGAAATTGAAGGTTGTGTTAAAAAACCCGGAGAGGTCGCTTTCTACTATTGAGAAATTCAGCCAGAGCGCCAAACGCTATTTGGTCATTAAAACCCTGATCGGTGCGGCATCTGGCCTTGCCATTTGGCTTTGGCTCTTAATCCTCGGGGTCGATTATCCCGTGCTCTGGGGAACGCTCGTGTTCCTGCTGAACTATGTGCCTAATATTGGCTCAATCATTGCTGCCTTGCCTGCCGTCCTTCTCGCTCTCATCCAGTTAGGGGTGGGGTCTGCCCTTTTAGCCGTTCTCGGTTTTTTGGTCATCAATGGCGTGATTGGCAATATCCTGGAACCGAAGTTTATGGGCAGAGGTCTGAGTTTATCAGCGCTGGTAGTCTTCCTTTCATTGGTCTTCTGGGGATGGGTCCTTGGGCCGATTGGTATGATCCTCTCGGTGCCCATGACCAGCCTTGTCAAGATCGCACTGGAAAGTTATGAAGAAACACGAGGGCTTGCCATCATGCTGGGATCCGGCACCGGAGATTGATTGGATCGAGAGGGTCAGGCGGCATAGGAAGAAAGGCGGGGAGGAAAGGAGCATCCAAGAACATCAAACCGCCCGGTGGCCCATTTTCTTTAAGAGTGAATCGAAGGTTTTCTCCAGGGATCCCTTGACGGAATGAAACGGACTCATCCGATGAGATTCAAATGGCTCAAGAAGTTTTTCAAGAACTTCAGTCTCCTCTGGCAGGCTCTAAGAAAATTCAATGACGACAACGGCTTTTTCCTGGCTTCGGGGATTGCCTTTAACATCCTCATCAACTTGATCCCTTTTCTCCTTCTGCTTTTGGCGCTGGTTGGAACCTATCTTTACAACGACCAAGCCGTGCTCAATCATATACGCACCTATTTCAGCAATGTGGCTCCGACATTGGATCCGAAGATAATAAGAAGCCTCATGGATCTAATCGAGAGCCGTCAGATTGTGGGAATCCTGGGGTTCGTGGGTTTACTCTGGTTCTCCACATGGGTCTTCGGCTCTCTGCGAATCGCTCTCAATATCGTGTTTCGGGTGGAGAAAAACAGAGGAATGTTACGTGGAATCGGCATTGATCTATTGATGATTCTCCTGGCAGGAATCCTTCTCATTGTGAGCTTGATTCTTAGCCCCATGATCACCTTCCTTCAGGATTACCAGGGACAGATTTCTGTAGCAATAGGGCCGACAATTCGATGGATTTTGAAATACCTGCTCCCCTTTTTCCTCACCTATTGCATGGTTTTTTTGATTTACAAAATCATCCCTTATAAGAAGATCCACTTCACATCCGCCCTCCAGGCAGCTCTTTTTACCGGCTTGCTCTGGGAACTGGCCAAACATGTTTTCACCTGGTATGTGGTCCATCTCGCCCATTACTCTTTTTTTTATGGCTCATTGAGCGGCTTGGTCATTTTCGTTTTTTGGGTCTTTTATTCTTCGATGATTCTCGTTATGGGAGGTGAGTTTGCTTATTTCCTGGAGGGAAATTAACAGTCTTACAAGCATGACTCAGACTATGCAGACCAGAATTATGAGGAAGATCATGAATGAGTCAATCAATCGGAAGTCCGCGGTAGCCGCCACGGTCTAAAATTCAAACAAAAAGGAGGTCCCCATGAAAATTGGGTGCATTGTATTGTTTGTAGTGCTGGTATTTACGAATCTCACCACCATTGCCCTTGCCCAGTTATCATCATGTCCGGGAATTCACGTGAAAGTCCTGAACATAAGAAACAGTACTGGAACCGTGGATTGCGCACTTTTCGATTCGCCAGAGGGCTTCCCAATTGAGGTTCTGCGAGAGGCAGTCAATGTTATGGTAATAAAAATTCGGAAGATGGAAGCCCGCTGCGACTTTGAAGACATCCCGCCGGGAACGTATGCGCTTGCCGTCGTTCACGATGAAAACATGAACGGCAAGCTTGACACCAACTGGCTGGGGATCCCAATCGAAGGCTACGGTTTTTCAAACGATGTAAAAGCCTTGCTCTCCGCGCCTTCTTTCTCTTCGGCCAGTTTCCAGTACAGCGGGGGAACCCTGGATCTGACGATCAGTTTGCATTACTGAGCTCTCACCATCCGCCCCTATCCAAAGTATCCCTCAATATACTGAGGTTCCACCAAATGTTGAGGGCAAAGAGATAGGTTTATACTTCTCTGCTGTTCTCCCCCATCAATCCAATTCCCTGTTATTAAAGAATGATTCCAAACTTCTGATTTTCTTTTGCTTGGTGGCAAGCCACTTGCAAATACAATTCGGTATGGTTCTCGTCATCGTGCGAATGGAGGTTCTTTCTGAGAAGCGTTTGGAGTTATCTCAGACGATTGCTTCACTGATCGGTCCCATCAGGATGGAGAAAGGGTGTCTTTGGTGCAACTTTTGTCAGAATGTCGAGGATGAAAATGAACTCTATCTTATTGAAGAATGGGATACTCAGGAGAGCCTTAAAAGCCACTTGAGGTCGGATCGTTTCAGGGTGCTCCGGGGGGCAATGAGCCTGCTCAAAGAACCCTATAGAATAATGTTTCACACCGTGTTCCAGCCGGCAGGAGTGAACGAGATCGGAAGGAGATCTGATGGATAGAGTGTTTCTTACGACATGTCTCCGCTGATGAATTTACTTAGCATCCTCACTCTGGCCCGATGATTGGCATGCGGCTCTTCGAGTAAGAAGAAAAAGGAAGAAAGGAGGAAAAAAATGGATAAGGGGGGAACGAAAAGAATGGAAACTTACGGATACGGAACTCAGAAAGGGGGACAGCGTATGCATTTCATCAAGATCTTCATACTCATAGGATTGGGTTTGGCCATTGGAGTTTTTGGTTGTTCTAAGGCGCAGAAGGCAGAAGCTCCCAAACAGGAACGGACCACAAAAAATCTGGTTCCTCAAAAGTCAGAGCTTAAGGGGCAGAATTTTCTTGTGGAGCTTACCGACCTTCAAGTCGTCATGGACGTAGACATAGCTTCTAAAGAGATCGTCGAGACGCCAAGCCTCAAGGGTCATATCAAAATAACCAATAAATCACCAGATATCCTGGATATCCAGGCGGTCACCCTCGAATACTCGGATGGAGCTGGGAAACCAATCCCTTTTAAATCCGGAGAGAAAATAGCGACAGCTTCTTTGTTTTTAAAGGCGCTTAAGCCTGGTGAGATTGCCGAGGGGTCTTTGGATGTTACAATCCCAAGGATGGCTGTCAAGGAAAAGGCCCTCGGGAGGATAGAAATCAACCTGGTCTATGTCCCGTCTCCTCTTAGACGAGAGACTTTGATTTTGTCTGAAAAGATTGAATAGCCCGTTAGATCATTAAAACACAGGGGAAAAATCATGGTCAAGATGCTTGTCCTACTGCTCATTATTCTATTGGCTGTTACATCTTTGGTCGGTTATCTGTCTCTCACCGGGAAGATTACTGCCGGGGAAAGGCAAATAGCCGATGGCCAAAGAGAACTTGAAAAGGGAGAGCACGCGCTCGAGGAGGGCAAAGCGAAGTTGGAGAGCGGCAAGCAAGAGTTGTCAGAAGGTAAGAAGGAGTACGAGCGAGCTAAAGACAACCTGTTTCTGGTGTTAGCGGACAAGTTACTGAAAGGTGGAAAGAGCTTCGAGGAAGGTAGAAAGCGGATCGGCCAAGGAGATGATCAGGTTGCCAAGGGAGAGATTATGGTGACCGAAGGGGAAAGGCGACTTGAGACAGGCAAGATAGAACTTCGGCGAGGGAGGGAACAGTTGAGGCTGGCCAAGGGTGTACGCGTTGCCTGTGGTCTCGGGGCGGCTTTTTTTGCCTCTCTATCGATGGTGCTCGGGGTCTATTGGAGGCGATCACTGGTGCGAATCTTTATGCATATCCGACGAGGGCGTTGATTGGTTGGCTGTGACGACCGGAATAGCCTTATAAAAGATTGGTACAGTTTGCAAAGCAGAAGGAAAGTGGTGGGTCTAAGCTTGACAGGGATTATACGATCCTATCTCTTTCCTTCAGAAAGGAGCGAAATCCATGCGGTTCTCTTTGTGGCTGGCTTTACTGGTGGTCATCGGTGTGGTTGTCTTTGCGTTCCAAAATTCGACGGCTCCATCTGTGGTGACGAAATTTCTGTTTTGGAATTTTGAGACTTCGTTGATCTATACGATCTTAATATCTGTCGGTTCAGGGATGCTCATCATTCTCTTTCTCTGGGTTCCCAGAAGTATCAGGGCCTCGTTCAGAGAGAAGAATTTGAACAGATAGATCGAGACTCCGGCGGGTAGAATCCCAAAAGCTCCTCAATGTTCCCATGGAGCCAAACTACGTTTGAAGCGATGGCCCGTTTGAGGTTGGAGAGCGGATTAAGATTGCCCACCCCGGGCCACGATCAGATAAATTCTTCGTGATGGCTCGTCACGCACGAACCATGCAAATGGTCGTCAGGTAAAGGTTAAGAAGCCGGTTTGGGTTAGGTTTAAGGGGTAGGGCATCCAAACTTTGTCAGAGGAAGGTTACCCCAGATGCTTCATTAGATGGGATGCCGCCTTCTAAATATTTTTGTAAGAAAGGAAGCCGTAGTGATGAAACTCTTACTGGTTTCACCTTCTCATAAGTTTCGTAAAAAATTACGAGCTATTAAGATACCTCAATTAGGTCTCCACATCCTGGCCTCACTGACGCCAGATGATGTGGACATCACCGTTGTGGATGAAGAAATCAGAGAGATAGATTTTTCTTTAGATTACGACCTGGTTGGAATTTCTTGCATGACTGCAACGGCAAATCGAAGCTATCAATTATCCGGAAGGTTTAGAAAAAGAGGTTCCAAAGTCGTTCTCGGTGGAATTCATCCTACTATCTTGCCGCAAGAAGCCATCCAGCATGCCGATGCAGTGGTCATCGGAGAGGCAGAAGGCTGTTGGGCAGATTTGGTCAACGATTTTAGAAGGGGAACGCTCCAGAAATTCTACCATGTACCAGAGCCTGATCTTTCAAAGGTTCCTTTCCCTCGACGAGATTTTCGTATTGACAAGGCGATATTTAACTGCGTAGGGCTGCTGACGACCAGGGGATGTCCGTACGCCTGTGAATTTTGTTCGGTAACAGATTTTTATGGCAGAAAAATCAGGCATAGGCCGGTTTCGATGGTGGTTGAAGATATCAAACAATCCGATTCCAAGACGTTTTTGATCTTAGACGATAATGTCGCCGGGCACCCGGAATATTCCAAAGAATTGTTTGAAGGTTTGATGCCGTTAGGCATCCGATGGGTAGGACAGAGTTCCATATCCTTAGCGAGAGATAGAGAGATGCTAAAGTTATGTCGCCTCTCAGGCTGTGCGGCCTTGTTCTTCGGGCTTGAATCCGTATCGCCTTCAAGCCTGGTGGGAATGAAAAAAGCGCTTAAATCCATAGAAGAGACAGAGGAGGCGATTAAGATTATCCAGGACAACGGGATTGCCTTTCACCCCTCTATCATTTTGGGATTTGATACGGATACGAAAGCCATTTTCGATGATACCCTGGAGTTTTTGGGGAGGACTAAACTTCCCACGATGGCCTTACAGGTTCTGACGCCCTATCCCGGAACACGACTATACCAGCGTTTCAAAGATCAGGGACGGATCATCTCTCATGATTGGAGCCATTACGACCACCATACTGTTGTATTTCAACCCAAGAACATGACTCCCCAGGAACTTGCCGAAGGACATCGTTATGTCCAGAACGAGTTTTACTCTTTTTCTTCGATTCTTCGGCATATTCCATATTTTTTAAGAGTTTCTCCCATCAACCTCAAACGAAGTCTTCTTTTCCTGTTACTTAATATCGCTGGGAAAAGCGTTGCGAAATACATCGATACATCCCTGGATTGGGCCGATAACAACGAAAAGTGGGATTCCCAGAAGATTCTGCCGCGCGATAAAGTCTTAAAAGGGAGCAGCCTAAGCCCGTCTCCTGTTTCGGTCTTTGAGAGAGCGTAGTCCGTTTAAAAACGACGAACCGCATAGACCTGGAGGTAATTAAAACCCTCCAACCGGACTCTCAATCCTTGTAATCGTGAGTCTGGTCTAATCGGTCTTATTGGAATAGGGGAAGATTAGAAATTAAAGGAGGGGCGATGATGTTAGTTACTAAGGATGAAGCGAGTAAAAAATATTGTCCATTCAAATTTTCAAAAGCCAAAAACAAGGAAGTCAGAGGAATAAACATGGAATGGATATGCGAAGGTTTAAATTGCATGATGTGGCGAAGAAAGGCTGCGCCTCCGGGCAGAGAATATGGTTATTGTGGATTGGGAGGGATGCCATCAGTGGACAGAATGTAAAGAACCGGCTCCCAAGGCCCTTCGCTGGTTCAAATTGGTATATATGACAAGCCACGATCGATGATTGACAACCCTGTCCATGACAGCCGTATAAAGCGGATTTTCATACCCCCTTCGTCTTTATCCTATTCGAAATTTCAATCCCAAATCATACGATTTTGTTCATAGGTGTCCAAAATGGCCTGGAATTTTAGAACCACCCAAATAATTTAGCTATGTCCCCACCGGACACTCCCACAGAGTCTGCGCCCTTTTGATTCTGATTGACACCTCCTCTTTGATTGAATAGACTAAAATCAAAGAATCAAAATGATGGAGGTGAAAGATGTCTTCGAAAAAGGTGTTGATTCTTTACTAGAATTTTAGCTCTAGACTAGAGCTAAAGTATAGTGTCAGGCCTTGAAAATTGGCAGATTTTCTACTTCTTGATGCTGCTTTATATCACATCACCAGCCGTGGAAACGAAAGAAAGAACATCTTCCTGAGAGATGGGAACCGGGTGAAATTCCTGCAGATCCTCGAGGATTACCACGATCGTTACGGAATTTTGATTCACAGTTATGTTCTGATGGATAACCACTATGACCTGGTTTGGGAGACGCCGAAGGGGAACGTTCTGAAGGTGATGCATGGGATCAACAGCAGTTATGCGGGGTATTTTAACCGTAGATATGGAAGGAGTGGGCATCTTTTCCAAGGGCGTTACAGAGGGATCCTTGTTGAAAAGGATGCTTATCTTCTTTTGCTGAGCCGATATGTTCACCTCAATCCGGTGAGGGCGGGTGTGGTCAGGAGGCCGGAGCAATATCCATGGAGCAGTTATCTTGGGTACATTGGGAAGGAGAAGGGGTCGCAGTGGGTGGAATACGCGTGGGTTCTTTCTCAATTTGGTAAGGAGAGAAAGAGGGCGAGAGAGATACCGTGAATATGTGGAGGAGGGGTTAAGAGCCAGGGAGCCGACACCTTTGAGAAACCTCTATGGTCAGGTCATTCTTGGGGATGAAGGATTTATAGAGAGAATCAAGGGGATGTTAGAAGGGAAGCGTCTTTCGGAAGGGATCGTTGAGCGCAAGAGATTGCTTGGGCATCCCCCGCCGGAGGAGGTGGTGGGTGTGGTATCCGAGGCCTTCGGGGTCAACGAGGGAGAGATATGGGGAAGAGGGGGAGGAGCAACTACGGCCAGAAAGGTGGCCATCTATTTCTGTCATCGTTATACAGGGCTCGGTAACGGGGCGATCGGGGAGCTGTTTGGAGGGATTCATTATAGTACGGTGAGCAAGGTGGCCGCCAGGTTGAGAGCGGAGATGGTCAAGGATAAGGAATTGTCGAAACTGATGAATCGCCTTAATTCACATTTCAAGGCCTGACACCATTTCCCGTGACACTTGAAAATGACACTTGAAAATACATGGAGCCCACGGACGGATTTGAACCGCCAACCCGCTGATTACAAATCAGCAGCTCTACCTTTGAGCTACGTGGGCTTTCTTCAGTACCGGTATCAAGGGTTGGTTTCGGTAAAGAATTATTTATCACATTTCTCGGCGTTAATCAAATGGTCTAAAAAGTAAAAAGTGAGATGCTTCGGCATGAGCAATCAAAACCCCTCCTCCTTGGAATAGAAAAACCGCCCTCCCATGCTGTAGTAGCGCCAGCGTCAACAAACTGATAGCGATGGTATGGGAAAAACTGATATTTCAAGACCTGACCCCAAAATAAACCTTGACATTACGTACGTATTAATGTACGCTTACGATTGAGGTGATCCATATGACGACGGTTAAGGCGACCGAGGCGAGGGCAAATTTTTATAAGTTGCTCGACCAGGCGGGAGAATCCCACGAGCCGATCCAGATCACGGGAAAGAGGTCAAACGCCATTTTGATCTCCGAGGATGATTGGCGCTCCATTCAAGAGACATTATATCTCTTATCGATCCCCGGCATGAGAGAATCAATTCGGAAGGGTCTCAAGACGCCTGTTAAAAAGTGCAGCGAGAAGCCTGGATGGTAAAGTGGAGGATTGTCTATACCAGACAAGCACAGAGAGACGCAAAAAAAATTGTTGCGGCAGGCCTGAGGCAAAAAGCCGAAAAACTTCTTGAAATCCTATCTAAAAATCCGTTTCAGACCCCTCCCCCCTTTGAAAAGCTGACCGGAGATCTTTCCGGAGCCTGCTCACGTCGCATCAATATCCAACACCGCCTCGTATATCAGGTTTTGGAAGAGATAAAGACTGTCAAGGTCATTCGGATGTGGACTCATTACGAATAAATGTGGGGGGACAGGCTTAAATAAACGTTGCGGTGGTTTCGGGCCGGACCTATTTGAGAAAAGGAAAATGGGAAGATGAGACACGAGGAGGGATTCTTTAAAGGGGTTCGAGGTGCTAACATCTATTTCCAGGGCTGGCTGCCGGAAGGTGAGCCCAGAGCAGTATTGCTCCTTGTTCACGGGTTGGCTGAACACAGCGGCCGATATGGGAACGTTGTCAATCACTTTGTCCCCCTGGGCTATGCGGTTTACGGAATCGATCATATCGGCCACGGCAAATCAGATGGCATAAGGGTTTATGTCAAACGCTTTGATGACTATACCCAGACGCTCCAGGTTTACTTTGACATGATATGCCGTCGGCACCCTGACAGACCGATCTTCTTGGTTGGGCACAGCATGGGTGGACTGATCAGTACCCTTTACCTGCTCGATCACCAGGCCGAACTAACCGGTGCGGTCCTCTCCGGACCGGCAGTCAAAGTACCCAGCACCATCACTCCCGCTATACTTCTTTTGAGCAAGATGCTTTCAGCTTTGATCCCCAAGTCCGGGGTGCTCAGGCTGGATGCAAACGGGGTGTCCCGAGATCCAGCGGTGGTGCAGGCCTATGTCAGTGATCCTCTGGTTCATAAAGGAAAAATCACCGCTCGTTTAGCGGCTGAGATGCTCAAAACGATGCAGCATGTCAGCGCTCAGGCAAGTAAGATTACGCTCCCGATCATGATCGTTCAAGGGGGTGCGGACAGGTTAGTCGATCCGGCTGGCGCTCAGATGCTATATGACACGGTCAGCTCTGCCGATAAAGAGATCAGAACCTATGATGGTTTCTACCATGAGGTATTTAATGAGCCTGAACATGAGACCGTATTACGCGATGTCGAAAGATGGTTAGAATCGCATCTTGGTCCTCGAAGGTAGACCCGGGACTGGAGGCAAAGGATGGGTTCCTACATCATGGCCCTCGATCAGGGGACGACCAGCTCGAGAACGGTCATTTTCAACAGGGCCGGTGAGATCGTTTCATCCTCCCAGCAGGAGGTCAAACAGATCTATCCCAAACCAGGCTGGGTGGAACATGATCCCATGGAGATCTGGACTTCCCAGATCCATACGATCCGCGAGGCACTGCGAAGGGCAAACCTGCAGGCCAGCGATATCTCTGCCATCGGGATCGCCAATCAGCGGGAGACCATGGTTCTCTGGGACCGTCGATCTGGCAAGCCGATATACAACGCCATCGTCTGGCAATGCCGAAGGACGGCCAGCTTCTGCAAAGAGCTTCGGGAGGAAGGATTTGACACCAGGCTGAGGGAGAAGACCGGACTGGTCACAGATGCCTATTTTTCCGGGACCAAGCTCAAGTGGGTCCTCGACCAGATACCCGGAGCGAGAAGAGAGGCGGAGCGAGGCCACCTCGCCTTCGGAACCATCGACAGTTGGCTTGTGGACAGGCTCTCCGGGGGGAAGGCCCACGTCACCGATTACTCAAACGCCTCGCGAACCCTCCTGTATAATATCCACGAACTGAGATGGGATGATGAGATCCTGCAACGGTTTGGCATTCCTCCCTCCCTCCTCCCCGAGGTTGTGCCTTCCAGTCATCCTGTGGCCTTTACCGACCCAAAAATCCTGGGTGCAGCGGTTCCCATTGCCGGGATCGCCGGAGATCAGCAGGCAGCCCTTTTTGGCCAGTGCTGTTTTGACCCGGGTATGGTTAAGACCACTTATGGGACGGGGTGCTTCATGTTGATGAACACGGGTGTAGAGGCAAAACGCTCTGGATCCGGCCTCCTGACCACGATCGCCTGGGGCATGGGACGAGAGATCACCTATGCCCTTGAAGGAAGCACTTTCATCGCGGGTGGAGTGATCCAGTGGTTGAGAGACGAGTTAAGGCTGATCCGCTCTGCTGAGGAGAGCGAAACCTTGGCGTCAATGGTGGAGGATTCAAATGGGGTTTACGTGGTCCCGGCCTTTGTCGGACTGGGCGCTCCCCATTGGGATCCGAATGCTCGCGGCGCGATTCTAGGATTGACGAGGGGCGTCAACCGGAGCCACCTCGTGCGTGCGGCGATCGAATCGATTGCCTTTCAAACCAAAGAGGTTGTCGATTGCATGGTGCACGATTCCGGCCTTGGCCTAACAGAGCTGAGGGTGGATGGTGGCGCGGCTGTCAACAATCTGCTCTGTCAATTTCAAGCTGACCTCCTTGACATCCCCATCAGACGGCCGAAGGTTCTCGAAAGCACTGCCCTGGGAGCTGCTTATTTAGCAGGGCTTGCGGTTGGATACTGGAGGAACAGGGAAGAGATCTCAGCCAACTGGTCAACGGGCCGGGAATTTATTCCCAGGATGTCCAGAGACCGGCGCCGGAAGCTCCTAATGGGATGGGAGCAGGCAGTGGCCCGCTCGAAGAACTGGTTTTCTCCGGACCTGGAAGAATAGGAACGGGACAGATCAGAGGAGTAAGATTCCAGGGAGATCCGGCCTTTTCATTCGATCTGTAGAAGAGGTCGTTAATAGAGCAGGTATTTTGATCTTATCCTGTTGAACATTTCGAGAGAGGCTTGCCAGCTTTGAGCGATAGAAACTGGGTCCTGGCCGTCCTTGATGGCCTGGAGGACTTCTCGAGAGCCGATCAGAGGCAGTGTTTTGTCGATCTGGAAGTCGTCGGGATAGAGCCGATAGAGGGCGCTGGCGATCTCGATGCCGAGGCCTGGGGAGTCCAATGAGTGGCGATCCACCAGGACGATCTGGATGCCGTGGCACAACTGATTCTCAAAACGATTGGCCCTTGGTATAAAGTCGACGGGCATGAACCGGACGCCCTGGATTTTTCTTCCATTCAGGTAGTCGGCAAGCTCTCTCCCTTTGATCCACGGAGCACCTAAGAGCTCAAAGGGCGTATCCGTTCCCCTTCCCACACTGACATTGGCTCCTTCGACCATGGCCACTCCTGGGTAGAGGATCGTCTGGTTGAGCGTTCGTAAGTTGGGAGAGGGATTGACCCAGAGCAGGCCTGTCTCGTCATACCAATCCGTGCGCTGATAACCGCGCATCCGGATCATGTGTAGATCGGCACCGATCCGATTTTCGGCATTGAACATGGAAGCCAGCTCACCGACTGTCATGCCATGGCGGAGGGGCATGGGAAAATAACCGACAAAGGATTTCAGATCTCCGTCCATCACAGGGCCCTGAACGAACGAAGCGGTGATCGGATTGGGCCGATCGAGGACATAGAAGGCCAGACCCCTCTTGGCCGAAGCCTCCATTGCATAGCCCAGGGTGGTGACATAGGTGAAGAAACGAACTCCCACCTCCTGGATATCGAAGACCAGGGCATCGAGAGCGTTGAGTATCTTTTCCGGGGGCCGATCGGTTTCTCCATAGAGGCTGTAGACAGGGAGACCGGTCTTAGGGTCTGTCGAGGAAGGGATCTTCCCTTCCATCGACCCGGAGAGGCCATGCTCCGGGACAAAGATGGCGACCAGCTTCACCCGTGGTGCTTCGTAGAGGAGGTCAATGGTGCGCCTTCCGTTTGAATCGAGGCCTGAATGGTTGGTGATCAGCCCGATGCGCAGACCCCAGAGGGGTTCAAACTTCTGGGCCTTCAGGAGATCGATCCCAGTTTGAACCTTGCCCTCACGAAAGCGATGGATGCGATTGGACCTTGCGGCTTCGTAATGGCTGCCGAGAGATGGATGGATCGACAGGATCTTTTCCTGCGAGAGGGGTTCGAGTGCAGAGGCAACGAGCGCGGTGATCTGCGAGCGAAGAAAACTCACATCGCCCCTTCCGTCAGGGTGGACCCGGTTGGTCAAGAGGATGATGTAGGTTTTGGAAATCGGGTCGATCCAGATCGAGGTCCCGGTGAAGCCGGTGTGTCCGTAGGAGCCTGCCGGAAAGAGTTCATCCCGGTTGGGAGCAAAGGGTGGGCCGATATCCCAGCCCAGACCTCTCAAGACGTTCTTGTTGAGCGGTGTCTGCGGAGTGGTCATCTTTTCAACGGTGAGCGGGCTCAGGATTCGCACCCCTTTCCGACTCCCGCCGTCGAGGAGTGCCTGACTGAAGAGGGCGAGGTCATCAGCCGTGGAGAAGAGGCCGGCATGGCCTGCCACGCCACCCATCCGGTAGGCTACAGGGTCATGGACCTCTCCCCAGAGGATCTTTCCTCTATTTCCATGCTGATGCTGGGTCGGGGCGATCCGGCTCCTGAGCGAGGCCGGAGGTTTGAAGCCTGTCTTCTTCATCCCGAGAGGTTTGAATATATGTTCAGCGCAGTAGAGGTCGAGGGATCGGCCTGAGATCTGACGGACCAGCTCGCCGAGGATGATGAAGTTAATATCGCTGTAGATAAAACGGCTCCCCGGAGGGGCGAGGGGCTTCTCCGTTAGAATCATCCGGAGGGCTCCATTGTAGCCGGACCACTCCGGCCTCATCTTGAGAGTTGCTCTAAGACCGGAATAGTGGGTGAGGAGGTCTCGAACGGTGATCTCTTCCTTTCCGCTATCCTTGAATTCCGGCCAATGCTCTGAAACCCGGTCCTCGATTCGCAGACTTCCTTTTTCAGAGAGCTGCATGACTGCCGTGGTGGTGGCCACCACCTTGGTCAACGAGCCGAGATCAAAGACCGTGTCCACGGTCATGGGCAGCCTTTTCGGTCTGATCGCCCGATGACCGAAGGCACGGCGGTAGACAATCCTGCCCTGGTGTCCAATCAAAACCACAGCGCCAGGAATCCTGCCGACGCGGATCGCCCTTTCCACGATTCCGGCGATGGCGGTCAGCTGCTTTTCGTCAAGCCGGGGGATGGATTCCGGCCTCTCCTGGCCTCTGACCAGGTTTGGGAGAAGTGGCTGAATGAGGGTGGACAGGGTCAGTGTGATGAGAAGCTTTTTTGGCCATGTCACAGTTCTCAGCCTCCCTGAGGGCTCCATTGGGTCAAGAGGCCTAATCTCTCAGTCCGTCCCGAGAATAGATGTTACATGGATTCCAGAGCATCCAGCCATGGGAGCCAAAGGCTTCAGCTGCTCTGATCTGGCTCCTGATTTCATCTCCGTGGAAGCCTCTCTTATCGAAGGCATAGTCTCTGAAGGCCTGGAGCCATGGCCTGAATCGGACGGATGATAGACCGGAGCGTTCCTGGGCTTTTTTGAGGGAAAGATATACGATTTCATATGGGTTTGCAACAGGGAGGCGATAGCCCGGAATGCCATACTGGAAGCCCGATGGGTAGAGCATTGGAGAGAGGTAGTCGAGCGGGGCTATGAGTTCGTCAAGTCTCTGTCCGATGAACGTGTCGTTGAGATTCCAGCAGACGTAACCGAAGATGTCTGCGGCAAGAAAGACGTTATAGGGTTTCAGTCTCCTTTTTGCCTCGGCGAGGAATCCGGAGATGGCCTTGACCCTGTTCTCCTCTGTGTTTGGCATGGAAAACCGGAGGCCGGTGGTCTCAGGGAACCGGACATAGTCGAACTGGATCTCATCGAATCCGCGGAGAGCGGCCTCCACAGCGATCTCAATATTGTAATCCCAGACCTCTTTCCTGAACGGATCGACCCATGCGAGGTTTTCCCGATCGCGCCAAATCTCTCCTCTATGGTTCCTCACCGCCAGCTCAGGCATCTTCATGGCAAGGAGATTGTCTTTAAAGACGACGATCCGTGCGATCGTATAGATCCGCTTCTCCTTCAGGGTGGCCATCAGCCCTTCCATGTCCTTCACGGTTATCTTTTTCTGGGCGCCGACCTCCGAGGCGAGGGGGACTGAGGTCCTGTAGGAAATCATGCCCTGATCTCCCTTCACATCGACGACAAGGGCGTTGAGCTCTGTCTCCTCGATCAGCCTCAGGGCCGATTCTCGAAGGGATCTTTCTCCGATGCCGTAAAAGGAGAGGTAGAGGGCTTTGGGTCTGAACGGAAAGAGCTTGACCTCGGGAGGGACTGGTGTCAGAGGCGGAAAGAGCTTCTGGTAAGTCCTCAAGTATCCATAGGCCCTGGCTGCCACCCTGGTCCCATTCTCCTTCACACAGAAGATGCCGTTGTCATCGGTCTGCTCGATGTACTGGCCGCTACTGCTGACAATAATTGCTCCTTTGAGAGGCCTCTTCGTAAAGAAATCGACCACCTTTCCAATCGTATACCCAAAAGTGTTACCGGGAATTGACAAAAATAGAATGGTCAGCGAGATTTGAAAGGTCCACAAAAAGCTCTTTTTTAGGGGGATAGTATGGTTTTTGTTGAGGTATAATCTGTTGAATTTATTGGCAAGACTGGAGAAGAAAATCGAAGCCTTCTGGAGCATCTCTTTTCTCTCTCTTCTTTCTTTTTTCCATACTTAACTGCAAGGAAAGTGCCACGTTTTAATTAAGCCCATTCTGTTTGAATGCCAATGCTAAGACGGTCCGATCTGAAAGGAATTCTTGGGGGCTGAAGATAGTCCGTGTGGAAGTGGAAGGAGCCTCACCTGGTCTGGAGAAGGCGCCGGATCATATTTTCAGGACTTTCCTTCTCCTGGTGAACGATGAGGTAACGGGGAAGGGCCATGATCTGATCAGAGGCAGTGACGTGCCTCCGCTCCATCGTAAAGCCAGCCACATATCCGGCCTGAACCGCCTTGCTGATCAGCCATTCGTCGTAGATGCCAAAGGGCCATGCCAGCATCTCCACCTTGACTCCGAGTTCCTTCTGGAGCCTTTCCATCGACCTTTTGAGCTGCCTTTCAACAAACTCCTCGTATTCCCCGGGTTTTAATCTCTTCTTTTCTTTCTTGAAGTTGGGATGCCAGAGCGTATGGGACTGGATGTCGAGAAGGCCGATCTGTTTTATCTCTCTGAGCTGGTCCCATGTCATCGCATAAGAGGCGTTCGATATGGCCGAGGGATAAACAAAAAGGGTGATAGGAAGGTTGTATTTTTTTACGAGAGGCAACATCTCGGTGTAGACAGAGCAGTGCGCATCATCGACCGTGATCACGAGCGATCCTGGTGGAGGAGGGGATTTTTTCCCAAGGAGATAATCGACCAGATCCCGCAGGGCGATAACCCGATGGCCGTGGCTCTGAAAATACCTTAGGTGGGAGTGGAACGCAGATGTTGGTAGGGTCATGCTGTCTGCCGCAACCGGGCCGAGGCGATGGTAGAGCAGGATGGGGATGCGAAGATCCGAGCTCTCTGCGGACTGCCATAGGAAGAGAGGGATGAGTATGGAGAGGATGAAGAATCGGGTTTTTGCCAGAAGGGACTTGGACCTTGCCATTTGGGGTTGCTAAGGGCTAACTTTTTCTTTCGATATCTTTCGGCGCTCCTCTTCCCTGATTTCGCGCCTGAGAAGCTTTCCCACCTTGGACTTTGGCAGCATATCCCTGAACTCAATATACTGCGGGATCTTGTAAGGCGCCAGCCTTTCACGGCACCATTTCAGAAGCTCGGATGAATCCACGCCCCTCGCATCCTCCTTGAGCACGACCATCGCCTTGATCCGTTCACCCACCCTCGAGTCAGGAACGCCCACCACGCAAGCGCCGATGACCGTGGGATGATCCTGTAAGACCGCCTCGATCTCTGAGGCTGAGACCCGGTAGCCCTTATACTTAATGATATCGGCAGACCTCTCGACATAGTAGATCTCCCCATTTTCGCCTCGCCGGACGTAATCGCCCATCCGGTAGTATCTCTTTCCATCGATATCCACGTAGGATCGCTGCGTCTCTTCCGGCTTATTCCAGTAGTTCTTGATCGTATAGTCGGACGTGACCAGCAGCTCTCCCACTTGACCTGCAGGTACTGATTCCAGGGTGTCGGGGTCGACGACGATGCATTGTCTGGACTTTAAAGGAAGGCCGATCGACATCAGTTGGGGTTCTCTATCCAGCCGGTTGTAAGTGACGTGGCCTGCTTCGGTTGACCCATAGACCTGATAGATGGATAGGCCAAGGAGTTCCTTCCACCTCTTGAAGACTTCGATGGGGAGGACATCCCCCCCGCAATAACAGTATCGAAGGGAGCTCAGGTCATATTGACCCAATCGATCGTTCTCCAGGATCATGCGATACAGAGCAGGGACGCCGAGCATCCACCTCACTTTATATTTCTGGATGGCATACAGGATTGCATCGACCTGGGGTACGGGCATGATGACCGTGGTGTTTCCGTAGTTAAGACCGATGGCCATGAAGAGCCCCAAGGCCATAATATGAAAGAGCGGGTTGATCGCAATGTAGGTATCTCTTCCCTCTTCGACATAACCTCCTGCTACGTCCTCCATGACGTCTTTAACATAGGAGGTCATTCCGATATGATTGCCGGGCACCCCTTTGGGAAAACCGGTTGTGCCGCCGGTGTAAAGGATATAGGCGAGGTCCCTCCACGGGTCGATTGGAACCTCCCTTCTCAAGGGAGGGTATCTGATCAGATCTTTGAAGGCGTAGACATTCTTATTCTTCTCCACGCTTCCACGGGGAATCTTGTCGAAAAGGAAGCCGACCGTCCGTTTCCATAAGGGGAGGGGATCGGCCAGATTTGTGACAATCGCCCTTTTCAGGCAGGTCTTCCCAAAGATATCCCTCACATAGCAGAAATTGGTGTCGAGACAGACGATCGTTTCTGCGCCAGAGTCATTGATCATATATTCGATCTCAAAAGAGGTGTAGATCGGCGCGACCGGTACGGCAGTCGCCCCGATCTTTTGAATCCCAAAGAAGGTGATCACCCATTGGACAGAGTTCGAGATATAGATCAATACCCGATCCCCTTTGCCGATCCCCAGCTCGTTCAGACCTGTAGCAAAACGGTCGATCAGATCCTTCAGCCTTGAATAGGAGAACTTCTCTCCCAGATAGACAATGGCCGGACGATCCGGGTACCTTTCACACATCCTTTCGAATTGGGTAAACGTCAACTCGGCTTCCATCCTTTTTAAACCCCGTTGAAAATTGAAAAATTAACAGTGCAAAATTAACAAAGAATTTAAAAATTTTTATCATTGCTAAATGGCCATTGCTAATTGCTAATTTTGCAATGATCTTTCATCAAGCTTCAAACATATAATCCAATAACTTCTCTGAGCCGAGGTAAGCCTCTTTCACCTTCTCGTCCTGCATCACCTCTTCAGGAACACCTTCTGTCAGCTTCTCACCGAAGTTCAGCACCATCACCCGGTTGGCCACCCGGAAGAGTTCTCTCAACCGATGTTCGATCATGACCAGGGTGATCCCATCCATCTGGAGCTTTTCGATCAGGGGGACCATGCTGGCGATCTCACTCATACTGAGTCCTGAGAAGACCTCATCACAGAGGATGATGTCCGGCCTCAGGGCAAGACATCTGGCAAGCTCGA
Source organism: Syntrophaceae bacterium (assembly GCA_013388635.1). Lineage (GTDB taxonomy): Bacteria > Desulfobacterota > BSN033 > BSN033 > UBA1163 > JACAEX01. Next base: position 86,385 of record JACAEX010000014.1, on the reverse strand, counting down.
GGCGCTTCAGATACCCGGTGGGAAGGCTCGAAGCGAGCTTATACGGGACAAACGAGTCCCGTTCAAAGCCGATCTCTTCAAGGATGTCGATGCTCACGGTTGCTCGATCTCCAAGCTTACCCCCTCCTCTCCATCCACCGCTCTGCCGGGCCCTCGGAGAGAAGAGGGGGATGATCAGGTTCTTGTAGGCGGGAAGACTGTAATAGGGCCTCATGATCTGAAACGTCCTCGTCACTCCGAGATTGGCAATCCGGTTGGGCGGCTTGTTCGTGATCTCCCTGCCTCGGTAAAGGACCCTGCCAGAGTCCATCCTGATGAAACCGGTGATGCAATTGATGAGCGTGGTTTTGCCTGACCCATTCGGGCCGATGATTCCAAAGACCTCTCCCTGGCTCACCTCGAAGCTGACATTCGATAATGCCTGAACCCCTCCGAAAGATTTGCATACCTTGTTGACCTGCAGGATGGGCTCTTGACTCATACCTTTACCCACCTCTCGAATTGATGATATTTTCGCTGTGCATAGACCATGATCCCTTCGCTTCTGAACATGATGAAGAGCATCAGGATCAGCGAGTAGAAGACGATTCGAAGGGTTCCAAAGGCACGCAACAGTTCTGAAACGGGGACGAGGATGAAACACCCTAACAGGGGTCCGACCAACGTCCCTCCTCCGCCGATCACCGTTGCAGCAATGGGGATGATGGAGAAATCCAAGGCGAATTGGGAGATCCCTGACCACATGTAGATATGGGAGAGGTAGGCGCCTCCGAGAGAACCGAGACCAGAGGCGATAAAAACTGCAATCGCCTTGTAGAAGGTGATGCTTAATCCAGACGCCCTGACCGCTTGATCATTATCCTTGACTCCCCGGAAGACCAGGCCGATATCTTCGTTGACCAGCCGTCTCAAACCGAAGAGGGCGAGGATAATGATCAAGAGGATGAGGTACTGTTCGATCCATCGGCTTGGGAAACCGGCCACACCCAGGATACCGTCTGTCCCGCCCAGGATGTTTAGCGCCTCGATAATTCTTGCCAGTACCAGAGGGTACATCAGGGTCACGATGGCAAAGTAGACCCCTCTCAGAGGAAGGGCGGGAAGAAGGAGAAGGGTACAGATTGCTGCTCCGGCCAGGGTGGCCATCGGAATGGTGAAGGTTGGTGATAGACCGAATGCCTTGTTGAGAATGGCTGCGATATATCCACCTGTCCCGACAAAGAAGGCGCCTCCCAGAGAGACCAGTCCGACAAAATGGGCAAGGAAATCGAACCCGAGGGCGAGCAGTGCGTAGATCGAGACGATCGAGATCACCCTTTTCCAGTAAAGAGACGGCATCAGTAACGGAAGGAGAAGCAGGCCTACGATCAGAAGCAGTCGCGGAAGAACGAGATAAGAAATCTCCTCCCATGAAGCAATGGCATAGATCCCCTCTGTTCGGACTTTAATCCCTCGATCCAATCGCTCTTTACGTCTCTCTGGAGTGACCCGGTTTTTATCCATGAGACCAAGCTAAACGTAAATCCGAAATCCGAATATCGTCATGCCAGAAGCAGATCCGCCTTTGGCGGAAAATCCGAAACAAATCCAAATTACCGAAATTCGAATGACCTAAACAGTTTTGAAAATTTAAGAACTGAATTTTAAATTTGTTTCGTGCTTCGGAATTTTGTTTTTATACTCTTTCCTCCAACTCCTTCTGTCTGCCAAAGAGTCCAGAGGGTCTCAAGATCAGGGTGATGATAATGGCCAGGAGCGCGACGACCATATGGAAATGGGATTGGATATAAGCGACCGTAATGATCTGGATGAACCCGATCATGAAGGCGGCCAAAATCGCACCGACCCAGCTTCCGAGGCCTCCCACAATGCATACTGCAATGGAGAGGATCAGGACATTGTAGCCCGTCTCCACAACAATGTTGCCCAGAGGAAGGAGGACGATGGCTGACAGACCGGCGAGGATGGAGCCCATGGCCATGGCAATCACCGCCATCCAGTCGGAATCGATTCCCAACATCATGGCCGCATGTTCATCCTGCGCCATTCCTCTCAGTGCCAAACCCGTCTTGTTGAAATGGGTGAAGAGCCACATAAAAGCGACCACGATGATCCCGATTCCTATGACGATCAACCGCTGAAGATCGACGGGGGTGCCTCCAATACTGACGCTCCCTTCAATGAAGACCGGAAGCGTATAGGTCATCCCCTTGAAGCCTTTCCACCGCAAGAACTCAAGAACCGCCAAGCCCAGGGCATAGGTCGCAATGATCTCAGAGGTCGCCATTCCTCTGACGCGGATGAGGATGAACCGATAGATGAATGCGCCGATCAATCCCATGATCAGCAGGCCGAGCAGAATCGCAAAGATGTAATGGATCTTCAAAATATTGAGAAAGCTCCAGACCAGAAACCCTGTGACCACATAGAGTGCTCCATGGGCGAAATTGGGGAGCCTGCTGATCCCATAGACCAGGGTGAAGCCGATCGCCATCAGGGCCAGGGAAAAGCTATTGACCATGCCGTAAATCAGAATGTCCATAGAACAGAGATTGGAATAATGGAATGTTGGAAGATTGGGTTATTTCAAGACCAATTCGATACCTTGCTACTTCTTTTTTTCTGTTTTTCCATCCCTTTATTCTTTCCCAGCATTCCACTATTCCAGTATTCCAGCATGTTATTTTTTCATCCAGGGAGGGAGCTTGATCTCTCCCACAGCAATTTTGGGTGGGAAGACAGTAATCCTTTTGGCAGCCTGCCATTGGAAGATCGTTCCCACTGCCCCCTCGTTCGGATCAACGCTGGGGATGACCTGGTGGTTTTTGGGATTAAACCTAATTCTTCCGTAGACCCCTCCCATCATATCCGTCTTCTCAAGAGCGGTCACCACTGCATCTGAGCCAAGTGAGCCAGCCCGCTCAATAGCGTCTTTCAGGACATAGACCGCCATATAGCTGGAGGAGGTTCCATAGCCCTCTGGTTCCAGACCGTATTTTTTCTGATAGGCTTCGACAAACCTCATCGTCCACGGAGTTGCTTTGGAGGGGGCATTTCCAGCATTCACCACGCTTGCCAGACAGTATTCTCCTTTTCCTTCGGTAGCCTTCCAGAATCCGGGTTGTTCAGCAGCCGAGATGATGGTGCCAAAGGGGAGCGCCGGAACTTTCATATCATACCATTGCTTCAGGAGGATAGAGGTTTCGGGCATATCCATCCAGATGAGGATCACCTGCGCATTCTCCCTTTTGGCCTTGAGCAGGCCCACCGAGTAATCCGTTGTTCCGGTGGGATAGATCTCTTTTCCCAGAACTTGCCAACCTTTCTCTGAGGCCAATTTAGCAACAATATCACCTCCTGCACGCGCGTGTGCAACATCCTGGATCATAATGAAGAGTCTATTGAGGCCATATTTAGCCTTGATATCCATGAGACAGGGGATGAACTCTCCCACGACCATCCAGCCAACTTCTCCTGAGATCCTGAAACAGTATTTGAATTTCTCATACTCCTCTGCCACCCGCTTGTGATAGGCTGGGGTCAGAACTCCCGTGGTCAATATGGACACCTTCTTGTACTTGGATAAGAGATCCATTGCGGCGAGGGCAGCTTCGGACCTAACCGGACCGCCGACGATAAAATCAGCATTTTTTTCGAGGATGAGCTTCTCCACCACCAATAGAGCGTCGCTCACAGGCACTCCGGGTTCGAGGTCGCGAGTATCCATCACCTCCACCTTAAACGGCCTCTTCTCTTTGCCGACTTGCACCCCTCCTTTTGCATTGATCTCTTCAACTGCTAATTTGATTGCCCTCTCTGCGTCCCATCCGTATAGAAAGGCCGTAGAAAGAGGAGATCCGATCACGATCGGCTTTCCCTGAGCGCTGGCCTTGGTGCTGATGGATTGAATGCTTAATAAAGCGACAATTAAAAAAGAAACTCCTACAAATAGAATAAACCCCCTTCTTTTCATATGCCTCCCTCCTTTAATCGTAGATTTTCCCCCACATCCAGAGAAGTCAAGAACAATCTACTTAAAACGAAGAATGCTGTCAACCCAAGTGAACGCCAGTTGCAATTCATACACAATTTAGCCCTACAACCCAAAATAAGCGGATTTCACATCCGGGTTTTCCATCAATTCTTGGGAAGTTCCCTGTAAAACAGCTCCCCCATTTTCAAGGATATAGCCGTAGTGAACGATGGGCAAAATTGGACGAGCATATTGCTCTGTGATAAGAATGCTGATCCCTGTCTGTGCGTTGATGTCCCGAATCGAACGAGCCAGCATGACCTCCATGAGAGGGCTCAACCCGAGCAGGGGTTCGTCCAGAAGCAACAATTTCGGCTGTGCCATCAACGCCCTTCCGATGGCCAGCATCTGTTGCTCACCCCCGCTCAGAAATCCTCCCTCCCTGTTCTTCAGATTTTTTAGAGGTGGGAAGATCGTAAAGACATAATCAAGGGTCTTTTTTGCCTGGATCGATGTGGCCAGATAAGCCCCTATTTTTAAATTTTCGAGTGTACTACTTTCAGGAAAGATCCTTCTCCTTTCCGGGCAGAGGATGATCCCCCTCCTTGCCCTTTCGCTCGGCTTCATATGGGTGATATCCATTCCGTCAAAGGCGATCGATCCAAGAACAGTGATTCGCTCTCCTCCTTTCATCTCCTCTTTCTTCTTCACATCCAGAATAATCCCAGAGATCGTGTACATCAGAGTAGACTTCCCTGCGCTGTTCGCACCAAAAACGCCAGTTACCTTTTCTCCCTGGCAATTCAGATTGATGTTATTAATCGCAAGGGCATTTTCATAGAAGACCATCAGGCCTCTAATTTCCAACATTTAGGGTCCCCATCAATGAGAAATAATTGAAATCATAGCTCGAACCTAAACACCCCCGCTGCGCATTCACTTTTCTCCCCTTATCTTCTTTTCATATTTGGCACGAACCTCTTTCAATTCTTGCGGGGTCCTGCAAATTTCTTCTCCTTGAATGGCTTGCATATTTTTGAGGATCGAAAACCCGTATCTTTCACTGTAAATCGTTTCGCCCCAGACGACATCCTCCACCACGGCATGGTCCTCCTTCCTCATGATCTTCCAACCCTCAGGGGTTTCCCAGGCGAGAGGTTCCTTCTCGATCGCCTCGATTAACTTTTCTGTGTCCAGAGTTCCTGCCCGTTCGATGGCGGCCTTGATAAAATAGACACCCGCATAGGTTTCTGCTGCCATATAGTCGGGATAATCTTTGAATCGATCCATATAATTTTTTACGAATTGCCGATTCGTTTCTGTATCTGGCGTCAGAAAGAAGTACCGGGCGGCCACGTAGATACCCTTTGGCATATCCTTACCCAGGGGCAACAATGTTTCTAAGGCCGCTCCGTCGGGGAAGGCGAATTTGATTTTATTAAAGAGATCCAAAGGGATTCCCTGTTTGATGAAGTTCACCGCGTCCATCCCCCAGAGAGGAGACCAGACCGCATCGGGTTTCGCTTCTATGATCTTCTGGATAAAAGGGGTGAAATCCTTCTCCATCAGCTTCGGCCATAATTCGCCAATGAACTCTACATCAGACCTTAGTTCTTTCAATTTTGCCTTGAATTGGGCCCAGGAATCCCACCCGTAGTTATAGTTGGGGCCAATGCACATCCACCGCCTGTAGGGCTTTGAGGCCAAATAGATGGCTCCGGCGCGGGAATGCATCATGGCATTGCTCAGGGTTGCAAACTGATAACGACTGAACTGGTCTCCGGTTAAGGAATCTGCAGCAGCTTGTGTCAAGACGAGGATTTTTTTGTGTTCTGTCACAACCTTTGATACGGCCACCGCCACTCCACTGGATGTAGGGCCGATAATAAAATCGACTTTGTCCTCAAGGATAAATCTTTTTGTGATCTGGGTCGCCAAGTCAGCCTTAAGTTTTGTATCTTCAAAGAGGGCCTCCACCTTTCGGCCGAGGATCCCTCCCCGGGCATTGATTTCATCCACGGCAAGCTGAACCGCCTGCATGCCATGTTTGCCATATCCTCCCATTGGACCGGACATGATGAAGAGGACTCCCAATTTAACAGGTTTTTCCTGTGCTAAAGCTGGGAGGAGAAATAAAACGGAGCTTATCCAGAGTACACAAAGGCCACCGATCAGTCTCTTTTTTTTCATCATCACCCTCTCCTTTCTCACTCATTTGGATCCCAATTGGATCCCAATTTCAAATCATCACGAGATGATGAGGTTAGCAACAGGCGTGCCAACCCGCCTTTCATCAGGTAATCAGTATAATTCCAATGCGTTAAAGGGTTTGAGTGGAACCTATTGTTCAGGTTGAGTTGAAAAGCTCTTTTACTTTTTGAAAAATAGTTTCAAACGAGTACGGTTGTCTAAATCGTTTTCCGATCGCCTGAAATTTCGTACGCTTTGAGTTTATGGCGGAGGGTAGGCCGTGAAACTCCGAGGATCTGACAGGCCTTGCCCAAATGCCACTGGGTATGGTTAAGGACCTCAAGGATATGCTCCTTCTCGATATCCTTGAGATTCTGTTTCTTATTGAGAAGATAGATCGGATTCTGATGGATGTTCAGCTTTTGTCCCAACAAGGGAGCGATCGCTTCTTCAAGGATGACCTCCCCTGGGGTATTGAGGGCAACATTGGTAAGGACATTTTCCAATTCTCTTACATTGCCAGGCCAATCGTATTCGATCATTCTCTTCAGCGCTTCCTTTTCAACTTTTTTTATGCTTTTGCTCAACTCTTGGCTGATTTTTCTGAGGATATACTCAACCAGAAGGGGGATATCCGACTTACGCTCCCTGAGCGGGGGTACCTTGATATTGGCCACATTGAGTCTGTAGAAGAGGTCTTCTCTGAAGGTGCCTTCCTTTACCATCTTCCAAAGGTCTTTGTTGGTTGCGGCGATGACCCTTGCGTTCGATTTGATCTTCTTTTCTCCCCCAAGACGTTCAAACTCCTTTTCCTGCAAGAACCTTAGGATTTTCGACTGGAGCGTAAGAGGGAGATCGTCAACTTCGTCGAGGAAAATCGTCCCATGACCTGCGAGTTCAAACTTCCCTCTCTTTAAACCGAATGCCCCGGTGAAAGCTCCCTTCTCGTGACCGAAGAGTTCGCTTTCCAGGAGGGTGCCCACAATGGTTGAACAATTGATGGCCTGGAAAGGCTCCTCCCTGTAAGGGCTATTACAATGGATTGCCCTTGCGATCAGCTCCTTGCCCGTACCTGTTTCACCCTCGATGAGGACGGTGACCCGGTTTTCTGACAGTATTCCAATGGCCTTAAAGATCTCTTTAATTCCCTTGCTCTTGCCGATGATCTTGCCACTTAAATAGGATAAGGAAGGATCTATGCATACATCCTCCTCGACCGTTCGTCCCAGGCTTAAAGATTTTAGGGCCTTATCGATCACCCGATCGAGTTCTTCCACGTCTATGGGTTTGGGGATATAGTCGAAGGCTCCTAATTTCACAGCCTTAATCGTTATATCCATATCATGAAATGCTGTAATGATGATAATGTTCTTTTTATCATTCTGGATCAGTTCTTGAAGCACTTCCAGACCATCCCTGTCAGGGAGGCGGATGTCCAGAATGATCACATGAGGATCGAAGAGACTGCACTGCTTCAAACCCTCTTTTCCAGAGAGGGCACACCGAACTGAGTAACCTTTCTCGGTAAGGAACATCTCAAGGGTTTCAAGAAGGGAACGTTCATCATCAATGATGAGAATTCTCTTCGCCTTCATCTCACCTCCCTGAGTGGAATGGTAAAATGGACCTGTGTTCCATGGGGTTTCCGGATCGCCACGTCCACTGTGCCCCCATGGGCTTCGATGATCTTTTTTACGTTTGAGAGCCCCAGGCCGGTGCCCTTCTTTTTGTTGCTGAAGAAGGGATCGAAAACATAGGGAAGGTCTTCCGGACTGATCCCAGGCCCATCGTCACTGATCTCCACCTCAAGAGCCCTGTTTTCCATCCCCAATTGCCTTGTCACGATCTCTATCTTTCCACCTTCTGGGAGGACTTCGATGGCATTCAGGAGGATATTGATCACAACCTGTTCTATCTTTTCACGATCAGCAGGGATAGAGGATAATCCCTTGCCATAAAACTTTTTCACACGGATGTTCTTTTCCCTCATTTTGGCATCCAGGATCTCAAGGCAGGAATCTATGGCGCGATTGATGGAGACCGGTTCGAGATTCAATTTTATAGGCCTTGCAAAATCAAGCATTTCATCAAGGATTCTTTCTAAGCGAGAGATCTCATTGACAATGATCTCCATCCGTCTCTTGTCGTTCCCACGAAACTCCATATTTTTCAAGATGATCTGACTATTCATCTTCACGGATGAGAGAGGATTTCGTATCTCATGGGCGAGGGAGGTGGTCAGTTTTCCTATATGAACAAGACGCTCAGATTCCCGAATTCGCTTCTCCGTTTCAATCCTCTCCGTGATGTCCCTGCAGATACCTGCCACAGCATAATCACCCTGATAAAGAATCCACTTTATCTTATTCTCCGTTGGGAATGTACTGCCGTTTTTGTGGCGCCTAAAGTAGGTATAAACGTCATCCGTGGCTTCTCCGATCGTTCCTTTCTCGTAAATCCGCTGCACGATGGGTAAGGATTTCTGGGCGACCAGCTCTGTGTAGGGTTTTCCGATAATTTCCGGGAGGGTATATCCGTGCATGTTGCAGAAAGCCTGATTGGCAAAAACGATGACCCCCTTCTGAGTAACAAAATAACCATCATTGATCTCTTCAATGAGAATGCGGTATTTCGACTCTGATTCAGCCAGTTCTTTTGTTCTTTTTTCGACTTCGCTCTCAAGATTTTGAGCATAATCTCTTATATGTTTCTCATGTAAGGACTGGAAATAGTTGCTGAATCTTGTAATGGTATAAAAGAGGCAGTAATTGATATTCTTCAATGCTGCATGGAGGTCTTTCTCATTTAATTCGTTTGGAAGGATAGGAAAGAGAACGGTCCTGTAGAGTTCATAAGCACTCTGGACTTCTGAAAGGGAAAAGCCTCCCTCAAGGCGTAAATTGGTGATCCAATGAATATGGTCATTAATCTCGGAAAAATCCTTAGAGACGAGCACAGCATAATTGGCTTCATTTGCTTTTGAGACGGTGCGGAAGAGTTCGTCTACCGGTCGAGCAGAATAGCGTTCACTCACCTCTGTGTGGAGCCGATAAATCCACTCATCTACAATTTGTTTGCGGTGTGTTTTGAGGATTTCTTCAAGGTTCATTCAAGGGGAATTTATCACTTTCACTGCTCATGGTCAAGCAGATTAAAACTGCAAACTCCCCCTACCTTCCTATGGAGATAAAACCGGTCTGTCGCGAAAGCTTCCCGTCTTTGATGATGAAGATTCTGGATTCAACGCTCGGGCGATGGTCCTTGGCAGTAAAGGTCACGGGCGGGATAAGGCCACCGATGACGAAATCTTTAAGAGTCTCGAAAGCGAGTTTTACCCTTTCCCGTGAAAATCCCTGTTCTGGAAGCGATCTTCCGAGGGCCTCTGCCATTACCAGAAGGCTCGCCCATCCTTCAACATATGAGAGGGTATGAGAGTCATAGGGATGCCATCTCTGATGGGCCTCCCTGATCCCGACCATTCCCGGGACATCTTCTCCAAACGGTGCGACCGGTTGAACCCCAAGAAGACCGTCGTATGGGATAAGGGTTTCATCAAATCCCTTCATGCTGCAAATCCATCTGGTTCGGAAGTCCATCTCCTTGGCCTGCTGTAGAAGGAAGGATATCTCTTTCGGAGAGAGGCTGACGTAGGCGTAATCAGGATTGTACGCGCTCATCTTGAGAAGGGGAGAGGACAATCCTTTTATGGCATCGCCTGAAGGGGATAGGTCAGAGACCCAGATGTCCGGCCCGATGTCGAGTCCGATCGATTTTCCGTACTGCTTTGCCTCATCCAGAAAATGCTGACCCAAATGGTCAGGAGAACCGACAAAGACCAGTTTTGGCTTTCTCGCCTTAATCCCGGATCTTTCCGAGATGAACTTCATTGCGATTCTTGACAGGTCGAGAGGGGTCGGATTGACCGCAAAGAGATAGGGATATTTGGCAGGGTTGGTGAAAGGAGGCGAAAGAGAACTCGTCAGCGCAGGGATGCGATAGAAGTGGATATGACGGAGAAGGGCGAGGGTCGTCTCCGTGGAGTAGATATAGAGAAGAAGGATTTGGTCTGTCTCATTCAATTTCCGGAACGCGGCCACTGTCTCAGCGGGCTGGGAAGTGTCGTCGATGAGCAGGATCTCCAGCTTCATCCCAAAGACTCCTGTCCTCTGGTTGAGCCATTTGCTGGCATCGAGCATGCCCCTGGCGCATTCCCTTCCCGATTCTCCCCATCGGCCTGCGAGCGGGATGAGACAGCCCACCTTGAGAGGCGGCTGGCCGAAACAAGGAATAGGTACGATGACGGAGAAAAGAAGGGCACAAAAGGAGAGGCGGAGCCAGATTCCAAATCCAAAATCCCAGGACCCGAACAAATTCCAAATCTCAAAGATCCAATGACCCAAACGAATCTTGAATCTTGAATTTTGTCTGTTGGAGTCTATTCGGGATTTAGCGCTTCTCATTGGTTGCTTATTCTCATGCTTTATGTACTGGAAGTATAAAGGACGGCTAAAATTCTGGTGACTTTGTCCTGGTGGCATTGGACCCGGTGAGGGATGGTCGAATCGTAATAGATCGAGTCTCCCGGGTAGAGGACATCCGTATGGTTTCCGAGGATCACTTCCATCTCCCCTTCCAAAACGAAGATAAACTCCTCTCCCTCGTGGACAGAGGTTTTGGAGCTCTTGACCGTCGCGGGTTCCAGGGTGACGATGAAGGGCTCCATGTGCCGATCCTTCTTCTCAAATCCCAGCGACTCGTAGGAGTAGCCGTATTTCACGCCGTCCTTTGAGGCGAACCGGGAGACCTTCTTTCTCTCATCCTTCCTCACAATCGTGAAGGGTTCTCCCTCGGTCTCACCGAGAAAGTCTCCCACCTTCACCTCCAATGCCCTGGCCAGTTTGATCATGGTCCCGAGGGAAGGGGAGACGAGGTGGTTCTCCATCTGGGAAAGGAGCGCGGTTGAAAACCCTGTTAGATCGGCCACCTCTTTGAGCGAGAGCCCCTTTTGGTCTCTCAATCGTTTAATCTTCTCTCCGACCCGGATCTCCTCAAAGGATTTCTCTTCTCCCATGGTCTTTCCTTTCTCCTCCCTGAGCCCTATCCGGTCGAGGGCTTTAAAGGGATTGAACAAATCTGGCCCCCAGCTCAATCGCCTTGATGTTGGGCGGGATGAATTGACGGTAGCGTTCGTCCAGCACCTTTTCCAGGGATTCGAAGAGGGAGGCCATTCGTACCAATTTGGTCTTCTCGACAAAAGCTCCCAGGGCCACCATATTGGCCAGCCTGGGGTTTCCATTTTCAATCGCCATGTCGTTGACAGGGACGGGAAGGACTTCGATATCTTTGCGTGAAGCCTCTTTGGGATCGATCAGGGACGAGTTGAAGAGCAGAAGTCCTTTGGGAAGCACCCGCTGCTCATATTTCAACAAGGATGGAAGGTTCATCAGGACCACGCCATGGGGCCTTTCGACAACAGGAGAGCCGATCTCCCTGGAGGAGATCACCACTGTACAGTTGGCCGTCCCACCCCTCATCTCGACTCCATAGGTGGGAAGGTAGGTGACGTGCCTTCCCTCCTTCATGGCGGCATAGGCCAGGAGGTTTCCGATCAACATCACGCCCTGCCCCCCAAAGCCCGCCATGATCACATCATAATAAAAACGATCACCACTCATAATTCTGCTGATCATCAATAAACCAAATCCCAAGCTTCAAATAATAACCAATGACCCATTTTCCAATAACCAAATGGAACTTGGATATTGGTGATTGGAATTTCTTTGGTTATTGGTATTTGGTGATTGGTTATTCTCATAGATAGTCTGCCATCTTCCTCTCCTTCAGGATCCCAAGCGGGAAGTAGGGGATCATCTCCTCTTCAACCCGACGGTTTGCCTCTAAGGGAGAGAGGCCCCAGTTGGTGGGGCAGGCCAACAAAAACTCGACGAAAGAGAAGCCCATCTCTTCGATCTGCATCTGAAAGGCCTTGCGGACCGCCTTTTTTGCCTTCATCAGATTGGCCGGATTGTTCACCGCCACACGGGCCACAAAGGCGCTTCCCTCAAGCGTGGCCAGCATCTCTGCCATTCGGATGGGATAACCGTCGTAGGTGAAGTCTCTTCCGTAAGGGCTCGTGGTCGTCTTCTGGCCGAGAAGGGTGGTCGGCGCCATCTGCCCGCCGGTCATTCCGTAGATTCCATTATTGGCAAAGATGAGGGTGATGTTTTCACCCCGGTTGGCCGTATGGATGCCTTCGGCAATGCCGATGGCGCCCAGATCTCCATCGCCCTGATACGTGAAGACGATCCGGTCCTTCCTCGCCCGCTTCACCCCTGAGGCCACAGCAGAAGCCCTTCCGTGGGGTGCCTCGAGGACGTCGATGTCAAAATAGTCATACATAAAGACAGAACAGCCCACCGAGGCCACCCCAATCGTCTTCTCCCTGATCTTGAAGTAATCGATGGCCTCTGCGACCAAACGGTGGGCAATTCCGTGATGGCAGCCCGGGCAGAAGTGGAAAGGGACATCAATGAGACACTCCGGACGTTTGAAGACAAGCTCCATCTTTAACTCCTTAAATCCGAAATCCGAATATCGTCATGCCAAAGCAGATCCGCCTTTGGCGGAAAATCCGAAACAAATCCAAATTACCGAAATTAGAATGACCAAAAGATTTTTGGACATTTGGTAATCGGAGCTTTGAATTTGTTTCGTGCTTCGGATTTTATCCGTAGTATTTTCTAATCTCCTCCAGTATCTCCTCCGGAGTGGGAAGCGATCCTGGAGGCCTTCCGTAGAAATAGACCTCGACATCCCGGTCGACCGAGAGCTTCACGTCCTCCACCATCTGGCCAGTATTGAGTTCCACGGTTAAGAATCGTTTCACGCGTTTTGAGAGATCGTGAAGGGCCTTCTCCGGATAGGGGAAGAGGGTGATCGGACGGAAGAGGCCGACCTTCATCCCTTCCTCCCTGGCCAACTCGACAGAGGACTTCGAAACCCTGGCCATGCTTCCGAAGGCGGCCACAACCAGTTTGGCATCCTCTGTGAGAAGGGTCTCAAAACGGACCTCCTCCCTTTTCATCCGTTCGTACTTCTGGTAGAGCTTCCAGTTATGCTCCGAGAGTTCACCATCCTGAAGATAGAGCGATTTAAGCCGGTTGGGCTTCCTCCCTTTGGCTCCGGTCAACGCCCAATCCTTCGGGGGAAGGTCTATCTTCTCAGGCCTTCTCCTCAGGAGAGGTTCTTTCATCTGTCCGATGAGAGCATCTCCGAGAATCATCGCCGGATTTCGGTACTTGTCAGACAGGTCAAATGCAAGAATGGTTAGATCGTACATCTCTTGGATGGTGGAGGGAGCGAGGACGATCATCCGATAGTCTCCATGTCCGCCGCCCCGGGTGGCCTGAAAATAGTCGCCCTGTGAGGGTGAGATTCCGCCAAGGCCTGGTCCACTTCTTGAGATGTTGACGATCAGTCCTGGGAGCTCGCTTCCTGCCATATAGGAGATTCCTTCCTGCATGAGAGAGATCCCAGGGCTTGAGGAGGAGGTCATGGCCCTCTTTCCCGTGGCCGAAGCTCCCAAGAGGAGATTGATGGAGGCAATTTCGCTCTCCGCCTGGATGAATTCACCGCCCAAAGGAGGGAGGTGCTTCGAAAGGTACTCCGGTATGTCATTCTGAGGGGTGATCGGATAGCCGAAGTAGAGGAGACAGCCTGCATCGATGGCAGCCATGGCCAGGGCCTCATTCCCTTTCACCAACATCTTTTCTGGATTTTGATCTCCCATCCTACCTCCACACCCGAATGGCCACATCCGGGCAGATCTCTCCGCAGATGGCGCAGCCCGTGCATGCCCCGTTCTCATCCCAGAAGGCGAAGAAATAGCCCTGGCGATTGATCTCCTCGCCCATCCGGATCAGCCCCTTTGGGCAGGAGATGGTGCAGAGGCCGCACCCCTTGCATCGTTCGCGATCGATCTCGACTTTGGGCATCCCCAGGCCCCTAACTTCGAATATCGAAATCCGAAGTACGAAACAAATTCAAATGTCCAAAATTCCCAATTTAAAAAAGAAAAAAGGCCTTTTTTAGAAAATTTGATATTGGAGAATTTGGAATTGTTTCGAATTTCGAAATTCGAATTTCGCATTTCTCACTATCAAATCGCTTTCACTTCTCTGAAACGTTCGATCTCTTTTCCGGAATATCCTATTTCCTGAAGTACCTCCAGGGTGTGCTCTCCTCTTTGCGGTGGAGGAGTTCTGATCTCAAAACGGAATTGAGAGGTCTTGATGGGACTCCCCACCTGCCGAATTCTTCCCCCTACAGGATGTTCGAACTCCTTCAGCATCTCCCGGTGCAGCACCTGGGGATGCTGAAAGACCTCTTCAAGAGTGAGAACGGGTTCACAGCATACATCCAGATCCCTGAAAAAATCGATCCACTCCCTCTGTGTCTTGGTTTTGAAAAGCCCTTTGATCTCTTCGATCACACGAGCCTGTGCTTCTCCCTCTATGAATTGTTTTCCGATCAGATCTCTCCGGTCGATCGCCTCACAGAAGTTCTTCCAGAACTTTGGCTCCAGGGCCCCGAGGGAGATGTATCTCCCATCCCTGGTCGGGTAGACCTGATAACAGGCATATCTTCCTGTCAGCGGCATATCCCCCCGTTTGGGAAGTTCCTGGTCAAAGAGATACTTCCCTGCGTGGATGGAGAGCCAGGAGATCACGCCGTCGAGCATGGAGACGTCCAGATGTTGCCCCTGGCCCGTTCTCTCACGGTGGATGATCGCCGCAAGGATCGCGACGGCTGCCATCATCCCGCCTCCTCCGAGATCTGCGATCTGAACCGGAGGGAGCACGGGAGGGCCGTTCTTCAGTCCGGTCAGATCGAGAACTCCTCCCAGGCCGATGTAATTGATATCGTGGCCTGCCCTCTCTCGATAAGGGCCATCTTGGCCATATCCTGAGAGGGAGCAGAGGATCACCCTGGGGTTTCTCTTCTTCAATTCCTCGTACCCGACGCCGAGACGATCCATCACCCCGGGTCTGAAGCTTTCCAATATGACGTCATACGATTTGATCAACTTATAGAAGATCTCCTTTCCTTCTGCTACCCTGAGGTTCAACGTCATGCTCTTCTTGTTCCGATTCACCGAGAGAAAAAGGGCGCTGTCCCCCTCAGGCCCCTCAGGATCTTCGATCTTTAGCACTTCCATCCCGAGGTCAGCCAGAAGCAGGCTGCCATATGGCCCGGGAAGAAGTCTTGAAAGATCGACCATTTTGAATCCGGTCAGAAGCCCCACGGACTCCACCCTTTTCAGAGTTTTTTAATTTAATAACATAATGGTTTGGAAAATAAAAGGTTTTGGCGTCGTTGACAGAGATTGACCTTGACGGAAAGCCTCGGGAGTGATATGGAATGGAGGGCAGTTCGAAAAGATTGGATAGAGGGAGGGGATGGTATGAAGCGAGCCGTTAAAAGGTCCTTGAAGAATCGTTCAAAGAAGGCATCGAAAAAGATCACAAAGAAGCGACAAAAAAAGATGCCAAAGAAGGTTTTAAAAAAACCTTCGAAGAAAGTGATAAGCAAACCTTTGAAAAAAGCTTTGAAGAAGCCATCGACCAGGGTTTCAAAGGCGGCCACTCCAAAACCCTTCAAGAAGCCTCTATGGGTACCCTCGAAGGAGCAGGTCAAGAATGCCAACATGACGCGGTTTATGGAGTTTGTAAACCGGAGATATGGTAAGGATTTCAAATCCTATCATGATTTATATCAGTGGTCCATCGATCGCATCCCTGACTTCTGGGCAGCGATGTGGGACTTCGCGGGGATAAAAGCCTCGAAAGGGTATGATGAGGTGGTGGATGATCTGAGGAAGTTTCCAGGGGCGAGGTGGTTCCTCGGGGCCAGGCTCAATTTTGCAGAGAACCTTCTCCGTTATCGAGACGATCAACTCGCTTTCATATTCAAGGGAGAAACAGAGAAATCGAGCCAGATGACCTATGCAGAGCTTCATCGTGCAGTAGCCCGGCTGGCAAAATCGTTGCGAGAGATCGGAGTGGTGCCGGGCGACAGGGTAGCAGGCTATATGCCCAACCTTATGGAGACGGCGATTGCCATGCTGGCTGCAACCAGTATTGGAGCGGTCTGGTCGTCCTGTGCTACCGACATCGGAGCCCAGGCTGCACTGGATCGACTGGGCCAGATCGAACCCAAGGTCTTGTTCACGGTCGATGGCTATTTTTACAAGGGAAAGGTGTTCAGCTCCCTGGGCAATGCCTCAGAACTTGCCAGGGCCATGCCCTCTCTCAGAAAGGTCGTGGTCGTTTCCTATACCGGAGGTGAAACGGATCTCAGCCATATCCCCAATGGCGTCCGTTATGAAGAGTTTCTGGCCAGAGAGGAGGAGCCTGCTCTGGAGTTCGAGCAGCTGCCCTTTGACCATCCGGTCTTCATCATGTTCTCTTCCGGGACCACCGGCAAGCCAAAGTGCATGGTCCAGCCCGCAGGGGGCATTCTGATCAACCACCTGAAGGAGCTGATTTTGCATACGGATTTGAGGCGGGAGGACAGGATCTTTTACATCACCACCTGTAGCTGGATGATGTGGAACTGGTTGCTCAGCTCGCTCGGCGCAGGGGCGACGATCATCCTTTACGATGGCAATCCGAACTATCCTGATGCCGGCGCGATGTGGAAATTAGTGCAGGATGAAAGGATTACGATCTTCGGCCTCAGCGCAAGCTATATTAACTATCTCCGGAGCGAGGGGATCCAGCCAGGAAAGAGGTATGACCTCTCCTCCCTCAGGGAGATCTCTCAAACGGGCTCAGTTCTTTCTGCAGAAGGCTTCGAGTGGGTCTATCGCGAGATCAAGAAGGATCTCCATTTCAATTCCATTTCGGGCGGCACGGATATCAACGGGTGTTTTGCGATTGGGAGCCCCATTCAACCGGTCTATGCGGGCGAACTTCAGGGCCCGGGCCTGGCGATGAAGGTGAAGGCCTACGATGAGAAGGGGAAGCCCGTGTGGGACGTTCAGGGAGAGCTGGTCTGCGAGGCGCCTGCTCCGCCCATGCCCCTCTATTTCTGGAATGATCCGACCGGTGAAAAGTACAGAAGCGCATACTTTGAACACTACCCAAACGTCTGGCGGCACGGCGACTATATCGTCATGCACAGTGACACCGGAGGGATCACCTTCTATGGTCGTTCCGATGCCGTTCTGAAGCCATCCGGAGTCCGGATCGGAACAGCCGAAATTTATAACGTGGTTGAGAAGATGGATGAGATAGCCGATAGCCTGGCGATCGGCCAGAACTGGGAGGGCGATCAGAGGGTGATCCTCTTTGTGAAACTTGCTCCAGGTGTGAATTTAACAGAGGAGTTAAAGAACAAGATCAGAAAGACCCTGCGAGAAAAGGCATCGCCTCGCCATGTGCCAGCCATCATCATGGAGATGCCCGAGGCCCCTTACACCCTGAACATGAAGAAGGTGGAGAGCGCGGTCACAAATATCATCCACGGAAGGCCGGTTCTGAACAGGGATGCACTGATGAACCCGCAGGTTCTGGATTATTTTGAAAAGATCGTTCCGGAGCTCCAGAAATAGAAAAGGGTTCAAGGGTTCCAGGGGTCGAGGGTAAGGGTTTCAGTGGTAACTTACAGGTTAAACAGGAATCTTCGAACCCTCGAGCCCTTGACCTCCCGGCCCCAATGATATGAAGTTGACCAGGAAAGAATTCGAGGAGGCGGTGCTCCTTGCCCTTGAGAGACTTCCCAGGTCGATCAGGAGGAAGATGAAGAATGTCGATGTGGTGATTGAGGATCGGGCCTCACCGGAGATCCTCTCGGAGATGGGACTTCGATCCTCCTCTGAACTATTAGGACTCTATCAAGGCGTGCCCTTGGATCAGAGGGGGTTCTACTATGGGAATGTCCTTCCAGATAAGATCACACTCTTTAAGATCCCCATCGAATCGATGTGCAGGACGAAAGAGGAGGTTGAGAAGAGGATCAAAGAGGTGGTCATCCATGAGGTGGGTCACCATTTCGGCCTGGATGATGAGAGGCTGAGAGAACTCGAGGATGAATAAAAAAACTTTCAGGTTGAGGTTCAGGTTAAGGTTAAGAATGGAGACTGAGTTCACTTAAGAAATGGGATTTTTCCGTGGCCAGAAGGTGTTTTCTAACTTCAACCTTAACCTCAACCTTATTCTTTACCATGTCCTTTATCAAATTCATCGGTACGGCAGGGGCTCGATTCGTAGTGATGAGACAGCTTCGCTCCTCAGGCGGGGTCTGGCTCTCGGTCGGCAAGACCAATCTCTATATGGACCCCGGACCGGGTGCGCTGGTCCGGTGTCTTCACAGCAAGCCGCGATTAGACCCCTCCGCGCTGGACGGGATTCTCCTCACCCATAAACACCTGGACCACTCTGGAGACGTCAACGTGATGATCGAGGCGATGACCGATGGAGGTTTTAAGAGAAAGGGGGTCCTGTTTGCTCCCCAGGATGCCATCGAGGAGGATCCGGTTGTCTTGAAATACGTCAGAAGTTATGTTGAGAAGGTGGAGGTGCTGAAGGAGAATTCTCAGTACCGGCTGGGAGAGATTCGGTTCTCCACTTCGAAAAAGCATCACCACCGGGTGGAGACCTATGGGCTCAATTTCAAGATAGAGCCCCGGACGATCTCCTGGGTGACCGACACCAGGTTTTTCCCGGATCTTCCGGACTTATACCGGGGAGAGATATTGATCATCCACGTGGTTCGGCTCAAGCCTGTTGGGGATGATCTGATCGACCATCTTTCGATTGAGGATGTGAAGACCATCGTCAAGAAGGTGAAGCCGAAATTGACGGTGTTGACCCACTTCGGGATGACCATGATCCAGGCGAAGCCCTGGGTGGTTGCAGCGGAATTGGAAAAGGAGTTAGGATTGAGAGTGATCGCGGCCAGCGATGGAATGAAATTAGATCTTGAGGAGGTTTGATGATGGAAAAGTGGACGGGAGGAGATATGCATCCGAGCTACCGGATTCTCATGGGCCCTGGACCGAGCAATGTCCATTACCGGGTTTATCAGGCCATGTCGAACCCGGTCATCGGTTATCTCGATCCCCAAATTCTTGCATGTATGGATGAGATCAGCGAGATGCTAAGAGGCGTTTTTCAGACGGAGAACAGGGTCACCCTGGCGATCTCCGGCACGGGGAGTTCGGGCATGGAGGCATCTTATGTCAATTTCGTGGAGCCCGGAGACCTGGTTGTGATCGGAGTGAATGGCTTTTTTGCAGACAGGATGACTCAAGTGGCTTCCCGGTGCGGGGCAAAGGTCGTCCGGGTGGAGGAGGAATGGGGAAAGATCATCGATCCAGAGAGAATGATCAAGGTCTTAAAAGAACATCCCGAGGCCAAGATCTGTGGCCTCGTTCATGGAGAGACCTCGACCGGCGTCAGGCAGCCCCTTGAAGAGATCGGGGCCTATTGCAAGAAGGTGGATACGCTCTTGGTGGTGGATGCGGTGACCACCCTGGGAGGGTATGATGTGAGGGTGGACGAATGGGGGATCGATGTCTGCTATGCCAGCTCCCAGAAGTGCCTCAGTGTCCCGCCAGGGCTTTGTCCGATCACGGTCAGCCCCAAGGCAATGGATCTTCTCCGATCCCGCAAGACGAAGGTTCAGAGTTTCTATCTCGATTTAGGTTTGCTCGAGAAGTACTGGGGAGAGGATAGGGTCTATCACCATACAGCACCGGCCTCCATGTTCTATGCCTTGAGAGAAGGATTGAAGATCATTTTTGAAGAGGGGCTCGAAAGGAGATTTCGACGTCACGAGACCCTGGGCGATCGCTTAAAGATGGAACTGGAAGGTTTCGGATTCAAACTTTTTGCACAGGAAGGGTATCGGTTGCCGATGTTGACCTCGGTTCTCCTTCCAGAGGGGGTCGATGATCTCAAGGCAAGGTCGAGGCTTCTGAATGAATATAACATCGAGGTGGGAGCAGGTCTGGGCTGGCTGAAGGGAAAGATATGGAGGGTCGGCCTGATGGGAGAGACCTGTAAAGTCCGGTATATCCATTGCCTGACCGGGGCCTTGAGGGACATCCTGACTTAAAAATGTCGTCTCAATCTCTTTCGAGGGAAGAGGATTGCTATGTCATCTCGGTGATCGGAGAGGATCGGGTAGGGATCGTCTCAGAGGTGACCCAGTTCCTCTTCAGAAGAGGTTTGAACATCGTTGACATTGAGCAGTCGGTGATCCATTCTCAGTTCACCATGGTCCTTCTTGTCCAACCTCTTCGATCCGACCTCAGATTAACCCATCTCAGAACCGGTCTCAGCCATCTGGCCAAGAGACTGGATGTGAAGATCACCCTCACCCCTCTCCATGAATTCAAGGGGTTGAGGCTCGCCGAGACGAAAAGGCCTTATGTCCTGACCATCCTGGGAGCTGATCGGCCAGGGGTGGTGGCTGCGTTTTCCTCTGTTCTTTCGAAGCACCATTGCAATATTGAACGGATTAAGATGATCGCCCGTGGAGAATTTTTGGCGATGGAGATGTGGATCGACCTGCGGGACGTCGATTTTCCAAGGCTTCGAACGGACCTGGCCCAGACTGCGAAGAGAGTGAAAATGGATATCGTCGCACAGGCTGAGCCTGCCTTTAAGAAGAGGAAGAAGGTGATCGTCTTCGATATGGATTCAACGATCGTCGAAGGAGAGATCATCGACGAGATGGCCAGGCTTGCAAACGTGAAGGGAAAGGTGAAGGCCCTGACAGAAAAAGGGATGAAAGGGGAGATCGACTTCGTCCGCTCCCTCCGTCAAAGGGTATCCCTTTTGAAAGGTTTGGAGATCAAACGGTTGGAATCGATTGCCAAGACGCTCAGGCTTACAAAAGGAAGCGAGGAGTTGGTCGCTGCGCTGAAGGAGATGGGGTTTAAAGTGGCCCTGATCAGCGGAGGGTTCAGCTACTTCACCGACATCTTAAAGAAGAGGCTGGGATTTGATTATGCCTTTGGGAACGAGCTGGAGATCGAGAAGGGAAGGCTGACCGGAAGAATTAAAGGAAGGGTGATCGATGGCCAGAGGAAGGCTGAGATCATGGATGAGATCTGTCATAGGGAAGGGATCACCCGAGATGAGGTGGTAGCCGTCGGAGATGGGTGGAACGATCGGATCATGATTGCCAATGCAGGGCTTGGGATCGCTTTTAATGCCAAGGAGATTCTAAGGGAGGTGGCGGACGGTGCGCTGACGAGGGACCACATGAAGGGGGTGCTCTACTGCTTGGGGATCTCCGATCTCGACTTAAAAAAATGAAAATCCGAAATCCGAAGCTTGGATTTCGAAATTAGATGTAATTACGTCACTTCAGGCAGGAAAATAGATAGAACATGGACGAGTTTACATTCGGCAAGATTAAGGCGGTGATCTTTGATTTTGACGGAACCCTGGCTGTCCTGAACATCGATTTCAACGCCATGAGGGAAGAGGTCTTGGAATTGATCCGAGGGTTCGGCGTTGAGGAGAGGTCGATTACGCAGAGATACCTGCTGGAGATGATTGATCAGGTCTATCCCATCGTGCGGAAGAAGAGCCCTGCTCGGGCATCGGAATTTTATCGAAGGGCCCATCAGATCCTCCAACGGTTTGAACTGGAGGCTGCGAGGAGGGGAAGGTTGATCCCCGGCGTGAAGAGAACCCTGAGAAGCCTGAGACAGAGGGGAATGAAGGTGGGGATCATCACGCGGAACTGTGAGGAGGCGGTTCGAAAGGTCTTTCCGGCTGTCGATCGGTTTTGCGATGTCTTCATCTCAAGGGATGGGGTCAGAAGGGTCAAACCCCATCCAGATCATCTCTCCTCTGCCATGAAGGCACTGGATGTTTCAGGAGAGGAGGCAGTGATGGTCGGGGATCACCCGATCGACATCCAGGCCGGGAAGAAGGTAGGGATGAAGACGATCGGCGTATTGACCGGGAGGACGAAGAGGGAGGAGTTCGAAGGGGCGGGAGCCGACTATGTTTTGAGAGAGGCCTCAGAGATTTTCGAGCTGCTGGAGCAACCCAGACAATGGGATGATGAAAATATTGGGGACGTTGAAATATAGAGATCGAAGCCATCGCATTGATTTATGACGGCTAAGAGGAGTGTTTCAGATTTTTGGCGATTTTGAACAGGAAGAATACAAAGACACCGACACCAAGAATGAAAATGATAGATAGAAAGGGAAAGTGCCAACCCTCCGTTCTAATTTTTTCCTTTTCCATTGAGGATGGCCTTGCTCGCTCTTGATTCATTTTCCATCCTTTCCAAAACGCAATCCTATCTAAAAGAGGCTTGTTCAAAAATTGGTTGCATCTTCTTATATGGAAATCAATACCCGGTAATTCAGGGTTTATTTTCTTGGCTTCCTTGAAGGCGGCTAGTGCCTTCTCATAATTTCCCCATTCAAAATAGACCAACCCAAGATTATTGTAGGTAGCTTCGGAGTTATAGCCGAATTGTATGGCTTTGAGGTATGAATCCTCTGCTTTAGGGTAGTCTCGAAGATCGTGATAAACCAGGCCAAGATTGTAGTAAGAAACACCCTTTCTCCAATTCAATTGGGCTGCCATCAAGAAAGCATCCCTTGCTTCCTCATATTCCTTCCGGTCATAGTGGGCTAAACCGAGACTATAGTAACCATGGCCGAACTGAGGGTTTAGCTCGATTGCCCTTTTGTGGTACTTAATGGCTGTGGACTGCTCGCCAAGATTTCTATAGGCGATACCAATATTATTGGCTGTATTGGCATTGTTGGGATCAAGGGAGAATTCCTTCAGCCAGACGGTGATTGCATCTTGATATCGACCCTGGCTGAAGAGTTTGTTTCCCTCGGCATGGAGTTGTGCAGCTGTTTTTGTTTCTCCGTTCGGATCCGTTGATCCTTCTCCTAAAGAAACGACAAAGAGAACGGATGTCAATAACACACAGACTCCGAGGTTTTTTTTATTCATGCGGTTTTTTTCCAGAGTTGAAATAGAAAAAAAGCTACCACGATCACGACGAGGATGATGACGATGACAAGAATATTCTTCTCTATCAGGCTCTTGTCGTCTTTTCCTTTAAAAGGTCGGTAGCCCGGATTTTGTGCAATGGGAGAAATCTGGATAGACAGGGTGGGCTGATTGAACCAGTTGTCAGCGCGGATCATTTTCGCAATATCGTAATTCCCCTCTTCAACGGTTGGGCTTCCCCAGAAGAGCCGGTATTCCTGGTGATCATCAAGCCCGATAAAAAAGAGCTGTTTCTGTGCCCACCGAAGTGTGATCGCTTCGATTTTGAGCGGTGGGTTCACATCGTTCTCTATGACAACCCTGTAAGATCGGTATCCCTGTGCCATCGGTATGTCAATATGTTTCTTCGTTTGCTCTTGATTCGAGATCGGAAAGCTATAAAGAGAATCCTGCTTAATTAGGACAGAGTCTTTTTTTCGGCCTGTGGCTGTGCCGTAAAGCCTGACCGGCCGGCAATAGTAAGGGTGATCAATGGCGAATTCAAGAGCTGAAAAAGGAAGGACAGAATTGAATTCAATCTCAGTGACCCGTTTTGTTGGATCGGTCAAGACAGATGGCAGCAGCTTGAATTCATCATAGATCACCTTTTCATGGCCCTCGGTATCATCGAGGACAACAAACCGGCTGACCTTGAGCTTCTTCTTTGTATACATTGAAGCACTGAAGTCCATTCCGTTAAATTTCAGTTTTATGTTTTGAAAAATCCCCTTCTCTTTCTCCTCGTCGATAATGAGTTGGAAATAAGGGTAGGTATTGTTTCCCAGTTGGAGATACATCTTCCTCAGGTTTACCCGAGAGGAGAAATCGTAGATAGACTCGCGCGCGAGCGTTTTCCAGTTTTTCAGATCGCTGCTCCCGGATACGGTGACAGCCTTATTGAAGTCGCGGTCAGGGGAATCTATCTCCATCCGGTTAACCGGGGTGATGGGATTCGGGCGCTTCAAAACGATTTTTGTTCTTGTCGCTTGGTCATCATAAGAGAGAACCTCCAGAGCGTACCGGTTGGTCTTCTTGGGTGGGATTCGATTGTCGAGAACGACGAAAGGGATTTCACGATTCTCTTTATCGAATATCCGTATATCGTGCCCAAATCTTTCGCACCCTTCGAGGATTGCTCCTGGGAGAATGACTCGGTAAAACGCGCCCTTTTTTATTTTTTCGTTCAATATGGCGGAGTAGCGGAAATTCGACGGCTCGATCCTTCCTGCCCAGAGTTTTGCTGGACAGTAAAACACCACGCATAATAGGACCAGAGAGGAAGAGACGATTTTCCTTTTCATTCAACTACACCCTTTTCTCTTCTTCAATAGTGAGGAGGCGGCCTTTCGCCTGGTTATAGAGATACGAGATAAGTATGAGGATCAAGCCCAGCACAATGAAGGAGAGGATCCTGTAGGGGGTGCTGATGTTCCTGATGTCGAAGAGGAAGACTTTGAAGGTAGTAAGAAAGAGAAGCCCGAGCGCGATTTTCCGCATGCGGTCATTGTTCTTGCGGAAACCCAAAATCATCAGAACAATGGAAAACATTGCCCAAATCACCGATATAGATGCAAAGCGTGCCTGGGGGAGGGTTTCGTAAAAGAAGGCGGATGTTTCGAGCGAGAGTATAATAAAGAGAAGTGTGCCAAATATTCCCGATAACGCGGATGGTAATTCTCTCATGGAGGGGAAGGAAAAAGCGGACCCAGCCTGTTCCATTTCATTGACCATCATCCGTCGCATGAAATAGGGCGCTGCAACAACAAGGGCCATCGTCACCCACCGCTCGAAAATGAGATATCCGTATGGTTGCATCATGTGGAGGGTGATAGGGTCTGTCGTGTATTTGAACAC
Organism: Syntrophaceae bacterium; assembly: GCA_013388635.1. Lineage (GTDB taxonomy): Bacteria > Desulfobacterota > BSN033 > BSN033 > UBA1163 > JACAEX01. Next base: position 61,323 of record JACAEX010000014.1, on the reverse strand, counting down.
AAAGGATAGGTCGTAGAAAAGAAATTTAATAAGGACGACAACGTAGAGACCGACGGCACAGAAGACAAAATTCTTCTGGCCCAGTTTTTTCCCGCCCATAATGAGAAGAGCTGAGAGGAGGGTCCAGAAAATGGTGATCCAGTGCTGGGAGAAAAGCAATGGTATGGTGAGGATCAAAAAGAGGGTGGATTTAAGGAGCATCACGACAAGGATATTGCGAGCCCCCTCACCCCGCTTAGAGAGCCGATGTGCAAACAAGAGATAGATGATGGCATAGGAGACAGTAATGACACTCATCCACTCCAGCGGATGCTTTCCCTTGATCATGGCATAGTTGAACGCGAGGGCCACAGCCGAATTGAGGATCAATATATAGACACCCAATAACTGCTGTGCCTCTTTTCGGAGGAAATAGTAGGCAAAGGGTGCGAGGCTATAAATGATATAGAAACCATTCAGAAAGAGAATCGCGGCCCAGAATTTTTCAGGCCTGTATCGCTCCACATGCCACAGCGTGTAGATGAGGTAGGTGACCATAAATCCAAGCCCTTGCAGGATTGGCCATCTCTTGCGGAAAGAGATGACCAGGATGCCGATGTTGAGGATGGCCATATATGTGAAAAGGGCGACATAATTATCTTGGCCTGTGCTCATTAAAATCGGAGTCAGGAACCCTCCTACAAGCCCCAGTATCGCAAGAGCCTGCGTTTCATAGGCCATCGCCGTTGCGCATGTGAGAACGGTAATGAGAACCATGATGGAGAAGGAGAAGCCCTGAGGTAAGAGGTTATAGATTTGAAACGCGGCGTAGGTGGCGAAGTAAAGGATGACGATACCCCCGCCGTAGATGGATAAGCCAAACCAAGTCAGATACTTTTTCCTAAGAAAATGCCCGGTCATCAAAAACAGAAGGCCCCAGAGATACGCAAGGGAAACCCTGCCTGCAGGCCCGATCCAGCCTCTATCAAAGGAATATTTCAGGAAGAAGGCTACACCGAAGATCACTGCGACGATCCCGATAATGAGAAGCCACTTCTGTCCGAAACGAAATTCTGAATCGATGGTATCGCGATACGATTTCTCCGGCGGAACAGTACCGCGGATTTTTTCTGATTCCTTGGCAGGTTCCGGCCTTTCTTGTATAGGGGAGGACCCTGGGGTGAGTAATTCTGCTCTTTCCTTTGCTTCTTCAACTGATATTGTGACCTCAATCTCCTCCTCTTCTTTTTCCCCCTCCCGAGCCAGCCGATCGATTTCCGCCTGGATCTCTTTCCCGTATTCGGCGAGCGTCGCGCTGAGGCTCTGGATCCGAAGATTAAGCTGCTTGCCGCTGGAGACGAGATTATTCAGTTCATCTTTCAGGATAAAATAAAAGCGTAGTCTGGGTTGCAATTCATTGGCGAATTCGAAGCCGCACGTCCTGCATTTTGATACTGCCTCTGTAAGCTCTTGCTTACATGTGGGACAGAACAAGTCACCCCCTCCTTTTAAGGGATATCGTTTTGGTCAAAGTTTCGACGGTTTTAGCAACCTGTTAATCTGACGGCGGTTTTTCGGATTTTCTGCATAATGAATACCAATGATTGGCTTTGAAGACTTAATATAGGTATGTATTTGATTTATAAAATTAATTTAGATTACGTTCAGGGACATAAACTGGAAAAAGTCCGATGCCAGGAACGTCATTTTGTCAAGAACAGTAACAATTTTGTTAAGGAACATACTTGTCCAGTTTCGCCCGGTTGATCAGGAGGGTTACCCCTGTCCATTGAAACAGCCGGGAGTTTGTTGTCTTGATCATCAAAGAATGTATTACAGATAGTTGAAGATTGAGGTCCTTAAGCTCCTGAGGGATGGAGAAATCGGGTGCGTTGCGCCCATTTAATTTTTGTCACTCTCCCACGTCACCGTTCTCTTCTCTCCTTCCGGCGGATTGATCTGGATCTCGAAGGTGGCCGAGTCTGGATCCTCTCTGGGGAATGGAAAACCGAAGATCACCACCTGCCCGGATCGGGGAGGGATGGGGCGATCGAGGATCATCTCCTGGGGATCGGAAGGAAATTCAGATGTCGTGCCGTTGGATGAGATTCTCATCCCCAACGGAGTGGCCACGACTTTGACGGACCCGGCAGGAGCCGTAGCGTCCCGGCTTTGGTTAAGGATTTCGACATGGAGCTCCAGGATTTTTAAAGGTGAAGGTTTCGATTCAAATTCCTTGAACTTGACCATGACCTCACCCAGGCTGACCTGGGGCTTCGGTTCTTCTTTTGGCGCAGGTTGTGGCAAGGCTTTGATCGCGGCCAGGAAGAGGAGAAGAAACAGTGCAGAAAAGAACAAAATGCCTTCTTTGCGATTTTTCTTCTTCATCGCAGACCCCCGCGGTTGATCACGCCGTTTCCCTAAATTAAATTATCACAATTCCATTGGGATGGGAAGTCCTTATCTCTTCAGGTAGAAGACCACGGGCTCTGGTCTCAGGGCTCCGTAATTGTAAGGGGTTTATCGTTATCTTATAATGTCTTTAGCTGCTTTTGAGAGAGGATCATGAGGTCAATCATCGCCATTGTGGGAAGGCCCAATGTGGGTAAATCGACCCTGTTCAACCGAATCGTCGGGTCAAGAAAGGCGATCGTTGCAGATGAGCCCGGGGTGACCCGTGATCGGAATTACGCTGACGTGCAGTGGGAAGAAGGGTCGTTCACCTTAATCGATACTGGCGGTTTTGAGCCGGTTTCAAAGGACCGGATCTTCATCCAGATGCGTGAGCAGTGCCAGTTAGCCATGGAAGAGGCTGATGCGATCCTCTTCTTGATGGATGGGAAGGAAGGCCTGACCGCTTCAGACAGGGAGATTGCCAATATTCTGAGGGGGGTGAATAAACCTCTCTTTTTTGTCGTCAATAAGATTGACGTTCCTAAACATCAGGAGCGGGTCTTTGAATTTTACGGTTTGGGTGCGGAGAAGATCTTCGCCATCTCAGCGGAGCACGGGTATGGGGTGGATGAGCTGATGGGTGAGGTGGTCAAGGGACTTCCCGCATCGGATGAGGAGGAATGGGATGGCCAAGCCACGAGGGTGGCGGTGGTGGGAAGGCCAAACGTAGGAAAATCTTCACTGATCAATCGGTTGTTAGGATATCGGAGGGTGATCGTGGATGAGGCCCCGGGCACGACCCGAGATGCCATCGATACCGTCTTTGAGAGAGATGGAAAGAGGTATGTCCTGATCGACACCGCCGGCATCCGGAGAAAGAGCCGGATCGGTTTACGGCTGGAGAAGTACAGCATTGTAGAGGCCCTTCGGACCATCGATCGGTCGGATGTCGTTCTGCTCTTGTTGGATGCGCAAGAGGTGGTCACGGCTCAGGACGCGCGCATCGGTGGTTTCATCCATGAGAAGGGGAAGGGCTGTATCCTGGTCGTGAACAAGTGGGACATGGTTGAAAAGGATTCCCAGACCCTGGTTGAATTTGAGAGAAGGATCTACAGGGATCTGAAATACCTCTCCTATGCACCCATCCTCTTCGTCTCCGCTTTGACCGGTCAGAGGGTTCCCAAGATCCTGAACATGGTGGACGATGTGGCGGAGGAGGCGAAGAAGAGGGTGCCGACCTCTCCCCTGAACAGATCGTTCGGCTTATGGGTGGAGCGACGGAGCCCGCCCCTTTATAAAAACCGTGACGTCAAACTGAACTACATCACCCAAGTTTCGACCACCCCTCCCACGTTTGTCATCTATACGAACAGGCCGGAGGGCATCCATTTTTCATATGAGAGATATTTGATCAATCAGATTCGGAAGACGTTCGGTTTCAGAGGAGTCCCGATCCGTCTCCATTTTAGGAAGAAGGGCAAGGAGAGGTGAGATGCTGAATCAAAGGAAGAGGTCTCTGAGAGCAGTGGCGATCGTCGTCTCTCTTATCTTGGCAGGAGGATTCCTTGCTTACCGGCTTCTCAGCGAGAGCGGTTCAAATACGAGATTTCGTTCGGTGAGGGTGGAGAGAGGAGAGATCAGCTCCGTCGTCACAGCGACAGGGACGATCAACCCGGTCATCACCGTTTTAGTTGGAAGCCAGATTTCAGGGACGATCAAGGCCCTTTACGCCGACTTCAATTCGCAGGTGAAGGAAGGACAGGTGATCGCCCAGATCGATCCTGCCATCTTTGAGGCCCAGGTCGAACAGGCGAGAGCAAATGTATTGAGCGCCCAGGCGAATCTGCTGACCGCCCAGGCCAATCTTGAGAATGCCAAAGCCAACCTCGCCAGGGCTGAGGTTGCCGTCATCGATACGAAGAGGACCCTTGAGCGCAACCGGCCACTCTTTGAAAGGAATGTGATTGCGCAGGCCACTCTTGATACGGCCCAGGCAAACTATGATACCGCAGTGGCCCAGAGAGAGGTGGCCAGGGCCCAGGTGGAGTCTGCGAAGTCTCAGGTGGAATCTTCAAAGGCCCAGGTGGCCCAGGCAAAGGCCGCCTTGAGGGTGGCGGAGACCAACCTGAAATATACGACCATCCGGTCTCCGGTCAACGGCATCGTCATCTCTCGAAATGTCGATGTGGGTCAGACCGTGGCAGCCAGCCTTCAGGCGCCGACGCTTTTTACGATCGCAAAAGATCTGACTCAGATGCAGGTCGATACCAATGTGAGCGAAGCCGATGTCGGTCGGGTTGCCGTAGGTCAGGAGGCCTTCTTTACGGTTGATGCGTACCCGGAGAGGAGGTTTCGGGGGAAGGTATCAGAGATTCGAAATGCACCCACGACGGTCCAGAATGTGGTGACCTATGACGTCGTCATTCAAGTGGATAATAAGGATTTAAAGCTGAAGCCTGGAATGACGGCCAACGTCTCCATCACGACTGCACGCAGGGAAGGGGTTTTGAAGATCCCCAATGCCGCCTTGAGATTCCGGCCCGAGTCTGCAAAGGCAGACGATCCCGGCGAGAAGAGGAAGGAGCCTTCGTCACCGGAGAAAGGCCGAGCGGTTCTGGAACGGTTAAAGGGTGAACTCAATCTTACAGGCGATCAGCAGGCGAAGTTAGAAATGATTATTCAATCCTCCAGGGCAGAACTTCAGGAGATCCGGGAGAAGTCAAAACCCGAAGAGGCAGACGTTCGAATTCGAGCCTTGATTCGCCAGAAGGTATGGGGGATTTTGACTGAGGAACAGAGGAGGAAGTGGAGCGAGATGGCCCAATCCCAGCAGAAAGACGGAGGAAGGCCGGCCAGGGTATGGGTTCTTTCGCAGGAGAAAAGACCGATCCCTGTTCAGATCGTGGTTGGGATTACGGACGGCACTTTCAGTGAGGTGGTATCCGGCGACCTTCAAGAAGGAACTGAGGTCATCGTGGAGGAGGTCTCCACCAAGAAGGCTCGAGGCACGGCGCCCTCTCCGGTCACGAGAGGATTGGGGAGATGACGGTTAATCGATCTTAGGTTTTGAAGATGGAGCCATTCATTGAGGTAAAAGATCTGGTCAAGATCTACCGGTTGGGCGAGGTTGAGGTTCAGGCCCTCCGAGGCGTTACGCTTTCGATCGAAAAAGGCGACTTCGTAGCCATCATGGGCGCCTCGGGCTCGGGCAAGTCGACCTTCATGAATATCTTAGGATTCCTGGATCAGGCCACAAGCGGTCAATACCTTTTGGAAGGGATCGACGGAAGAGATCTCTCAAGAGACGAACTGGCGGAGATCCGAAACCAGAAGATCGGCTTTGTCTTTCAGGGTTTCAACCTCCTGGCCAGGACATCGGCCATGGAGAATGTCGAGCTTCCATTGATATACGCAAGAGTCTCCACCTCCAGGCGAAAAGAGATGGCCAGAAAGGCTCTGGCCGAAGTCGGTCTCGAGGGAAGGGAAGGCCATCATCCCAGTCAACTTTCCGGGGGCGAACAGCAACGGGTGGCCATCGCCAGGGCGCTGGTCAACCAGCCGTCCATCCTTTTGGCTGATGAGCCGACGGGCAATCTCGATTCGAAGACGAGCACGGAGATCATGGTAGTCTTTCAACGTCTCAACCGAGATCTGGGAATTACCATCATCATGGTCACTCACGAACCGGATATTGCCTCGTTTGCAAGAAGAAAGATTCTTTTCAAAGATGGTAAGGTGGTTGATGATTCACTTTCAGGCGGAAGAATCCAATCGTTGTAGCCGCAACCTTTAGGTTGCGTCAGGAAATTGGGGAGTGATGAGGTGAGCACTCTTCTCGTAAGCCTCCGCATTGCGTTGAGAGCCTTGATGGTCAACAAGATGCGTTCAGCCCTGACGATGCTCGGGATCATCATCGGTGTCGGTGCAGTGATTGCCATGATCGCTGTGGGTTCAGGGGCAAAGGCCAGGATTGCGGAGCAGATCGCCAGCATGGGATCGAACATGCTGATCGTCCTATCCGGAAGCTCCACCAGCGGTGGACTCCGGCATGGCTCAGGCACCGTACCCACGCTGACCGTTGAGGATGCGAAGGCGATATCAAACGAGATCCCCGGAGTCAAGTATGTGGCTCCCAGCCTGAGCGGGGTCGCCCAGGTCGTTTTCGGAAATCAGAACTGGTCGACCATCATCAATGGCTCAACTCCTGAAGTTCTGGAGATCAGGGACTGGCCTCTTGCCTCGGGCCGATCCTTCACCCAGCAGGATATTGATGGAGCGACAAAGGTCTGCCTCTTGGGAAAGACCGTGGCCGATAACCTTTTCGGTGGAATTGATCCGATCGGTCAGATCGTCCGGATCAAGAACGTTCCTTTCACCGTGATCGGCGTCCTCGCACCCAAGGGACAATCGACGTGGGGACAGGATCAGGATGATATCATCTTCGTTCCCCTGACCACGGCTCAAAAGAGACTCTTCGGGATGCAATTCCCGGGAATGGTGAGGGTGATCTCCGTCCAGGCGAGAGAACCGGAAGTGATGAAGAGCGTGGAGAATCAGATCACCGATCTGCTTCGGCAGAGGCACCGGATTCAACCCAATCAGGAGAACGATTTTTCGGTTAGAAATCTGACGGAGGTGCTCTCAAGTGCTGAACAGTCGGCCAATGTCATGTCTTTGCTTCTGGGTGCCATTGCCTCCATCTCTCTCATCGTCGGTGGGATCGGGATTATGAACATCATGCTCGTCTCGGTCACCGAGAGGACCAGGGAGATCGGTATTCGCATCGCCGTGGGTGCAAAGGGACGGGATATCCTTCTGCAGTTTCTCATCGAATCTCTGGTGCTCAGTCTGATCGGAGGGATTGTGGGTATCGGGATGGGAGTGGTGGGAACGCTTATCTTATCCAGCCTTACCCAGTGGCCAACCCTCTTCTCAATCGAGGCAATCCTTTTGGCCTTTCTCTTCTCTGGCTCCGTGGGGGTGTTTTTCGGGTTTTACCCGGCAAGGAAGGCCTCCCTGCTCAACCCGATTGAAGCATTGCGGTATGAATAGGTTTTCGCAGAAGGCATGGAGCATACCGTCAGGAGTTCAAAGCTTAAAGTCGAAAGCTGAACCCTTTGAGCATTGATTCAGATCTGCGATTTTTGGAATAGCCGCTTTACAGATGCCCTTTGGAGTGTTAGGTTATTGACGAGATGGCACTGAGTGAAATTTTAGTCTTCGTGATGATGGGATGCGGGGTGGGGTTTCTCGGCGGTCTTTTCGGAGTGGGCGGAGGATTTGTCATGGTGCCCATTCTGATCCTGAGTTACGAGTATTCAAATGTTTCCCCATCGGTATTGACTCATACGGCCATCGGGACCAGCCTCCTGGTCGTCGTCTTCAGTGGGGTGGCCAGCGCTTATCAACATCGAAAACAGGGCAATGTCGATTGGCGAGCGGTCCTTACCATCGGGTTTTCAAGCGCCCTGACAGCCCTCGGCGCCGCGCGCTTGGCGGCGGCCCTGAGCGGAAGGCATTTGCGCGTTGCCTTTGCGATCATTGTCATGGCAGCCGCGATCCGGATGCTCACCGAGAGCAGAGCGAAAGCGGAGAAGAAATTTGAGTTAAAGGAGAGGCCCAAAACAGCCGGCCTCGTCGGGGTAGGATTGGTCGCAGGAGTCGTCTCTGCTCTGGCTGGAATTGGGGGAGGTGTGGTGACCGTGCCGATGATGTATCAAATTCTGAACATGCCCTTAAAACTGGCGATCGGAACGTCCAGTGCAGCCATTGTCATCACGGCTCTGTTCTCGGTCACGGGGTATATCGTGAATGGGATGGGCCATCCCGATCTGATCCAATGGAGCCTCGGTTTTGTTGACATTCAGCGAGGCCTGGCCCTTGCCTTGGGCACGGTCTTTTTGGCAAGAGTCGGTGCCTATGTCTCCTTTAAAACCCATCCCTTTCTTCTCAGAAAGCTCTTCGCCCTCTTCGTCATCCTGATCAGCATCTATATCCTTTTCAAATGAGGCATCGAGGAGTTCAAACCCTAAGGTTACCTCGTCTCCCTCTCCCCTTTTCTTACCTTCTCCAAAAGCATCTCAGCACGGAGAGGATTGAAGGCCCCGCATTCGCAACATTTGGCCATGATCTTGGAGGCCTCCCCCGGTGTCAACCGCCGCAGCTTCACATATTCGATCATCTTCCGAATCAGGTTGAAGGAGACCATTCCATGGCCGCACATCGTGTGAAACATCAAGATCTCTCTCTCGGGGAGTCGATCCCTTGCCCCCCAGAAACCGAGGGACTGTTCCACACTGTGTCTCTGAATCCCCGCCTTCTGGCAGCACTCGTTGACTTCTTTCAAAAGCCCACTGATGTTGATCGAGATTCCCAGGTCTGCCTGGATCAGTTCTTCAACCACCTTCCGAAGGGTATCGAGGTCCGTAAAGACAGCCATAGCTCCCTCACCGTCTCCCTGATTGAGAATCAGTTGCTCGATATCGATATCGTCCTGGTGGATATTGCCCTGCCTGCTATTGCCGATATTGACCGGATGATGCTTCAGACAGATTTTCAGGAATTCCCTAAGCTTCGGTGCTGATCCCTCACGGTTGATCCCCTTGGCGGTGTAGGCAAAGATCACATAGTCGTTTCTTAGATTCTCGATTGTCCCCTGTCGGTGGAGAGTATTGGTCATCTCTCAATCCTCCCGAAACAGTGGCCTGCCCAGGCCGAGATTCGTCTTGCCATTGGGTGAGGGGGTATAGCCCGTCTTCTTCACCCACCCCTCGTGGGGGATGGTCCCGTCGGGAAGGCATCTGGAGGCAACCCCCACACTGATCACGGTGTCCACCTCGCCCTGAACCTTTTCCAGTTCCCTTAAAAATTCGGGGATTCGTTTCAACTCCGCCTTCATCTCGATGATCGCGGAGAGGACTTTTTCATTAAGAACCTCCTCCCTGATCTTTCCGGTCTTCTCATCCTCCATCAGCTGGGTGACAGGATTCATCGGTTCGAAGGCGACCCCCAGCCTGGCCATGGCCATGGCCACCTTCTCCACATCCCTGAAATGGGCACCAATGCCAGGCCTGCCGATCTCAACGACCAAGCCAGCCTCTCCTCTCCGGACCCTTCCGGTGACATCGTTGCTCTTGATCTCTTCTGTTCCCCTGCCGGATACGCCTGTGCCCGGATGGACGGTAGAGGGATCACTGAAGGCCGCACGAAGGCTCCTCGGCCAATCGAGCTGGCGCGGCGTGAGCGCGCCGGTTGGACAGACATCCACTTCGGCCAGATAACCCAATCGAAGGGAGGAGAGAATCTTTCGAATCAACCGGACGAACCAGGGGCGATAGCCTTCGTTTCGGAGCACCCTATAACAGTTCCCGCACTCCACGCACTCATCCTGGTTGACGACAGACTTTCCGTCCTCGTCGAGGTAGATCGCAGCCATGGTGCATACCGCATGGCAGTTTCCACAACCCACGCATTTCTTTTTATCAATTTCCATCCGGATCTTACTCTCAAAATGGGGAATGCAAAATTATACGATTCACCTTTTTAGTCTGTCAATAGCATTTGCCGAATTTGTATCCAAAAACAGGGTGTGTTCGAGGGCTCACGCGGAGTTGTCTTTGTCTTCGGTATAAGGCGAATTTTTCATATATATCTGTAACATTTTGTAATTTAATAATAATTTTTAAAAAAATTTTTTCTTGACATTTGGCAGAACGGACTTTAGAATAGCTCTGCTTTTTAATTGGCTCTGGATTGGATACAATTTTGCGATCCCTTAGAAAGATCAGCCGAAAGAAAGGTCTGCCTGTTCGAGAAAAGGTGTACGAATATCTGAAGTCGGCCATCCTTTCTGGCCGTTTCGATCCAGGAACGAGGCTGGCAGAGGAGCATTTGGCCAGGGAGACAGGGGTCAGCCGGACGCCGGTCCGAGAGGCGCTCCATAAGTTAGAGCTGGAGGGTCTGGTCAAACCTCTTGAAACGAGGGGATTCATTGTTTCTCGCGATTCAAAGGAGGAGGTAGAGGAGCTGTTTGAGATCCGTGCCGTCCTGGAGGGCTATGCGCTGAGGGTGATCTCTCAAACGATTTCCGATGGGCACCTCGAAGAACTGAACGTCTTTATTGAAAAGGCAGAGGATGCCTTGAGGAACGGAAGGACCGACGAGGTGTACAGGTGGAATACAAAATTTCACGACACGCTCCATCAGATGGTCACGGATAAACACCGGCTTCATCGGTTGATGGTGAACGTGAGAAAGTATGCCCTGAGGTACCGGAGGAATACATTGAAATATCCCGATGGAGTGAGAAGGACGATCGATGGCCATCGGAAGATCGTTCTGGCCCTGAAGTTAAGAGACCCCGAGCTCTGTGAGCGGGTGATGCGAGAACATATTGAAGAGGCCAAGCAAGATGCGATTCAGGCCCTTTTTAAAGATTGAGGAATTCTTCTTTAGGAGAGGTGAGAGATTTGAGAGGAGGTTCTTATGAGGGTTCGTGACGACAGGTGCATCGGTTGCAAGAGGTGTTTTCCCTACTGCCCAATGGGGAGGATCCAGATCCTTCGCCGGCACGAGAAGATCCCGGGAAGGGTCTATATCGAGATTGACCAGGATAAGTGCACCGACTGTGGCATGTGCTATCGGGCCAAGGTCTGTCCGGTCAATGCCCTTTATCAGCCTGCAGAGCCTTGGCCACGAGAAGTCAGGGCCGTGTTGAGCAACCCTCTCATTGAATATAAGGGGTCTCAGGTCCCCGGCCGTGGGACCGAGGAGATGAAGACCAATGACGTCACCGGACGATTTCGTCCGGGAGAGGTCGGCGTCGGCATTGAGTTGGGAAGGCCAGGGGTAGGGGCCTATTTCCGGGATGTGGAGATCGTGGCAAAGATGTTGGCCCCCTTAGGATACGAGTTCGCGGAGGAGAACCCTGTGACCCAGTTCATGTCGGACAGGAAGATGGGGAAACTCAGGGACGATGTGCTCAACGAAAGGGCGGTCTCTGCCATCATCGAAGGGAAGTGTAAGCTGGAAAGTCTTCCGAAGGTCTTAGAGGCTATCAAGAAGGCGGCGGAGAAGGTCGATACAGTCTTTTCAGTGGAGATCATCTCAAAGGTACCTCCAGAGGGAGAGGTTCCGATCATCCCGATTCTCAAGAAGCTGGGTTATTGGTATTCGATCAACAGCAAAAACAACGTAGGGCTTGGAGAACCTCAGTTCAAGTTCTATGACAACCAGGGATAAAGGAGGAGGTCATGACGCACAGTCTGCATCGGAGAGGCGATCGAGAGAGTCTGAAGGACGATTTTGTGGTGATCGGCTGCCCTGCCACCGGCGTGAATAAGAAGGGATCTGCGCCCAAGACGCGAGAGTATCTGCGGATCGCCTATACGCACGGACCGATTAACGAAGGCGATATGAAGACAGGGAACATTTACAATACGACCATCGATGACATCCTGGCCCGGGTGACCGATGGGACGATCGTTCAGGTGACCTACGACAGCCGCGAAAAGGTGGTCGCCCTGCTCAAAGAGCTGAAGGAGAAGAGACCCGGGATTTCGATCACGGTCTCGGGCGTCACCGATATCGTCCAGGAGATGATGTATGAGGCAGGGCTCGGCCGTATCCATACGGTCGAGTATTCCATGGGCACATGGGGGAAGACCGAGAGGTTGCCAGAATACGATGTGTTAAAGATCACGACCATGTGCGGCCATGCCATGATTGCAAACGATCTGGTTGGAAAGATGCTCCGGGATATTAAGAAGGGACGCAGAACGGTCGAGGAGGCCTGTCTGGAGATGGCCAAGGCTTGCACCTGTGGCAATTTCAACCTGACACGGGCCGCAAAACTGCTCCGGGAGATGCTGCCCTATTACGTGGTCAACCGATATTGAATGGTCATCCGCTGTTTTATGACGCTATGCGCCTTACTCTCTGCCTGCCTACCGCAGGCAGGCGCGATGCGATTATCTTTAAGAAGGAGTGAAAAATGCGATACGTCATCATTGGAGGAAGCGCCGCAGGAATAAGCGCCGCAGAGGCGATCCGATTCGTGGACCCCACCTCTGAGATTCAACTCTTCACCTGGGAGCATACTCCGGTCTATTCTCGGGTTTTGCTCTCCTACTATATTGCCGAGATTCTCTCCAAGGAACAACTCCATTTCAGACCCCTCGATTTTTTCAAGGAGAACAGGGTGACGGCCCACTTAGGCCAGAAGGTGGAGAAGATCTCTCCTGAGACGAAGTCGATCCGGACGGAGGACGGAAGAGACCATCCCTATGATAGGTTGTTGATCGCTACAGGCGCCTGGCCGAACTTGATGGACATTCCCGGAAAAGAGAAGAAGGGCGTCTTTGTGGTGAGGAATTTAGAGCATGCCCAAGCCATGGTCAGGCATCTCGTCAAACCCACACCCGTATGCATCTTAGGCGGTGGTTTGATCGGGATCCGGATCGGTTATGCGCTTTCGCTTCGGGGATTGAAGGTCAAATTGATCATCGCCTCGGATCGGATCCTCTCTCAGATGTTGGATCTGGAAGCCTCGACCCTCGTCCGGGAACGGATGCAGGAAAGAGGGATCGATGTCATCACAGGCCGAAACGCGGTGAAGATCTTAGGGGGAGAGTTTGTGGAGAGCATCGTCCTCGACAATGGAGAGAAGATCGATTGTCAGATGGTGGTGGTGGGCAAGGGCGTCGAACCCAATCTCGAAATCGTCTCGTCCACATCGATCAAAACCGCGGAGGGGATCCTCGCGGATGAAAGGATGAGAACAAATCTTCCGGACATCTATGCCGCCGGGGACGTTGCCGAGACCTATGATCTCTGCTGGGAGAGGACGAATGTGAATGCCCTCTGGCCTGTGGCCTTTGAGCAGGGCCGTGTAGCCGGTTTGAACATGGCAGGTCGTGAAACGAAGTATGAGGGCTCCTTCCGAATGAACTCACTCGACGTTTTCGGCCTTCCCGTGATCTCCATGGGGATCACGCGATCCGAAGGGCCTGGGTACCAGGAGTTTCGTGCTTCGGGGAAGGAGATGTACCGGAAGATCGTTCTAAAAGGGGGCCGTCTGGTCGGGGCCATTCTCGTCGGTCAGGTTCAAAAGGCCGGTGTTTTGACCATGCTGATGAGGAAGAAGCTTGACGTCTCAGGGGTTGTTCCCTTCCTTTTGAGCAAGAGGCTCAATTTTGCAGAGCTCTTGCCCCTGGTGAAGCAGAACCAGGAAAAATTCACCGAGGTCGAATACAGAGAACTTACCCAGCGGTTCGCCGCATCAAAAGCTTAGGAGGAAGAGATGAAGGTGATCAAAGTCGATCCGGAAAAGTGCACTCAGTGTCATACATGCGATTTCTGGTGCGGAGTGGAGATTGGATCAGTTTCAAAGGAACTGAACAGCGCCATTTTGGAGACGCCCCAACCCGTCCCCCGTGTCCATGTGGACGGAAATTCTTATCCTTTGCACTGCCGCCATTGCGAGATCGCGCCCTGTGTCGACGCCTGTCCGAACGGATCGATGCGCAGGGATCCGCAGACAGGTCTGGTCTATGTCCATGAGCCCAGCTGCATCGCCTGCTGGATGTGTGTGATGGTCTGTCCCTTTGGCGTCATCGCCCCATCCTCTGAAATGCATGTGGCCGTGAAATGCGACCGTTGTCGTCACATGGAATATCCCATCTGTGTGGAGGTCTGCCCGACCCGGGCACTGGTCGTGGAGGATCGTGAAGAAGGGTCTGCCTGGTACGGATTTGCTCCAAATCGGGACTTCTGAATTTCCGCCCATCTCTTTGACCACTCGGTGGCAGGAGAGAGGAGAGAATAACGGTTGAAAGAAAGGAGAGAGTGAGATGGAGTTTGTACAGAGAAAGACGGCCGATAGCGCGGTCGAGCATTTTCTAAGGGAGGCCGAAGAAAAGGGTGTTTCCCTGGTATGGGATCGTTATGAAGACTCACTTCCCCAGTGCGGATTTTGTGAGACAGGGCTGAACTGCCGGGACTGTCTTCAGGGACCCTGCATCAGTCATCCCTTTCGGGATCAGAACAAGGTGGGGGTTTGCGGAAAGGATAAGGATGTCCTGGGGGTTCATTCCTTTTTGAGGCTGGTCCTTCAGGGTGCGATGGGATATTTGGATCAGCTCTCCGATTTTGTTAGAGGGGTTGGGGCTGGAGAGGTTTCTCCGAAAAGGAGGGAGGAGACCAAGCGGATTTTGAAGGAGATTCGAAGCTTCCTGGAAGATGGCGCCACAGATGCCATGAAGAGGTTTCCCCAAAATTTGTTTGAGACCTGGAAGAAGATGGATATCTATCCAGATGGCATGGGCAGGGCCCTCTTCAAGGTCTCTCAGAAGCTGGATGGCGGAACCGGGACGGTTGAGGATACCCTTCTCTGGGCCTTTAAGGCTGCCCTGGCCGGTTGCGCTGCGCAGATCCTTCAAGGAAGATTGAAGACCGCGGTCTTCGGTGAGCCCGGGGCCTCAGAGGTCGAGGTCAATTTCGGCACTCTCCAAAAGGATACGGCCAATATCATCCTCTACGGCCATTTCTCACCCCTTTTGAAACGGAGGATCGCAGAGGCGGCAAAAGGGAAGAAGGTCAATATCTTGGGCGTCTGCACAGACCCGTTTCTACCTCCTTATACCTTTCCGGCTGTGACCAATTATGGTTCTCAAGAAGTTCCATTGATGACCGGAGCGGTCAGCCTGGTCGTGGCCGGAGATCAGTGTGTCAATCCATCCTTAATGGAGCTGGCCAGCCTCTATAAAGTAGGAGTGGTTTCGACGGAGATCCTGAATAGAGGGAAAGTTTCAGACCTGGCCCGGAAAATTGTGGAACGGGCTCAGGAGGAATATCATACCCGTCGCGAAAAAGGGAGCATGGATATCCCGGGGATTAAGGAGTCTGCAGTGATGGGCTTTTCGATAAAGGATCTTACCTTAAAAAAGGTCGTGGAGGCCCTCGGTCAGGGGAAGATCAAGGGGATCGTTCTTCTGGCTGGCTGTAATAACGTCAAATTCACGCAGGACCAAGAGATTATCTCAATCGCCAGGACTCTGCTGAGGAACGACGTTTTCTGCCTCTCAGAGGGATGTGCCAGTGTCAGCTTAGCCAAATACGGTCTGCTCAACCCAAAACAGCGGGAGGCCAGTTGTGGAAAGGGATTGTTAAGCCTTCTCTCCTCCCTTGGAAAGAACTTTCCAGCCGTCGTCGATCTTGGAAGTTGCGAAAACGGCACGGTTTCCGATTTTCTCATCTCTCTGGCCAATACAGGGAAGAAAGCGATCAGAGAACTTCCGGTGGTTGCTTGTTTTCCGGAGGCCAACCGGGCCAAGGCAGTGGTCAGGGCAGCCTGGACCGTGGCCATGGGAATTCCAACCTATTTCTGGCCGTTTCTTCCTGTGACCGGAAGTCGGAAGACGATGGATGGCCTGGCCACATTCTGTGAGGAGAGGTTTGGGGCAAGGCTTCATGTGGTGACACAGAAGATGGAATCTACAGAGAAGGCGAGGATGGTCATGGAAAGCCTTGGGAGGAGGTAAGTGGAGAGGGGATTCCATCGATGTCCTTGACAGCCTGAGGAGAGACGTGTAGGTTATCGTCTAAAAAGAAAGGAGGGTGTATCATGAGAAGAAATGGGATGAAGTGGTTTGAGGTTGGAGTGGTCATGTCGATCTTACTATTTGCCCTTCCCATTTGGAGCACGGCTGCGGAATGGAAGCCCACCAAGCCGATTGAGTTTGTGGCCCCATATGCCCCAGGAGGTGGAAGCGATGTCTTAGCTCGGTCCATTGCCAGCATCATCGAGGGCGAGAAGCTCTGTCCCCAGCCCTTGGTCGTTGTCAACCGGCCTGGTGGGAGCGGGCTGATTGGAACGACATCGGTCGTTCAGCAACGTGGCAACCCCCACGTCCTCTTGACCTTCATCCCTGGCCAGGCCCAGGCGGCATTGGTGGCGGGGAAGGGAGCGCCCACGTTCCGCGAGCTCACATTGATTTGCAATCTTGCCCTGGACGAGCAGTTGATCGTGGTGAAGACCGATTCACCTTTTAAAAACATAACGGACATCATTGCTGAGGCAAAGCGACGTCCCGGAGAGCTGACCGTTGGAGGAACGGGCAGTGGCCAGGATGACCAGATCTGCCAGTCTCTCTTCGAACGGTCTGCAGGGATTCGGCTTCGATACGTACCTTTTAAGAGCGGGGGAGAGTGTATCACCGCGCTCTTAGGGGGACACGTTCATATGATCTGGGCCAACCCGCCTGAGTTCGTGCCCCAGTGGGAGGCCAAAATGGTGCGCCCTCTGGCCGTTGCCAGGACCTCCCGGATGTCGGAATTTCCGGACGTCCCAGCGTTTAAAGAGCTGGGGCATCATGTGACCTATTTCTTCTACCGGGGGATTGCAGCCCCAGCTGACATCCCTGCCGAAGCCGCAGCTTTTTACGAGACCATGTTCAGGCGCATGGCAGAATCGTCCTCGTGGAAGGAGAAATATCTGAAGAAGTATATGCTCAGCCCGGGCTGGATGGGAAGCAAGGAGTTCGCCAAGATCGTGGCTCAGAATGAGGCGGAGTCGAAAGAGATTCTGAAAGATCTGGGACTCCTGAAGTAAAAAGTTCCAGTGACGGATCATCCGCGCCCGCAGTCTGGAACTTCTCCGGCGCGGATGAACCTCTCCCAAGGAGGAACAGGGATGCGCATGGCTGACCTCATCGGAGGAGTGGTCGTCCTGTTATTGGGACTGGCAGTGGTCTTCTTCTCCTCGCAACTTCCTTATTATTCCGAGTATGGTCCAGGCCCAGGGTTTTTACCCCTGTGGGTGGGAGTGGTGATTGTCGGTTGCGCCATGTTTGTGCTCGTCAATGTCCTTAGGAAACACGAAAAGATAGGGGTATTCTTCAAGGCCCGAACAAAGCTGGGCCTTCGTGTGTTGGCCATGATCTTCATCACCTTTCTCCTTTTACCTCTCCTCGGTTTTTCGATTGGCCTCGGCCTCTTTGTTGGTATCACAATGCGGATCATGGGGAGACATCACTGGGCCTCATGCGGCCTTACCTCTGTGGTGACGGCCATCTGTATTCATCTGATCTTTATTTCCTGGCTGACCATCCCCCTGCCACAAGGACTGATCGGGTGGTGAGAGAGGGGAACCATGGACCTTCTCAATAATTTATATACCGGATTTTCCATTGCACTCACTTTCAATAACATCATCTATTGCCTTGTTGGAGTTCTGTTCGGACAGATCATTGGGGTGTTGCCAGGGATTGGTGCACCAACAGCCATCGCCCTCCTGCTTCCCCTTACCTTTAAGGCAAATCCCACCTCAGCGCTGATTATGTTTGCGGGAATCTACTACGGGGTTGCCTACGGAGGCACGATCACCTCGGTGCTGATCAATGTTCCGGGTGAATCTTCCACGGTGATGACATGTCTCGATGGATATCAGATGGCCCTTAAGGGTCGAGCCGGTGCTGCGCTATCGGTTGCTGCGATCGGTTCCTTTGTCGCTGGGACTATTTCAGTCGTCATCCTGATGGCCTTTGCGCCGGCACTGGCAAAGCTTGCTTTACGGTTCGGGCCGGCTGAATACTTTAGCCTGACACTCATGGCGTTTGGCCTCCTCACGGTCTTTGGAGGCGAGCAGCCTGTCAAAACGGTTATCTCGACCATGTTGGGCCTTCTGATCGCAACCATCGGGCTCGATGTGGTCAGTGGCATGCCCCGGTTTGCCTTCGGCGTTCCTCAACTCCTCGGGGGTTTTGATTTCATCGTCATCATCTGTGGTATGTTTGGAATTGCCGAAGTCTTCTGCAGCATTGAGGAGCCTGAGGAAGGGGAATTGCTGAAGTCTAAATTCCGCCTCCGCGATTTCTTTCTGACATGGCAGGATTGGATCGCCTCGCGCTGGGCTATTATCCGGGGTGGAATCATTGGATTCCTCGTAGGGATTATTCCTGCTGGAGGGATAACGACCGCTTCGTTTCTGGCTTACCTGGCTGAGAAGCGGGCTTCCAGACATCCTGAACGTTTTGGACAAGGGGCGATTGAAGGGGTGGCGGCACCCGAATCGGCCAACAATGCTGCCTCGATCAGCGGCTTTGCTCCCCTTCTGGCGCTTGGGATTCCGGGATCGCCCACCACGGCTGTGATGCTGGCAGGTTTTATGATGTGGGGAATTCGTCCGGGTCCCTTACTCTTTCAGACCAAGCCTGATCTGGTATGGGGCCTGATTTCAAGTATGTACATTGGCAATTTTCTATTATTGCTGATCAATATCTTCTTGATCCCGGCCTTTGTGGCCCTGCTTCGTCTTCCCTATACGATCATCATGGGATTTATTGTCATCTTTGCTTCTGTAGGAGCTTACAGCGTCAATAACAGCCTTTTCGACGTGTGGATGATGCTCGGCTTTGCGGTATTGGGCTACTTGATGAGGAAGCTCAACTATCCGATCGTTCCGCTGATTCTCGCCTTGGTTCTTGGGAATTTGTCAGAAAATTCACTTCGCCAGACCCTCATCATTTCCGGAGGAAGTCTTTCCATCTTCTTCACCCGGCCGATCTCCGCATTTTTTGTCATCGCTGCCATCCTTGCTTACCTTTCCCCCCTGATTCGATGGGGATGGAAGAGGTTGCGGAGGGGTCTTGTTCATGCCCCATCTCATCCCGAATCGAATCAATCTCCTTGATCGCCCATCACATGGATGAGTATATTTCTCTCCCTTCTCCGATTGTCAAAATCGATGAAGACGATCTGTTGCCATGTGCCCAGACTTAGCCGTCCTTGAATCAGAGGGATGGTCAGGCCTGGTTTCATCAGGGCTGCCCTGACATGGGAGAACCCATTGCCATCGCCCCAGCGTTTGTCATGTTCATAGGGGACATCCGACGGGACGAGCTTTTCGATCGCCTTCTGGAGGTCTTTGAGCACTCCTGATTCGTATTCGATCGTCGTGATCGAACCAGTGGAGCCCGGGCAGAAGATCGTGACAAGCCCATTTTCTATCTTCGAATCTTTTAAGACCTCAACCACATGGGGAGTTATATCGAGGATATCGCTGAAGCCCTTTGTTCTTATGGAGATCGTTTCTGAAAAGATCATGATGACCCTCTCCTATACAACCATCTTCTAAGCTTAAATAGGTGATTGATACGTTTCGTAATAACCAAATTCCAAGCACCAATAATCAAATAATTTCTAATATCCAATAACTAAAACAAAAAAATTGGTGTTTGGATTATTGGTGCTTATTTTTTTGGATCCTCTGAAGTACCTTGTTCCAGCTTTTGGTTTCAAGGAAACTGCCTTCGACATTCTGAAGAAGTCTCAAGAATACGGAACAGGGCATCGAGAGGGTGAGGACGTCCTTCTCGACCATCGGCCTTGCAGAGACATCAAACATCCCGAGGATCGCACGGGGCTCCGCTTTTTCAGCCTCTTTCAAGGGATAAGTAAGAATGGCACTACAGCCTGAACCAAAAGGGGTTAGCACGGCGTCCGTTCTTTCCAAGGCGTAGTGGGTCAGGGTGAAAAGACCCGAAAGGATATCCGGCGGAGCAAAGAAGGCAACCACTTCGGGTTCGATCCCATCCGAAAATTGTTCGATCGGTTTGAAGACGCAGTAGGTTGCCGGTGCTGGCCTCGGTCTCATCTTCGCAAAAAATTCTCTGGCCAGCTCCGGCGTTTTAATATAACGCTCCCCTTCCATCTCTCCTGCAATTCCGCAGGAGAGAAAATACTCGATGTTCGGCATGGGCATATCCCGAAATCCCATATAGTAAGCGCCCCCAGGACATCCGAAATGATCCTTATCAAAAAAGACAGTCTTTCTTTTTCTCCTTGCCTTTTTCAGGAGGCCGATCATACAGACGTGAACACCAGTCTCTGGTGTGACCCCTTCGGGCTTATCGTTGGTGTAATAGATCCCCAAAGGGGATTCTTTTAGCCCCAGGGCATCTTGAAAAATGTTCCAGCTTTTTTCAGAGAAGAGATTCATAGGTCACCTCCCCTTTTCAATTCCAAAAATCAATATATATCGGCGCCCGTTCGGAGTCAAACTCGATTCTTCCGAGATTTACTAAGGAGTCCATAATTGACAAGACATAACGTTATTCCCTCGAAGGCGGGAATCCAGGCTCCGTGTAGGCAGGGAACGAGGAACGTGTAAAACTGGGTTCCTGTTTTCACAGGAAACCCTGGATTCCTGGTCAAGCCAGGAATGACAAAGCAAGGCGAGTGTCTATACGATGATGGACTCATTAGTAAGACAGCTTAATTTTTTAGAAGATACCTGTAAGATATTATCAAGTCCGTTGGGCAACTGGAAACGGGCTCGCCGGAGGCGATGAAACATGATATATAGGTGGAGGGAGGAATGTTTTCTATGGACAGGATATCGGGTGGTAGGCTGGTGGCAGAGGCCTTGAGAAAAGAGGGCGTGAAGTATCTTTTCACCCTTTGTGGAAGTTCGATCGATCCCATTTACGACGCCTGTCTCGACACCGGAATTCGGGTGATTGATACCCGTCATGAATCAGCTGCTGTCCATATGGCGGATGTCTGGTCCCGGATCACCGGAGGGGTTGGCGTGTCCGCCGTCACCTCTGGTCCTGGACACACGAATTCGCTGACAGGGATAGCCACTGCCTGGAATGCCTTGAGCCGTGTGATCGCCATCAGCGGAAATTCTGAGGCCGTCCATGATGAGATGGGCCCCATGCATGAGATGGACCAGATTGCGTTCGTCAGGCGGATCACCAAATGGTCAAAACTGATCACAGATCCAACCATGATTCCAAAATACATGGCCATTGCATTTCGCCAGGTGATGTCAGGAATCCCGGGACCAGTCCATTTGAGCTTTGCCCAGGATGCCTTATTGAAAAAGGTGGATATCTCTCTCCTAAAGGAATTCGAACCAAGGCAGTACCGTACCGAAAGCCCTCCTGCCGGGGATCCGGAAACGGTTGATCAAGCTGCCAGACTTTTACGATCTGCGAGAAGGCCAGCCGTGATTGTGGGAGGTGGGGCATTATGGTCGAAGGCTGGTGCGGCCCTGAAGAAGTTTGCAGAGACCTATCAGGTCCCGATCTTCTCCATGGGCCTGGGCCGGGGAGTGTTTCCAGATGATCATCCGCTGAGTTTTGGTTATGGGAGCGCAAGGCTCAATGGCGCGGCCAGGGCATTCCGGGAGGCCGACGTCATCATGCTGATCGGGCAGAGATTGAATTTCCGTCTCAATTATGGCCGGCCCCCGACCTTTAATCCGGAGGCCAGGTTGATAGAGGTCGATCTCTGTGCTGAGGAGATTGGACGGAACCGGCAGGTGGAGATTGGCATTGTCGGCGATGTCAGGATCGTGCTGGAACAGTTGAACGAAGCTTTTGACCCGAGGCATCCGGTCGACCGGAAGGATTGGATGGCAAGAGTCTGTTCATACCAGCGTGACTTTTTTGAAGAATGGAGACCCTGTCTGGAATCTTCAAAGAGGCCCATCCATCCGCTTCGCCTATGTAATGAGGTCCGTAAACTGGTCGATGGGAATAGCACGGTCGTCCTGGATGGCGGAGATATTTTGCAGTGGGCTCGGATCAGTATGCCGGCCTATGGGCCAGCTCGCCTCATCGATACAGGTCCGATAGCAGGGATTGGCATGGGAATCCCTTTTGCGATCGGTGCGAAACTGGCAAGGCCTGAGGAAAAGGTAATCTTAGTCAGTGGAGACGGTTCCCTCGGCTTCCACATCATGGAGTTCAGCACAGCAGTCCGGCATAAGACCCCTTTCGTTGCTGTGATCAGCAACGACGGTGCCTGGGGGATGATCAAGAACGATCAGATAGGTCTTTATGGGGATCAGCGGGTAGTGGGGACAGAACTGGGTTTGATCCGATATGATAAGATAGTAGAGGATCTGGGGGGCTATGGCGAATTGGTCGAGGATCCTCAGGATATTGCCCCTGCCTTACAAAGGGCCTTCGATTCCGGATTGCCAGCTTGTATCAATGTGATCACGGAGTGCCTTCCAAGCCCGATCACAGAGGCGCAACTGAGCGAGCGCAGGAAATATGCGACTTGAACGGGAGAGCGAGAAGGAGTGTGAGATAAAAAATTCGGAGGTGATCAACGATGAATAGGAAAGGGTCGAAAGCAAAGTTTCCGATTCTGATTGGAATCCTGTCGATTTTAAGCCTATTCGGTTGTGCTGGTCCATTCAGGCAGGCGAAGTTTTTTGTGGAAAGACCGTATTCCGAACCGGATTTTAATTTAAAAGGAGTTAGGATCGGATTTCTTACTCCAAGCTCTGCTCTCGGATTGGAAGAGGATAGATGGATCCTTTTGAATATCTTGGCGGATACTTTTAAGGAGATGCGAGAAGACGTCGAGGTGATCCCGCCCAGTCGAATTCTGAGTCTGATCAATCAATCCGGAATGGCTGAGGAATATAACAGGATGATCCATCTGTATCATACCAGTGGAGTTTTTGATAAGACAATTTTGCAAAAGATAAAAAAGGCTATTGGCGTTCAGTTCTTAGTTCACTTAAAATTGGCCAGTTTCAATCAATATGCCTTCACCAGATTAAGTACATTTGGACTGAGAGTGATCGATTCTCAAGAGGCGAAGATGCGAATCTTCATGCAGATCTGGGACGTGGAGGGAAGAATTGTGTGGGAGAGTTCGGCAGAGGGTATCATTACGCAGGAGGAATTCAGGGCTCGCCCCATTTCTTTTAATGAGCTTGCGAAAGCCACCAGCCGAAAGTTGATTGAAAAGTTACCTGATCATATAACCCCATCGGCAGTTAGTCCTCGAAGATGAGCAAGAAGAGGTCCCCAAATTAAAGTCCATCACCATTCCAGGATTAACCGTTTGTCTCGATGAGTTCCTGTTTGGTGCTGTTTAAAGAAGAGGAGCCGCCCTGCGGACTGAAGTCCGCGGCACCGGCTCCAGCTCAGGCGAACGCCCGCCGAAGCGCATCCGCCTTCGTCTCGTTAACACGGGACTTCGGCACAATACCCTTTTCGCATTCATTCACGGACTAAAGCCCGTGGCTTTCTGCGAAGGCGGGTAAAATTTGGACAATCGAATTACAATAAACGACACTTCCGAAGAATCTTATGCTCTTGGCGATGCAGGGTAAAGGGGAAGAAGCGAATAATTACAAATAATTATACAGGGGATCCCGAACCCGAAAATTTGGTATTAGAATTGCTACTTCTCCTATAAGAGAGAAATGAACCACCTTTCATCTCATACCGGTTAACCCCGGTCCTTACCTTTGTTAATTTCTTTGGGGATAGATCCGCTGCGAGCCCGGGCTTGCAGGACTCCCCCGGAGGAGGAATTTATGAAGCGATTATTGGTTGTCGAAGGAATCCTATTTCTGCTGGTAATCCTTCTGGTGCCGGAGATCACCTCTGCCATTGGTTTGGAGGTTGCAGTAGGAGGGTGGAGGCAGGACCCTTCAGGGGACATCGCTTATAAGGGCGAGAAGCTGAGCGTTGAAAACGAATTGAAATACGACTCTGAGAACAGAATCTTCGGCAGGGCCAAGATAGACCTGCCGCTCTGGCTTCCGAACATTTATCTGATGGCGACCCCGATGAAGTTTGAAGAAGAAGAAGGAGTCAAGAATATTAACTTTACATTTGGAGATAAGACATTTGCTGCGAACGTTCCCTTCAAATCGAGCGTTCGAGCAGACCATTACGACATCTGCCTGTATTATGGCCTCCCATTCCTAAAAAAGGCCACCTTCGGAAAACTGAATATAGAACTTGGGCTGAACGGCCGGATCATCGATTTCGAGGCCAAGGTAGACCAGCCCACTACCGGGATTAAGGAATCAAAGAGTTTAACGTTCGCCGTCCCGATGGCCTACGGAGCCATACAGATTAAACCGGTCAAGTTCTTAGCGGTTGAGGCCGAGGGAAGAGGGGTAGCCTATAGCTCCAATCACTATTATGACCTAATCGGGAGGCTGAAGATCAAACCCTTCAAGGTCTTCTTTCTATCAGGCGGCTACCGGTACGAAAGCGTAAAGATAGACGAGAAGGATGTCAAGGCAACTCTGAAGTTCAAAGGCCCCTTCGCAGAGGCGGGGATCGAATTCTGATTCATGGGTTGGGCGAGGTGGCCCCTCTATCCACCCGCGACAAGGGGAAGCATTGAAAATTCATCTCCGTCTTGAAGGACGGTCTCCATTCCTTTTAGGAATTCGATTGAGCGACCGTTGACCATCAACCGAATGTGCGGCAGAACGGAGTCGCTGCCGGGTTTATAAAGCCTGACAGACAACTGGTCTCCCCACTGATTGATCATCAACGAAAGGAGATCTCTGACCGTGCTTCCCTCCGGAATGGAGAGTTCAAACTCCCTCTGGCCACAGACCTTTTTCAGTTCCATAATGGTGTAAATCTTGACCTTGATCACTACCGGATTACTTCACACCCAATTGATCGGCGACATACTCAAGACCCAATTCAACAAGTTTTTCTCTGCTCGGGATGCCGGTATCCAGATCCCAGCCCCTCACCGTATAATATTCATCGAGCATCACCTTGAGATCTTCCTCGCTGATCAGCTGTCCTTTGGCCGCGCCGCCCTTTAAAGGCTCGGTCATCAGTCTTTCAGGGAATCTGTCATCGGCCCTCGTCACCCCTTCCCTTACGTTAAAGGCCCTGGCCAGATTATTGACCCGCTCCCCGACCCGGGCGACCTCCTCAGGCGTGAAAGCGATTCCCGTCACCGCCTCCATCAGAGAAGCCGTGTTCTTGAGCGAAGTGCCTGCGAGGGCCATATCAAAGATGAAGACACAGAGGGTCGGACAGTCAGCGGTTGCCGTCCTCACGTCCTGGTTCCATTTGGTGAGCTTTCCTTTCCCTTCTATGCTCAGACGATCTACGGGGTAGGGGACCGGGATCCCGAATATCTCCTGGAAGGCATACCCGCGATTATGATCCGCTCCTGTATAGGAGGTGGCATAACTCAATCCGTGGGCCTTGGCACCCCGCACGTCATAACCGGGCAGCTCAAGCCCTTTGATATGCATGGCAAACCTCTCAGCCCCTTTCCCTATCTTTTCTGAGGCAATCTTGACACCGTCGGACAGGACGCTTCCGATCCCTTCGCGGAAGGCGATCAGCCGGATCAATCTGTTCATCGCTTCGTGATTGCCGAAGTTGAGTTTTAATCCTCCTGTATCCGCGAGCGTCAGGATCCCCTTCTCAAACAATTCCATGGCGAAGCCGACCGTCACCCCTGCTGAGATGCTGTCCAATCCCAGCTCGTCACATAGACGATCCGCGGCAATAATGCTGTCCATATCGTCCACACCGGTCTGTCCGCCCAGGGAGTAGAGCGTCTCGAATTCCGGTCCTTCGGTCAAAATGCCGGCATAGGGACCTGTCCGAGCCAACCTCAACTGACTGCAGCCCACCGGACAGCCGTAGCAGGGTTCCTTCCCGATCCGCCGGGTCTGAAGGGCCTCTATCCCAATCTGATCCGCAGGTGTGAACAACCCTGTGGCTGACCAGTTCTTGGCCGGGAAGATCCCCAGTGCGCAGGTATTGTCGACATTGGTCGGAGTCCCCGTCATGGAAAATTCGGGATAGAGGACCGGGCTCTGCTTCATCGCTTTTAGCATCTGAGACCTTGCTGTTTTAAATTTCTCCTGGGATGAAATATTTAAGGAGCCGCTTCCCCTGACGGCAATGGCCTTCAGGTTTTTGGATCCCATCACAGCCCCGAGCCCTTTACGGCCGACCGCCCTTCTCTCATTCATAATACACGCAATTCTGCTCAAACGCTCCCCTGCAGGACCGATGCAGGAGATCCGGAAGTTCTGATCGCTGAGCGTATCTTTGATGATCTGCTGGCAATCAAAGGTTTGGGTTCCCCAGATCTTGCTGGCGTCTCGAAAATGTACCTCCCCATCTTTGATCGTGATAAACGTGGGCTTTTCGGCCCTGCCCTCAATGATGAGGATGTCGTAGCCGGCAAACTTCAGCTCTGCGGGGAAGAAGCCGCCGGATAAACCCATTCCCACCAAATTGGTCAGAGGAGATTTTGCTGTCACGGTCAGACGGCTGGTACAGGGAACAGGCGTTCCAGTAAAGGGCCCCGGAGCAAAGATGAGTTTATTCTCCGGACTGAGCGGGTCTATCCCTGCCTTCACCTCGTCGAAGAGAAACTTCACTCCAAAACCGGCTCCTCCGATGAAATCCTTTGCAATCTTTGATGACAGCTTTTCTTTCTTTGCGGTTTGATCCGTAAGATTAACCCGGAGAATCTTTCCTGTATATCCGCCGCTATACATCTCAGCCTTCCCTCCCTTCGAGCTCCAGTACAAGGGTATCCTTTATTGATTCCTGCATTAAGCCCTTTGTGGAAACGGGTGATTTCAGTTATATGTCACGGATATTCTTAATATTAACCTGCAGTTATGTCAATAAGCGACAACCACTTTTCTCTTGACAAACCTGATAACATAGTAAGATATTAATGCTCAATCGGAAACAGGAAGTTTAAGTGACATTTAAGAAAAGCGATTCTGAATTTCGAAAAAAAATAAGGAGGTTGAGATGAGAAAGAAAAAGGATATCAGTCGGAGGGAATTCATTAAGAAGGCTGGAGTTACGGCGGCTGCGGTTGGCCTGTCTTCTTCCATCCCCAGATTTCTCAGGCCAGCACGGGCAGCCACGAGGGATTACATTCTTATCGGACGGCCCCTTCCGATTACGGGCCCTGTCTCTGCTTTCACCACTGTGTCTCCCTGGATCGACGACAAGGCGATCGCCGATATTAACAGGGACGGAGGGATCTATATCAAAGAGGCTGGGAAGAAGCTTCCGGTGAAAGTGAAGATTGTGGATACGGAGAGCAATCCTTCGAAGGCGGGCGATGTCGGCTCCAAGCTGATCCTCAATGACAATGTGGACATCATGTATGTTTCCGCAACTCCAGCGACGGTGAGTCCTGTGGCCGCTGTCTGCGAAAGGTTTAAGGTCCCATGTGTCAGCACGATGATGCCAGTTGAAATGTTTTTGCTCGGCGGTCCCTTTCATTGGGCATTTGATGCCTCCTTCAGCGTGAGAGACTACATGGCATCTTTCTTGGAGATGTGGGAAGATGTCAAGACCAACAAGATCGTTGGTCTCCTGGCCCAGAACGACCCTGATGGAGTGGCCTGGACCGAGGGGTCGAAAAAAGCCCTTGAGCCCGCGGGTTACAGGGTGATCGACATCGGGAGATTTCCACCCGGGACCATGGACTACGGCACGATCATCAGCGGATGGAAAAAGGAGAATGTGGAGATCATGTTCGCAAACATGTCTCCTCCTGATTTCGCCAGGGTTTGGAGGCAATGCTTCCGGGAGAACTTCATTCCAAAAATCTGCACGGTTGGAAGGGCGCTGATGTTCCCTACAGCGGTCGAAGCGATTGGCGGGGATCTCGGATTGGGAACTTCGTCAGAATCTTTATGGCATCCCTCCTACCCATTCAAGTCTTCCCTCACCGGTGAGTCCGCAAAGGATTTGGCCGCTGCCTATGAATCGGCTTCGGGTAAACAGTGGACTGCGCCTCTGGGTGGATTATACGGGGGTTATGAAATTGTGGCCGATGTGCTCAAACGCGCTCAGACGCTTGACAAGGAGACGCTGCGGAAGGCCTTCGCTGCCACGAACCTCAGTACGATACAGGGTCATATCAAATTCAATGAGAAGAATATTTCAATCGTTCCGACCGGCGGGCTTCAATGGATCAAGGGCAAAAAGTTTCCCTTCCATCCCGTTCTCGTTTCGAATGGAAACTACAAAATGCTGCCCAAGGAAGCGAAAATGGTCTCCATCCATGAACTCCGCGGAATCAAATGATCGAGGATCGACTCAAGACGTAAGACTGGAAGAGAAAGAGAACTGAACACCCTGCCCGCAGAAGGGGCCTCAAAGGTCCCTTCTGCGGATGCCATCTCGCCGGCAACAACCTTCCCCATCCCATCGCTTGACTCGTGGGCAGGTTTGTCCTGACGGGAAACTGAAATGCCTGAGATCCTGGCCATAAAAAATCTGACCAAGACCTTCGGAAATCTGACCGCGGTCGACTCCCTTTCCTTCGACGTTCAAAAGGGGGAGATCTTGGGGATGATGGGACCTAATGGGGCAGGGAAGACGACGGTCTTTAATCTGATCACAGGCGTCTATAAGCCCGACAGCGGGAAGATCATTTACGAGGAGACCGATATCACACATCTTTCAGCCGCTCACCGATGTCGCTTAGGAATCGGCCGGACTTACCAAATCCCCCGGCCCTTCGAGAACATGACCGTTTTTGAAAACCTTTTAGTCGGGGCCGAATATGGGGCCAACCTCAAAGGAAGGGAGGCCCGCCAGGAGGCAACTGAAATTCTGGATTTCACCGGGCTGTTGCCGAAAAAAGATCTTTTCGCGGGAAAACTACCTCTCCTCGATAGGAAGAGGCTCGAGCTATCCCGGGCGTTGGCAACCAAACCGAGGCTTCTCCTGATCGATGAGGTGGCTGCCGGATTGACCGAGGTTGAAATTGAGAACCTGCTTCAAATTGTCAAGGCTATTCAGCAGAGAGGGATCACCATCATCTGGGTGGAACATATTATGATGATGATGAACAAGGGGGTGGATCGTCTCTTGGTGATCAGCGGAGGAAAGACGTTGATGTGCGGTGACCCGAAGGAATGCATGGAATCGAAGGAAGTCCAGGAGGTTTATTTGGGGGTGGAGGAAGGATAGTGGCGAAACCCCTTCTCCGAGTTCAACATATCGAGGTCTTTTACCACGATTTTCATGCTCTCTGGGATGTTTCCCTTGAGGTGGAGAAAGGTCTGGTCGTCTCCATCATCGGTGCCAATGGGGCAGGGAAGTCAACCCTTCTCAATACGATTGCAGGCGTTCTGCGTCCGTCCAGTGGGATCATCGAATTCGATCACAAAAGAATCGATGGCTGGATGCCCTATCAGATGGTTGCCGAAGGCATCTCAATGGTTCCCGAGGGAAGAAGGATCTTTCCCCGTTTAACGGTGCTGGAGAATCTGGAGATGGGATGTTATGTCCCCAAGGCCAGGCAGAAGAGGGATCAGGTTCTCAAAAAGATCTATGAACTCTTTCCGATTCTCGAAAAGAGAAAAAACCAGTTCTCCATCACACTCAGTGGAGGGGAACAGCAGATGCTGGCCATCGGCCGGGCCCTGATGTCCCAACCCAGACTTATTCTTTTGGACGAGATATCTTTGGGGTTGGCTCCTCTGGTGATCAAGAACATCTATCAGACGGTGAAACAGATCCATTCAGAAGGGATCTCCGCACTCTTAGTGGAACAGGATATTCAGAGGAGTCTGAAGGCCTGCCATAAGGTCTATGTGATGCAGTCTGGGAAGATTCGTCTTGAAGGCAGGCCTGGCGAGCTGTCCCAGGAGGACATTCGAAAGGCCTATTTCGGAGTGTAGGACGTTAAAGCCATGCTCTCCTTCTTAAATGAACTGAAAGCTCCAATCACCAATGGCCTTCTCCTCGGGGGTCTTTACGGGATCATTGGAATTGGATTGTCGATGATCTTCGGCATTGTACGCATGGTGAATTTGGCCCATGGCGACCTGGTCATCTTGGCGAGCTATCTGAGCCTGGTCACCATGACCTTCTTCCCGATCAGTCCCTTGCTCACGTTGATCGTGGTCATTCCGGTGATGGCCCTGATCGGATTTATCGTTCAATACTGCCTGTTGAACCGGGTCTTGGGTAAGGGGATGAACCCTCCCCTTCTGGTGGCCTTTGGCCTCTCGATCATCCTGCAGAATCTATTGCTCCTGGTCTTTACACCGGATGCCAGGACATTGATGACTTCGATCTCTGTCAAAACCATCTCTCTCGGCAGCTTTCTCAATATTCCGTTGGTCTATCTTGTGGATTTCATTGTCTCCCTGATTACGATCGCCCTGCTCAGCCGATTCTTTAACAGGACCTATATGGGGAAGGCTATCCGGGCTGCTTCGGATGATGAGGGTGCTGCCCAACTGATGGGGATTAACACGAGAACGATCTACAGCTTTGCTATGGGCATTGCCACTGGAACGGCCGCTATCGCAGGAGTCCTGGTAGGAATGACCTTTACCTTTTATCCCCACACCGGCCCTGAATATCTGATCATCGCCTTTGGCGTGGTCATCGTCGGTGGTCTGGGAAGCCTGTTAGGGACTTTCTTAGGGGGGCTGATCCTCGGTCTGGCTCAGATTCTGGGGGCTCATTTCTTAGGCGCCGGGTTTCAGCTCCTTTGTGGTTATTTGATCCTGTTGATTGTGCTCACCTTCAAACCCACTGGCCTTTTCGCAAAGGGATAGGGAGAATGGAACTTCTTCGGTCACGCCGATTCATCGGAATCATCCTGATCCTACTCGGCCTGATCGCCCTTCCCTACTGGGCGTCTCGTTACTGGATCTTACTGGTACTCCTCTTCTCCCTCAACCTTGCCCTTTCCCAGATGTGGAACCTCCTCGCTGGTTATTCCGGCCTCATCTCTCTCGGTCAACAGGCCTTCATTGGCCTGGGAGGCTATGCCCTTGCTGTCTTTTCGGTATACTACGGGTTTCCGATCTGGTTGAGCATCATCCTTGGAGGGACGGTTTCCGTCCTCTTCGCCCTTTTGATTTCTGCGCCCATTTTTAGAATGAGGGGGGTCTATTTTGCTATCGGGACATGGACGGTCGCCGAGACCCTCCGGATCCTTTTCAGTAATTGGAAGTATGTAGGATATGGCATGGGCCTCTTCGTCAAGCCCACTTATGCCCTTTCATTCAACACCATCTATTTCACTGCTCTGGGGGCTGGAGTGGCCTCCGTTGCGCTCGTCTATTTCCTTCTCCGGTCCAAGCTCGGCCTGGGTTTAATGGCCATCCGGGATGAAGAGACGGCATCCGAAACCTTGGGGGTCGATATCTTCCGCTGTAAGCTCTGCTGTTTCTTAATCAGTGCTGGCGTAACCGGTGCGGTTTCAGGCGTGATGTACCTTCATCATATCTTTATTCAACCCTACAGCGCCTTCGGAATCGATTGGACCGTCCAGATGGTCTTTATCACAATCATCGGAGGAATCGGAACGATTGAGGGGCCGATCATCGGTTCCTTCCTCTATGTGTTTCTCCACCAGTGGCTTTCCGAATATCCAAACGTCAGTTTGCTGATACTGGGCTCGATTGCGATCGGAGCCATCCTGATCGCCCCAAAAGGAATCATGGGCACCGTTCAGGAAAAACTCGGGTTTGAGTTTCTCTCTCCCCGGCGCAAGTAGTCTCTTGGGCAGAGAGGAAAGTATAAGGAAAGGAAGGAGAGATGAAGAAAATCGATTTTGAAGCCCATTTTTGGACAGAAAAATATCTGAAAACGCTCTCAGAGAATAAGGGATATCCGAGATTCGTTGAGGATGCGCAGAACCATTCCCGGCGTCTCTGGTATAACGAAGAGGTGGTACAGCCCTTTGGCGATCCCTTGCTTGAGTCTCTGTTAGATCATGGCAAGGGCCGGCTCAAGAGAATGGATGCATCAGGAGTGGATATCCAGATCCTCAGTCTGGCCGCCCCTGGCATTGAACAGCTGGACCCCGCGGTAGGGTCGGCCCTGGCAGTAGAGACCAATAATGCCCTGTCAGAAGTCATCCATCGATATCCGGACCGGTTTATGGGGTTTGCTGCATTGGCTCCCAAACGGCCCGGAGAGGCGGCGGATGAACTTGAAAGATGCGTCAAGGATCTTGGTTTTGTTGGCTGGAATACCCATGCCCATTATGGAGACTCCTATTTAGATGAAAAACAGTATCGACCGATCCTTGAGAGGGCAGAGAGACTGAATGTCCCCATCTATCTCCATCCGACGGTCTCAGCCTATTCACAGGCGGATAGATATGGATTTCCTCTGGCGGGCCCTCCTTTCGGCTTTGGATTTGAGGTCTTGTTATGCCTCTTCCGTATGATCTATGCTGGCATCTTCGATGAATTTCCCAGATTGATGGTCATCCTTGGACACCTCGGAGAAGGCCTCCCCTTCTTTATGGAGAGAGTGGATTGGGCTTACCTCAGGCCCTTTGACCCGAATCTGAGGCCGAAGATTTCAAAGAAGCCGAGCGAGTATTTGCGAAGCAACATATTCGTGGCAACCAGCGGAAACCATTATGAGCCTGCCTTTCGATGCACTTATGAAGCCATGGGAATCGATCGAATCCTCCTCGGTACGGATTATCCATTTGAAGAGATGGATCCCTGCATGCGTTTTCTTCAGCGGATCAACCTCTCTCAAAGAGAAAAAGAGAAGATTTACTATCTTAATGCAAAGCGGATCGGGATCGCACCAGCAACATGATCCTTTGCAACCTCTGGCAGGCGGTCGACGTCAGCGGGACACACGCTCAGGCTCCTCAACTTTAGGATGCGGTCGTTTAGAGTGATGGGTCATCGTCCTTCTTGGAAATGGGATCCCTTTCATGAACTTGAGACCCGGGAGCTGGACGATAAAAGGTTTCCGCCCTAAAGCTTCGTCACCTGACCGCCTGTCCCATGTCGGAGGCAAAGCAGTTTCTCATTAATTACGGCACGGTTTCTTAGAAAGGAGGCCACATATGGTCAAGGTTGTGTTCACGTTTAGAGTTCCCAAGGAGAAGCAGGCCGAGTTCCTGGAGTTTGTAAAATCCGGGACGAAACCCTGGTGGGAATCCCATGGTTGTCTGGCTTATGACGTGTGGCAAGCCGAGGGGGAAGATGCCTTTATCAAGACAATGGACTTCGCCGACATCCATACCATGAAAACGGTTATGCCCACCCACGAGCAAAACCCGGAATGTCGGGCATTGATAGAGAAGTTTGAGTCCTATACGATCGGGATTTCCCGTAAACCCTATATTAAAATGACATAGTATTTCAGCTGGCGAATAGGCTGATTTGCCTTTTCGTCAAAGACCTGTTACGGGTATTACAGTAATGGGTCAAAGATTCGGGGTCGTGTCCTTATTGTTACTAACGAGTCTTTAATTGACAAGCTGTAACGTCATTCCCGCGAAGGCGGGAATCCAGGCTCTGTCCCTGTGTAGGCAGGGAACCAGGAACGTGTAAAACTGGGTTCCTGTTTTCACAGGAAACCCTGGATTCCTGGTCAAGCCAGGAATGACAAATTGAGCAAGGCTTGCCCCGCTTGTCACCATCTGTTTTCCCTTCCACACACCCGAGCACAAAAAAGAATTGACATATTTTGCGGTTATGATAATTTGTGCGTAAAAACATACGCTTCTCATCCGTTTTCCCTTAACTCTAAAAGGAGGGTGCGTGTTGGCCAGAATTCAAATCTCAAATGATCCATCCGTCTGGTCATATCGTCGTCTCCTTCCCCTATGATCCCCTCCTGGTTGAAAAGGTTAAGACCCTTGCTGGTCGGAGATGGCATCCTGACCAAAAACATTCGGGTTTTCCAAATACCAACAGAACATTAACCCTCCATTCCCCCCTTAAGTTAAGGGGGATGAAGGGGGATTAGAATCGGGAGTGTATCCGAAAATTGCCTTTGAGGACCTCCGAAGGGAGCTTGTTTTAATTGCTCACGTGAGCACGAAAAGCCTGGGAAAAATCTTGAGCCCTTTAGACATCCTTGAATTAGAGAAGGGGGGTGATGAGTGACAATATTTATCAGAGGCATAGGGATTCTGGGGTATCGCCAGAGTCGGTATATCCGGACCTAAGTTCGGATGTGAACGAGTTAGGCGACATGTTTACGTGAAAAATACGGATAAATTAGGACTAAAAAATGAAGTGGTTTGAAGATGTCTTCAACAGAAATATCCGCTTGACGGATGAGCGTCTGGAGCATACCGAGCTTGACCATCCAGAAATGTCTGGTCAGATTGATAAAATAGCAGAGACATTGGTTAACCCTGACGTCGTTGTCGGATGACGAACAGATTGGGAAGCGGAGCCTTTCTCCAGGCGTTATTCAGGAACCCCTGTTAGTGAAAAATACTTATGTGTTACCGTTAAGGTAAGAGGTGATGACCTTTTCATATTAACTGCATATTTTACTGACACCATGAAGAGAGGTGAAACACTATGGTGGAAGCGATAAAAGTTTGGTACGACAAAGAGGGAGACTACCTTGAAGTTCTCTTTGAACGAAAAGCCGGTTATTTTAAAGAAACTGACAACGACGCGGTGATAGAAAAAGTCGATGAAGAGGGAAACATTATCGGGTTTTCCATACTGAAGGCTAGCGCACTAAAAGAGCAGAAACCGCTTTCGATTGAATTAAGAAAACACATCACCTAACATCGGCCAAAAGATCCACATCCAAATGCTGTCGCACTTCTTTTAGCCCTGAACGTTAGCAGACATGTGATATGTTTTTCATGGTATAATATTTTTGGAGTGGTGAATGAAATTTAGCGAACTCGTGAAGCTGTTGCAAGCGAATGGGTTCAAGATCGTGAAAGAGAAGGGATCTATCAGATATTATGGCAAATCGGGCTGGGATCGTCTCATGCGAGTTGATTATCGTGGGTCAAAGGAGGTTCCAGGGGTACCTGTTATGCTATAGTGACAGAATGAGCGAAAATTAGAGGCTGCCTGAAAAGCGGGTCATACATCTGTTAACACAGCACAAACGGTTAACAAACAAACCAAAGGTTTCGTTTGCGCTTGATCGTTGGCCGCTAAGATTAAGACTATGGTATGATGAACCATAAAAGAGAGGTGATTGGACGATGGATGAGACCTTTAACTGGTTTACAAAAGCGGATCTAAGTCAATACGAAGACAAATACATCTCTTCTATAGTAAGGCAAAGAATTAGTATGCGAAGATGAAGATCCGGAGGTTGTCTACACAAAGGCCAAAGAGAAATATCCGGATAAAGAGATTGTGCTTTGGAAGGTTCCTCTTGGCGAGGCTTTTATCTTCAAAACAATATAATTCCCTCCTTTCCCTTCTATTCTCCTTTATTGTATTGTAGAATGATTCCATGAATCGTTTTAAGCTGGTCTCCGACTTCAAGCCGAAAGGCGATCAGCCTCAGGCCATTGAGGCGTTAAGCGAGGCCGTTCTGAAGGGAATCCCGCACCAGGTCCTCTTAGGGGTGACCGGTTCCGGGAAGACCTTCACCATGGCCAATGTGATTGAGAAGGTCCAGAAACCCACCCTGGTCATCTCCCATAATAAGACCCTGGCTGCCCAGCTCTACGGAGAGTTCAAAGAGCTCTTTCCAGAGAACGCCGTTGAATTTTTTGTAAGTTATTACGATTATTATCAACCTGAAGCCTATATCCCATCGACCGATACCTATATTGAAAAGGATACCTTGATCAATGAGGATATCGACAAGATGCGGCACTCAGCCACAAGATCGCTCCTTGAGAGAAACGATGTCATCATCGTGGCCAGTGTCTCCTGTATCTACGGTCTGGGGTCTCCAGAAGCCTATCACGGAATGCTCCTCTATCTCGAAAAAGGGATGGCCATTTCCCGGGAAGAGATCCTCTCAAAATTAGTGGAGATCCAGTATCAGCGAAACGATATGGACTTTCATCGGGGGACGTTTCGCGTAAGGGGCGACGTGATCGAGGTTTTTCCAGCGCATGAGGAGTACCGAGCCATCCGGATCGAGCTCTTTGGGGATGAGGTCGAGAGGATTGCGGAGATCGATCCGATCAGAGGAAAGGTGATTCAGCCATTGAATAAAGTCCCCATCTACCCGGGAAGCCACTATGTCACCTTTCCAGACCGGATGCGGATCGCCATTCAGAATATCAGAGAAGAGTTGAAGGAGAGGGTGGCGTGGTTTAAATCGAAGAACCGATTCTTAGAGGCCCAGAGGCTTGAGCAGAGGACAAATTTCGATCTGGAGATGCTTGAGGAGCTCGGTTACTGCCAGGGCATAGAAAACTATTCCCGGCACCTGACAGGAAGAAAACCCGGAGAGCCTCCTCCGACCCTCCTCGACTACTATCCCAGGGATTACCTCTTGTTTATCGATGAGAGCCATGTCACCATTCCTCAGTTGATCGGGATGTATCGGGGAGACCGATCCCGGAAAGAGACATTGGTGGAGTACGGGTTTCGTCTGCCATCGGCTCTGGATAATCGTCCTTTGATGTTTGAGGAGTTTCAGGAGCGCACCCATCAGGTCATCTATGTCTCGGCAACCCCGAGCGACTACGAGATCGAAATGAGCAAGGGCCGAGTCGTGGAGCAGATCATCCGTCCCACAGGGCTGAGCGATCCCTCTGTCGAGGTCAAGCCTGCCAGGAGCCAGGTTGATGATCTGTTAGAAGAAATCCAGAGACGCATCAGGAGAGGAGAGCGGGTTCTGGTCACCACGCTCACCAAACGCATGGCAGAAGACCTGACCGAATACTACGCCGACCTCGGGATCCGCGTCAAATACCTTCATTCCGATATCGACACGCTTGACCGGGTGGAGATCATCAGAGACCTCCGCCTGGGCAAGTTCGATGTCCTCATCGGCATCAATCTCCTGAGGGAGGGCCTTGATTTACCAGAGGTCTCCCTGGTGGCCATCTTAGATGCGGACAAAGAGGGTTTTCTTCGGTCTGAAAAATCGCTCATCCAGACCTTTGGCCGGGCCTCGAGGAACGTGAACGGCCATGTGATCCTTTATGCGGATAAGATGACAAGCGCTATGGACCAGGCGATTTTGGAGACCAATCGGAGGAGAAGGATTCAGGAGGAGTACAATAGGGTTAACCGAATCACGCCGCAGACCGTAAAGAAATCGATCCGAAATATCCTGTCCTCGATCTATGAGGCGGACTACTTCAGCGTTCCGGCTGTTTCCGATATCAAGGAGGGGTATGTGCCCATCAAAGAGATCCCTTCGATGATTCAGAGGCTGAAGAGAGAGATGAAGGAGGCAGCGAGTCGGTTGGAATTTGAGAGGGCTGCAGAGATCCGGGATAAGATCCATCGCCTTGAAGAGATGGAGTTAAAGATGAGATAACCCAAAACTAAAGTTCAAATTTCAAAATCCAAAGTTCCAACGTAATTCTTTATAATTGTTGTAGCATCGGCATTAGAGAGCAGACCTTCCGGGTGTTTGCATTTCTTCCATAATCTGAGATAATTAAGATCAGATATGAAGGCTTTGGATCAGAAGATTGAGCATCTGCCCACCAGCCCGGGTGTTTATCTTTTCAAGGATCATAAGGGAACGATCCTCTATGTGGGGAAGGCGGGCAATCTCAGACACCGGGTCAGTTCCTATTTCCAGAAACCGACTGGAAAGGACACAAAGACCCTGACGATGATCGAGAAGGTGGCGGATGTTGGGACCATCGTCACCGATACAGAGAAAGAGGCCCTGATCCTGGAGAACCACCTGATCAAGGAACACCGTCCTCGCTACAACGTGAAGCTGAGGGACGATAAGAGTTACCCCTGTCTCAGGCTCTCCGTGGAGGATGAATTTCCAACCCTGACCATTGTGAGGCGGATCAAGAAAGACGACTCCCTCTACTTCGGACCCTATCCCTCTGCCACCTCTCTCAAGGAGACCTTGAGACTGGTCCGGAGGCTCTTTCCCATCCGGACCTGCCTCGATACAAAATTTAGCCATCGGCTGCGGCCATGTATCAATTATGAGATGGGCCGATGCCTCGGGCCTTGCTGCGGGAAGGTGGAGAAGACCCGATATCAGGGGGTTGTCCAGCAGGTGAGGATGTTTCTTGAGGGAAAGAACGAAGATCTGATTGAAAGGCTAAAGAAGAAGATGGAGCAGGAATCGGAACAACTCCATTTTGAAGCCGCTGCTAAGATTCGAGATCAGATTCAACATATTGAAAGGGTGATCGAGAAACAGAAGATCGTCTCCCGGGACTTCTCAGACCAGGATGTGATCGGATTTTACCTCCAAGACCACAGGGTTGCCATTCACCCGCTTTTCGTCAGGGGAGGAAGACTCTTAGGAGGGAAGGGTTTTGTCCTTTCATCTTCCGGCCTTCCAGATGAGGAGGTCCTTTCCTCATTTCTTGTCCAATACTATCGTGAAGGGAGGTTCATCCCTGACCGGGTCTTGATCCCGAAGAGGATTCCTGAGCAGACCCTGCTCGAAGAGCAGCTCACCGAGGTCAAAGGGAAAAGGGTTCGGATCTTCGTCCCTGTAAAGGGAGAGAGGAAACATCTTCTTCAAATGGCGTGTGAGAATGCCAAGCAATTTCTTTTCAAAGAAGATGCATTGGGAAAGGACGAAGAGAGACTTCTCGAGGCCTTGAAGGAGAAGCTTCGTCTGAGAAAGGTTCCCCGGAGGATCGAGGCCTTCGATATCTCAAATCTCCAGGGAGAATTGGCAGTGGGATCCATGGTCTCTTTTGAAGGAGGGAGGCCTGCAAGGGAGCGATACCGCCATTTCAGGATCAGGACAGTCGAAGGCTCAGACGATTACGGTATGATGTATGAGGTTCTGCTCCGCCGATATCAAAGGGCGGTTGAGGAGGAAGACCTTCCGGATCTGGTCATACTGGACGGAGGCAGGGGGCACCTCAATGTAGCCCAGCAGGTCTTTCAGGAGCTGGGGATCAAGGAGATCGATCTGATCAGCCTGGCCAAAGAGAGGACTGTTCGGGGGTCCGGTCCTTCCGGAGGGCAGAGGATGGAGGAAAAGGTCTTTCACCCGCAGTTCAAGGAGCCTTTCCCATTGGGGAGAGATTCACCCCTTCTCCATCTACTCGACCGGATCCGGGATGAGGCCCACCGCTTCGCCATCACTTACCATAAGAAGCTGAGGAAGAAGACGATAGGATCAGCCCTGGCCGATATCCCGGGCATTGGAAAGACCAGGCAGAGGGAGCTCCTGAGACACTTCGGAAGCCTTGACAAGATTCGGCAGGCAAGCCTGGAAGCCCTGGAGAAGGCGCCCAAAATGAACAGGAAGCTTGCCCTTGCCGTCCACTCCTTCTTTCTCAAAGGTCAGGACGAACCCCTCGATCCAACGTCACGGAAGGATTAAGCCCTCAGGCTTCTCACTTCGCCCCGGTTTCACAGCGAAACCAGGCTGAATAGGTGACATTGAAACCGGCCTTCTTGAAATCCTGGACAATCGGATCGGGGTCGGTCGTCTTCAATCGAAGCACGATCATCCAGTCCTTCTTCTCCGGTCGAGGCAGAGAGATCATACTTAACAGGATCGTATTATGCTGGTTCACGATCGAAATGATCTTTTCGAGATCGCCTAACTTACCACGCAACCCTTCGATGGTGATCCTCGATCCCTCTTCCCTTATCCCCAGGGCACGGCTCATAAATCTGACGATGTCCGATTCGGTCGCGATCCCGACCAGTTTTCCGTTCTCAACCACGGGGAACGAGCCGATCTTCTTCTCCTGTCCGATCTTCAGGGCCTCCTCAAAAGGAGTGTCCGGACTGATGGTCACCGGGTTCCTCTTCATGATCTCCTTGACCTTCATTTTTGAAAGAAGATAGTTCAATTCGTGGACGCTCAGCGATGTGGCAGGAGAAGGCGAGGCCTCGAGCAGGTCGTGCTGGGTAACGATGCCAACCAATTTCCCCTTGTCCACGATCGGAAGCCTCCGGATGTTATTTTCCTGCATGATCTTTCGGGCGTCGATCACCAGTGTTTCACTGTCGACCGTAATCGGATTTTTTGTCATCACATCCCTGATTCTCATAGCCATCCCTCCCCTTCTTTATTTTTACCTCTCATGTTAATATAATCATCACTACCCCAAACCCGCAACAGTAATACGAAAAACCTGCAATTTTTCCCAGCTTAATCATTTTCATCAAAAAGGTCAACGATAATATTCCCACGCCGAATGCGAGGAGCGTTCCCAGAAGCACGGCCCAGAATTGGTGGCCGGGGTCGATCTTTTTAAATTCCAGGAGGGTGGCGCCGAGAATCGCCGGGACCGAGAGGAGAAAAGAGAACCTGCCGGAGAGTTCCCGATCCAGGCCACAGAAAAGCCCTGTTGAGATGGTGATCCCTGACCGGGAAATCCCAGGGATGATCGCTACGGCCTGGGCGATCCCGATCAGGACCGAATCGAACCATTTCATCCTTTCTAATGGCCTTCCCTCTTTCTTCGTGTAACGGGTCAGATAGAGCACGAGGGCCGTAAGGATCAGCATTCCGCCGACCCATTTTGGTTTTGAGAAGAGAGATTCAAACCAATCCTTGAAAAGGATGCCTGCCAGACCAGCAGGGACCGTTCCAAGCACGATCCAGAGAAAGAGCTTTGTGTCCTCCCCTCCCTTTCCCCTCAGGGCCGATCCTGTTCCTACGATGATTCTCCATATATCCTTCGAGAAGTAGATGATCACCGCCAGAAGGGTTCCGAAATGGAGCATCACATCGAAGAAGACCGGAGCTTCTTTCAGACCGAAAAGGGATTGGAAGAAGACGAGATGGCCGGAGCTGCTGACGGGAAGAAATTCGGTCAGCCCCTGAACGACGCCAAGAAATATGGCCTGGTAGAGATTAATCTAAACCTCCTTAATCGGGACAACCAGCTTATAAGTCCGAAATTCAATTATGATGAATTCGTAAAAAGTCCCCATTTGTCACCCTGAACTTGTTTCAGGGTCTCGTAATGCATTGATAGTGTTAGATACTGAGCCAAGTTCAGCATGACCCTTTCTTCCCTTTTTGACTTTTTACGAGACCATCACATTTGAATTTGTCTCGAATTTCGTGCTTCGGATTTAGAATTTTAAAGCTGAGACGGTTTGTTTGACCTTCTCCTCAACGAATTTTTTGATCTCGGTGAGTCTTTTTTCGGTTGAGGCCTCAAACCTGAGCACCAGTACCGGTTGCGTGTTCGAGGCCCGCACCAGCCCCCATCCATCCTCAAATCGAACCCTGACCCCATCCACGTCGATAATCGGATAATCTTTTTTCAGCGCCTCCTTCACCCTTTCGACCACCTCAAATTTAATCTCATCCGGGCAGTCCACCCGAATCTCCGGAGTGATGAAGGTCTTTGGCACGTCGCCGAGAAGCTGGGACAATCGTTTATCGGTTTTTGAAAGGAGTTCAACAAGACGGCATGAGGCATAGATGGCATCGTCATAGCCGAAATATCGGTCTGCGAAGAAGATATGGCCACTCATCTCTCCGCCGAGAACCGCCTTTTCCTCTTTGATCTTCTCTTTGATCAAGGAATGGCCCGTCTTCCACATGATCGCCCTTCCACCATGTTTTTCGATGTCGGCGAATAGATTTTCAGAGCACTTGACCTCAGCCACAAACGTAGCTCCCTTTCGCTCCTTCAGGATCTCCCTGGAGAAGAGGATCATCAGTTGATCGCCCCAGAGGATGTTCCCGGTCTCGTCTACGACGCCGATGCGATCTCCATCTCCGTCATAACCGATTCCGACATCTGAGCCGGTTTGTTTCACCCGTTCGATCAGATCCTTTAAGTTTCCCGGGATAGTGGGATCGGGGAAGTGATTCGGGAATCGGCCATCGATCTCACAATAGAGCTCTTCCACCTCACATCCCAGATCACGGAGAAGCGGGCCGGCCACGACCCCTGCGGTTCCGTTACCTGCGTCGATCACGACCTTGAGTCTCTTTCGAA
Source organism: Syntrophaceae bacterium (assembly GCA_013388635.1). Taxonomy (GTDB): domain Bacteria; phylum Desulfobacterota; class BSN033; order BSN033; family UBA1163; genus JACAEX01. The sequence goes on along the minus strand of JACAEX010000014.1, from coordinate 19,347 downwards.
GGCGAATATCCTTCTTGATATGCTCCTGATAAGCCGGGATGATCTCCTTTTCCGAAACGGTCCCCTGCCCCTTGAGAAATTCTCCCTTCTCGATCAATCGCCTCAGGGCCTGGATCTCTTCTCCAAAGATGGTGCTCTTTCCAACCGATATCTTGAACCCGTTGAATTCAGGAGGGTTGTGGCTTCCCGTGACCATCATCCCACCCTCTTGATCGAGATGAAAAATCGAGAAATAGTAGACCGGAGTCGGACAGAGGCCGATATCGACAACGTTACATCCTGTAGAGGTTAGACCTTTGGTCAGGGCGTCCCTGAAGGCCTTTGAGGTCAACCTTCCGTCCCTGCCCACTACGAGATTGAATCGGCCCTGAGCAGCCATATGGCTCCCGAAGCCCTGGCCCAGCTTTCTGACGATCTCAGGGGTCAAATCCTTATCGACCACCCCCCGGATGTCATACTCCCTGTAAATCTGCGGGTTGATCTTCATTGAGTCCCTCCTCAGAATGGCATCATTCCTTTTCTTCTTGTCTTCGAGCCAGCATCTTTGCAACCAGGTTGGGCAGGTCGCGAGCACTGATAGGTTTGGAGAGATAGGCATTACATCCGGCATCCAGGGCCTTCTTCTCGTCTCCTTTCATTGCATAGGCCGTGACGGCAATGATAGGCGTTTGGGTGAACTCCGGGATCTCCCTGAGTTTTCTGGTCACCTCCAGGCCGCTCATTTTGGGAAGCTGGATATCCATGATGATCAGGTCTGGATGTTCTTTCTTGGCCACCTCCAATGCCTCTTCCCCGTTCGTCGCTTCGAGCAGGGTGTAGCTCCCTGTGCTGAGGGCCATCTCCACCAGTCTCATATTCTGAGGATTGTCTTCCACGATCAGGATCTTCTTATTCATTCAGACGCCGCTTCCTTTTCTGCAAAGGGGATGGTAAAGGTGAACCGGCTTCCCTGGCCATACTCACTCTCCACCCATATCCTTCCTCCGAGCAGCTCGACAAGTTGTTTGGTCAGCGCCAGGCCCAGTCCTGTGCCCTGCTTCTTCTCTCCGGGCAGGGTATCCACCTGGGTGAAGGGTTCGAATATGGAGGCCTGATCCTCCTTCCTGATACCGATCCCATTGTCGACCATGCTGACCTGGCAGAGATTGCCCTTCCTGACGGTCTCAATGGATAGTTTTCCGCCGTCAGGGGTGAACTTAATCGCATTGCTCAACAGGTTGAGAAGGATCTGCTTCAGTCGGTTTCTATCGCCGTAGACCAGGGGTAAGTCTTCAGGAATGCTGATCGCCAGGTCGTGTCGGCTTTCATCGAGCATCGGCTTCACGGTCGTGACCGCGTCATCGACGACATCTGCCAGTCTCAGGCTCTCTGGCCTGATCTCGATCTTTCCAGCCTCCACCTTGGACAGGTCAAGGATGTCGTTGATGAGGCTGAGCAGATGCTTCCCGCTGCTCAAGATATCTTCCAGACACTGCCTCTGCTGGCTGTTGATCTCGCCCGCCATCCCATAGAGCAACAGGTCAGAGAAGCCGATGATGGCATTGAGCGGTGTGCGCAGCTCATGCGACATGTGAGCCAGAAAAGCGGATTTGGCCTCCGTCGCAGCCCTCAGCTGTCTGTTCGCTTCGAAAAGCAACTTGTTGGACCTCTGCAGGTCGTCCACGAGCCTTTTGTTCTCCCGGGAAAGCCTCTGCTGTCTCAGGGCATTGACGATGGCGGTCTTCATTTCATCCACGTTAATGGGCTTTACAAAATAGGCATAAGCTCCCTCGTTCACCGCGTTGACCGCAGTTTCGATACTGGCATAGCCGGTCATGATGATCACGGCCACGTCGGGGTTGACCTCCTTGGCCAACTCCAGAATCGACATCCCTCCGACATCGGGCAATCTGATATCGGTGATGATCACATTGAAGTTGCCGCCCTTTATCAATTCCAAAGCTTGGGTCCCTTTTTCCGCTCCGGTGACTTCATATCCGGCATCCTCCAGTATCCCGCTCAGGGTCAGACGCGAGCCGACCTCGTCCTCGACCACTAAAATTTTCGCCGCCTCTTGCATCATCTCTTCTTCTCCCTGGAGATGCCCTCCACAAGCTCGATCAACTTCTCCATATTGAAGGGCTTATAGATGCAGGTATAGGCACCCTCGCTCACCGCTCTCCTAACGAGATCCTCTACGGTATAGCCCGTCATCATAATCACGGTTGCTCTGGGGTCTATCTTCTTGACCCGTTCAAACGTCTCAACTCCGTCGATGCCGGGGAGGACCACATCCAGAAAGATGATATCGTAATGCCTCGTTTTGACCTTTTCAATGGCCTCGTTACCGTCCGTTGCCGTAGCCACTCTGTATCCCTTGTCCTCGAGTATGGTCTTGAGCGTCTCCCTGTCGCTAAACTTATCGTCCACCACCAGGATCAGCGTCTTTTCACGAAGAACCTCCTCAATGATGGCGATGATCCTGTCGACATCGAAGGGTTTATAGACGGTCGCATAGGCCCCTTCCTCCAATGCCTCCTTCAACAGATCCTCCACGGAATAGGCGGTCATCATAATCACAACAGCCTTGCGATCGATCTTCTTGATCTCTCTGAAGGTCTGAACCCCGTTGATCCCCGGCATCTTGATATCGATAAAGATGAGATCGAACGAATCCCTTTTCACCGCCTCGATCGCTTCATAACCGTTCTCCACCATGACCACCCTGTGGCCTTTATCTTCCAGGATGCCTCCCAGAGTGACGCGCATGCTCCGAACATCGTCCACGACCAAGATGTTTGTCTGGCCCATGAATGACCTCCTTATCCCTTTTCAATTGGCTTCCAGGGGGAGCTTTACCGTAAATACAGCTCCTTCTCCCAACTTGCTTTTCACCTCAATGGTTCCTCCATGCCTCTCCATAATTGATTTGCAAACCGCCAGTCCTAAGCCGATCCCCTTTGCTCGAGTGGTGAAGAGCGGGTCAAAAACCTTTCCTATCACATCCTCCGAGATTCCGTCACCGGTATCCGAGATGGCCACTTCGAGGAATTTCTCCCCCTTTCTCCCGTCTATCGTCAGTTTCCCTCCCTGGGGCATCGCCTGCATTGCATTGGTAAGGATATTGACGAATACCTGGCGGATCTGATCCCTGTCAATCTTCACCTCGGGCAGACCGGCCTCGAGCTTGTTGATGACCTCTATATGTTCGGGGAAAGTTAAGTAAGAGAGGGCGTCCTCCATCACCTTCCCTATCTGAGCGGGTGAGACAGCCGGCTTGCCGACGCGCGAAAAGTTCAAAAGGTCGCTGATGATCTTGTTAGAAGAATTGATCTCATCCTCTATGATCTCAAGGAATTCTAAGACCCTCGGCTCTTTCCTGGCCAATTCGCTATTTGTCACCTTCCCTTTTATGTAATAGACCGCATTCTTGATGGCTCCGAGGGGGTTTCTGAGCTCGTGCCCGACCCCGCCGGCCAGCTTGCCTATCGCCGCCAGCTTTTCGGAGCGGATGAGCTGGTCCTGTGTCTCCTTTAGCACCTTATTGGCCGCCTGCAGCTCTTCGTTGGTTGCCCTTAACTCTTCTTCGGTGGCCCGAAGTTCCTCAATCGACTCCCTGAGATCGTCGTCGGTCTTTTTCAGTGCTTCTTCCATTCGTTTGCGCTCGGTGACATCCCGGGAGGTACCCCGGAATCCGATCGGTTTCCCTTGCGAATCCTTCATCAGAGAGATTGAAATTTCACTAAATACCCTTGTCCCATCTTTTTTGATCAATTCCAAATCATACCCCTTCACCGGTTCCCCTGTCCTGTAGATATCGTTGAAAAGTTGATCCAACTTTTTGGCGCTGTTTTCGCCTGCGCACTGCCGGTGGTTCATCCCGATCAATTCCTCCCGGGTGGGATATCCGAGGATCCGGCACTCCGCATCATTCACGAAGGTGAAGTTCCCTGAGAGGTCAAGCTCAAAATAGCCCTCCTGAATCTCCTCGAGAATGGTCCGGTACCTCTCCTCGCTCCTTCTCAATGCTTCCTCTGCCCGCTCGCGCTCAGCGAAGAGCAGCGCATTGGCTATGGCGCCAGCGATCTGACTGCTCACCCTTTCAGCCAGGCGCACATCCTTTTCTGTGTAGGCATAGGGTTTGTAAGATCTCAAAAGCAATCCCCCGATCAGCTGACCTTTTGAAAAGAGAGGGACGTTCATGATCGATCGAAACCCGGCTTGAAAGGTGGACAAAAGCATGGGAAAGCGGTCTTTGTATTCACTGAAATCTTCTGTCTGGATCAGAATGGTTGAGCGGGTGCGAACCATCTCGGCATTGCCTGAACCTTCGAGAGGGTAGACCTCCCCAACCTTCCGGCCTGTGACCCCTTTTCCAGCCATGTAAAGATTCATGACAGTGCCCTTTTCAACGTTGATGGTATTGATCACAATTCGGTCAAAGGGGATAAGCTTGCGCACCTCTTCGGCAAACCTTTCATAAACCTCTTCGATGTTCAGGGTTGAGCTGATAATTCGGCCGATCTCAGCCATGACGGCATTCTCCTGAGAGAGCCGGCTGACCGTCTGTCCACTCTTCACCGGTGATGCCTTGCGTTGCCTATGCCCGATCGTCTCTCTCCGGTATCTCTCCTCACTCTCTTTTGTGATCCCCTTTCTCTTTTTCATGACTCGCTCTCTCCTTTTCCGATCGCTGTGGGCAAGACTCGGGAAACGGGTTTAAAAGCAGACCGACACCTTCTTATATATTCTCGCCTTCGTATCTAAACAGCTCAGCTTTGTACGAAGACTGTTTGGCAGTGTTTCCGACTCTCCGAGGATCAGGTATCCTTGGGAGCGGAGCGAACGATAAAGCATATCAAGCACATGTTCCTGAAGCTGTTTCTGAAGATATATCAGGATATTGCAACAGAAGATCAAATCCAGGTTCATAAAAGGAGGTTGCGGTGATGAGGTCAGATCAAAATGGGAGAAGTGGATCGATCGTTTCATGTCAGCGGTTGCCTGGTAATGGCCGTCGGCGTGGCTAAAATAATTTTTAAGGATCGTCTTCGGAAGGCCATTGACTTCTTTCGGAGAGTATCTACCTGCCTCGGCCTCCTTCAAAGCGGTGCGACTGATATCCGTTGCGTAGATCGAGATATCAAACCTCTCTCGCTCACATCCCAAGAATTCGGCTATCAGGATGGCAATCGAATAAGGTTCCTGGCCCCGGGCGCAGGCCGTGCTCCACACCCTCAGGCTCCGGTCTTTTCGTCTTCTCTTCTCTGAAACCAATTCAGGAAGCACCAGGTGCGCGACCTGGTGAAAAGCATACGAGTTTCTGAAGAATCCACTCACCTTTATGGTGAGACAATCTGCGAGTTTCTCATACTCTTCAGGATGGGTATCCAGAAATTGGATATAGTCCTGGCACGTCTCCCTCCCTGTAGCATGAAGTCTCTTCTCCAGGCGTCGGGTCACTGTCCCTCGCCGGTATCCCCGAAAGTCGTACCCTCCCTCCCGATACACCTTTTCAAGGAGGAGATCGAGATCTTTGATATCAACGGGGCTCATTCTCCTTTTTAACCCCTTAATTCAGAAATTTTCATCCATTCCATCAAATAAGTCAAGAAAAGTTGAAGGCATGACGATAAGCCCACGGAATTCGTACTTTTTTCCTGAAAAAGGATTGAATCGGAATGGAAGGGGTGATATAAATGTGCCAGGGGGTTGACAAAATTGGGCATTCAAAAAGTCCCCTTCTTTTTTTGGAATTCTTGATAAATGTAATGAATTCATAGCCTTACGAAAATATTGGACTGTGGGTATGGAATATGCTCCCCGGTCAAATCTGAAGAAGTTCATCTCAGTCTGATGATCATGCAAAAATAGGCTCAGATTCTTAGGAAAAGAGTCCATGGATAAGAGAGCCAAGATCTTGGTTGTAGACGACGAAGATCGGAATCTGCGTTTGATGACGCTTCTTTTGACCTCCTTTGGCTACGAGGTGGCCACCGCGAGCAATGGGAGAGAGGCCCTTGAAAAGGTGCGTGAGAGTCCTCCGGATATGATCTTGCTTGATATCATGATGCCCCAGATGGACGGTTTTGAAGTGGCGAGAGAGTTGAAGAGAGAGGATGAGACCAGGATCATTCCTGTTGTTATGGTGACAGCCCTTAACGAAGTGGAGGATAGGGTAAAGGCCCTGGAAGCAGGGGCCGACGACTTCCTGAGCAAGCCTGTGGATAAGAGCGAACTCAGAGCAAGGGTCCAGTCGCTGCTTAAGGTCAAGGCCTACAATGATCATATGCGGAATTATCAGAAGGAGTTGGAGGCAGAGGTTGCCAAAAGGACGGCCCAGCTGAGGCAGGCCTTTAAGAAGCTCAGGGAGGTCTCGCTCGAAAGTATCTGCCACCTCTGCCGGGCAGCGGAGTATAGGGATGAGAACACCGGTGATCACATTAAAAGGATGAGCTACTATGCATCGGCTGTTGCCCGCAAGATGGGGCTGAGCAAACAGACCGTGGAGGATCTTCTCTATACGGTCCCGATGCACGATGCAGGCAAGATTGGAATTCCAGATCACATCTTGCTCAAGCCCGGTAAGCTGAATGATGAAGAATGGGAGATTATGCGACAGCATACGGTTATGGGGGCACAGATCCTGGCGGGTTCGGGTGCCAGGTTCATCAAATTGGCCCAGACCATTGCGCTGACCCATCATGAAAGGTGGGACGGCAGTGGCTACCCAAAAGGCCTCAAAGGTTCAAAGATCCCTCTGGTCGGGCGGATTGCAGCGATTGCTGACGTTTTCGATGCCCTGACCTCCAAACGTCCTTACAGGGTGAAGCCGTTTTCAGTGGAAGAGGCCTTCAACTATATCAGAGAGGAGAGCGGAAGGCACTTTGACCCTAAGGTCGTCGATGCCTTCTTCGCCGCAAAGGATGAGATAATGCGGATCAAGGAAGATATAGAGACGAATATCATGGAATTCCATTTTTGAGTTAATCACCCTTTCGTTCACCCTTCAGTCTCTTCCTGTTAGTATTCTCTACTGCAGGCGTCTTGGGATAATCCTTCCGGGATCTCTCTGTTTTCAAGGGATATCGAGGTGCGGGCGTTTGACAGAGAAGTCATCTTTTTGTTATGAAACCGTCCGTGAAGAAAAGCGAGCAGAGCAGAATCCTTAGCGAGGTCGCTCTCGGGAATATCCCACCGGATATGGTTATCACCAACGGCTCTGTCTTCAATGTCTTCACCAGGGAATTTATCAGAGGGCAGTCGATCTGGATCAAGGATGGAGCCATCGCCTATGTGGGGCCGGATCTCGATCCTCCCGGAGGGGAACGGAGGGTTGTGATCGATGCCAAGGGGATGGTTGTTCTGCCCGGCCTGATAGAAGGGCATACGCATATCAGCAACCGGTACGGCATTGAAGAGTTCGTCAGATATGTGATCCCGACAGGCGTGACCACAGTGGTCACCGAGACCATTGAGCTGGCCACGGTGGTAGGAAGAGAGGGGATCGAATATCTTGTCCGAGGTCTTGAGGGACAGCCCATCCGCTTCTATTATACGGTCGCACCCTTGTGCGGCCTCACTTCTTCTGAAGAGATCAATGCTCCTGCCAATGAGGACCTCCTCCCATTATTGCAAAGCCCGAGGTGTCTCGGGATGGGTGAGATCTACTGGAGTAATATCTTTTTGAAAGAATTGCAGGGAGAGAGGGTGAGGGAGCTTGCTTCCATTGCTGTTGAGCAGGGCAAGAGGGTCGAAGGGCATACTGCAGGCGCATCAGGAAGAAAGCTTCAGGCCTATACCTGTTTTGGGCCCTCCTCCTGTCACGAACCGATCACCGAAGATGAGGTGCTGGAGAGGTTGAGGCTTGGCTACTGGGTGATGATTCGAGAGGGATCGATACGAAGGGAGTTGGCCGGAGTCAGAGGGATTTTTGATAAGGGGATCGACTTCAGAAGATTAGTTCTTTCGACCGACGGGGTGGACCCGGAGGATTTTCTCAATGAAGGTTATCTCGATGCCTCTCTGAGGAGGGCTTTAGCGCTTGGAATATCCCCTGGATTGCTTTACCAGATGGTGACGCTCAACGTCGCCGAGCATTTTCGTCTCGACCACCTCCTCGGTTCCCTTTCGCCGGGGAGGATGGCAGATGCTGTGATCATCCCTTCTCCAGAAGAATTTACCCCCCAGTGGGTGATCTGTCATGGAAAGGTCATCTTCAGAGATGGCCAGAACATGGTGGAGCCGAAAAGGGTCTTCTTTCCGGACTCCATGTTTGCCACAGTGAAGGTTCATGGCTATAGCGTTCCGCCTCTTCCCGCCAGAGGGAAGGTGAGGGCGATGGAGCTTGTGAGCAGACTTGTGACCAGGGAAGACATCATTGACCTCGGAGATCCTGAAGGATCCAAGGATGTGATCATGGCTCTCGCTCTAAATCGATCGGGAAGTGAAGAGGGTTTCGTCGGGTTTTTGAAAGGATTCGGTCTTCAGAGAGGAGCTTATGGGTCGACGATGTGCTGGGATACCCCTGACATCATCGTCGTCGGGTGTGATACCCGATCGATGGAGACGGTTGTCGAAAGGCTCAGGGAGATCGGCGGCGGAGGCGTCTATGCGATCGGAGAGGAGGTCGTCGCAGAATTTCCAGCTCCCCTTTGTGGCCTCGCCTCATTGAAGCCGATGAAGGAAGTGGGGAAGGAGGTCAAGAGGCTTAATCAGTGCCTGATGGAGAACGGGGCGAGGTGGGAGAAGCCTATCCTCACGGTTGACACCCTGGGCTCTCCTGCGATCCCTCACCTGAGGATCACCCACCGCGGTTATGTCAGATTAAGGGATCGGGAGGTCCTAAGGGTTCAGGCTTAAGAGCAGAGATATTGCTCAATTCAGGTTAGAAGAAGACGGTGAACGGGTAGTCGGGGTCGAACTTCCCAGGGGGTCTCTTCTCTTTCTCCCTCTCCTTTTCCTGCAATCTGGCATGCGCAGCCGCTAAGCGTGCAACAGGGAGGCGCGGGACAGAGCAGCTCACATAGGATATTCCGATATTATGACAGAATATAACCGATTCGGGATGTCCTCCGTGTTCACCACAGATCCCGATCTTCAGGTCTGGTTTCGTCCTCCTTCCCCATTCGATGGTGATCATCATTAACCTTCCCACCCCCTTCACATCCAGAACCTCAAAGGGGTTGTCCTGAAGGATTTTGCGCTCATTGTAGAGGGGAAGAAATTTATTCTCCGCGTCCTCTCTCGAGAAGGAGAAGGTGGCCTGGGTGAGGTCGTTCGTTCCAAAGGAGAAGAAATCTGCAACCTCTGCCAGCCTTCCTGCCCTCATACAGGCCCTGACCACCTCGATCATCGTTCCAAATTTGAACGGAATCTTGACCTGATATTGACTTTCCACTTCCTTCTGGATCTTCTTGACCAACTGATAGACCCACTTCAGCTCCTGAGCCGTGCAGACTTGAGGCACCATGATCTCAGGTTGAATATCGAGACCCTCTTTGATCAATTCGGCAGCCGCCTCAAGGATCGCCTGGATCTGCATCCTGTAGATCTCGGGATAGGTGATTCCCAATCTGACCCCGCGGTGGCCGAGCATGGGATTGACCTCCATCATCTCCTTCACCTTGCGAAAGGTTTCTTGCTGTTTGCGGATCAATTTCCTGTCAAGTCTCTTCTCCTTGATCTCATTGAGATCGACCACCATATGTTCGAGAGGTTTGAGAGATTCCCGGAAGGAGGGGTCGACAAACTTCATCGCCTCAGAGATATTCTCCATGGAGGAGAAGGCCCGCTCCATCTCCTCCAGTTTTCTGAGCTCCGAGGCCAATTCTTCAGCCGATGGAAGAAATTCGTGAAGTGGAGGGTCGAGGAGGCGAACGGTAACGGGCAGCCCCTCCATTGCCCTGAAGATCAGTTTGAAGTCCCCTTTCTGCAAGGGGAGGAGTTTGGCAATCGCCTCTGCCCTCTTCTCCTTCGATCCTGCCAAGATCATCTCCCTCACAATCGGAAGACGGTCGACCGCATTGAACATCCTTTCGGTTCGGCAGAGGCCGATCCCTTCAGCCCCGAGTTGCCTTGCCTTGACCGCATCCTCAGGAGTATCGGCATTGGCCCGGACACCCATCGTTCTGATTTCATCAGCCCAGCGCAGAAGGGTGAGGAGGTCACCGCTGATCTCGGGGTCGACCGTAGGGACCTCTCCAAGGTAGACCTCGCCTCTGGAGCCATCGATCGTGATGAAATCTCCCTCCTTGATGTGGATATTCCGGATGGTGGCCTCTCTTCCCTTGGGATCGATGTGAAGCTCCTCGCACCCCGAAACACAGGGTTTGCCCATGCCCCTGGCGACCACTGCGGCATGGGAGGTCTTTCCCCCCCGGCTCGTCAAAATCCCCTGAGCCGCAAAGAAACCGTGGATGTCCTCCGGTTTTGTCTCTTCCCTGACCAAGATCACCCGGTGGCCGAGCTTGCCCACCCTTTCTGCCTCATCGGCATCGAAGATCGCTTTCCCGGAAGCTGCGCCAGGAGAGGCTGCAAGGCCCATGGCCACGGGTTTTCCCTTGAAATTGGGATCGATCCGCTTGTGAAGGAGTTGCTCGAGCTCGTTGGGTTTCAATCTCGATACGGCTTTCTCCTTGTCGAACAGCTTTTCAGCGACCATCTCTTTCGAGGTCCGGACGATGGCCTGGGCGTTCATCTTGCCATTCCGGGTCTGGAGGATGTAGAGGGTTCCTTTCTCCACGGTAAACTCGAAGTCCTGAACTTCATGGAAATGCTCTTCCAGGACCCTCCGGACCCGCTCCAATTCCCGATAGATCTTTGGCATCTCTTTCTTCATCTCTTGAATGGGTTTGGGGGTTCTGATCCCGGCCACCACATCCTCTCCCTGAGCATTGACCAGGTATTCGCCGTAGAGAATGTTCTCTCCGGTTGCAGGGTCTCGTGTAAAGGCCACGCCGGTTGCAGAATCGAAACCCATGTTTCCGAAGACCATGGTGCATACATTGACCGCTGTCCCGTTGGCCATCTCAGGGGTGATGTTGAATTCCCTTCGGTAATCCACGGCCCTCTTCCCCATCCAGGATTTGAAAACGGCTTCAATGGCAAGTCTCAACTGGATCATGGGATCTTCGGGAAAAGGAGTTCCTGTCTTCCGCCTGATCAATCCGAGATATTGTTCGCAAACATCCTTGAGGCTATCGGCGTCGAGATCGGTGTCATAGACTGCCTTCTCTTTTTCCTTCATCCTGTTGAGGATCTGGTCGAACTCCTTCTCCTCCACACCCAGAGCGATCTTTCCAAAGAGCTGGATGAACCTCCGATAGGCATCGTATGCAAACCTGCCGTCCGAGGTAATCTGGATCAATCCTTCGATCGTTTCGTCGTTTAAGCCCAGATTGAGGATGGTGTCCATCATCCCAGGCATGGAGAGGGCTGCACCGGAACGGACAGAGAAGAAGAGGGGGTTTTGGGAGCTTCCAAATACCTTGCCGGTCTTCTCTTCAATCTTCTTGAGGTTTTCTTGAACCTCTTCCATGAGACCTTTTGGAAGCCTCTTTCTGTTCTCAAAATACCGAAGGCAGGCCTCCGTGGTGACAATAAATCCAGGCGGGACAGGTAGCCCCATATGGGTCATCTCAGCCAGGCCTGCGCCCTTTCCTCCAAACAGTTTTTTGTTCGTGCCGTCTGCCTCCTCAAAGAGATAGACATATTTCGTGCTTTTCATGATTCGTCCTCTTTGCTCGGTTTTAAGTCATCTCAATAATTATATCTTATGGAAAAAACAATCGCCATTTGTCTTGACAGAATTCTGCGATTTGGCTAAATTTCGTATAGCGGAACGAATACGATCCCAAGGAGGGCTTATGGCCAATAAACCCTACATTCTCTGGTTTGATGAAGTCGGGCTGAAGGATCTTCCACTGGTGGGCGGGAAGAATGCCTCTTTGGGAGAGATGCGGAGGGAACTTTCGAAATACGGTGTCAACATTCCAAACGGATTTGCGGTGACCGTGCACGCCTACCATGCCCTTCTGGATGAAGGGATTGTCCAGGATTGGTACGAGACCAAGGGGAGGCCAAGGATCAGGGAGAGTATTCAGGAGATCCTCTCGGACGTCAATGTGGAGGACGTTGAGAATCTCTCCGAGCGGGGAAGTCGAATTCGGAGACTGATCTACAGCCTTGAGTTTCCAAGGGAGATCATCGAAGAGATTGTTAAGGCCTACCGGAAGTTGTGCAAGGAGTATGGGGAGGACACGGACGTAGCCGTTCGGAGCAGCGCAACGGCCGAAGATCTTCCCACATCCAGTTTCGCCGGTCAGCAGGAGACCTTTCTCAACATCCGAGGAGAATATGCCCTGATCCAGGCCTGCAAGCGATGTTTCGCCTCTCTTTTTACCAATCGAGCCATCTCCTACAGAGTCCACAGAGGGTTCGATCACTTCCAGATAGCCCTATCGATCGGGATCCAGAAGATGGTGAGGTCGGATAAGGCCTGTTCGGGCGTGATGTTTACGATCGATACGGAATCAGGTTTTCCGGACGTCGTCTATATCACGGGCTCTTACGGATTGGGAGAGAATATTGTTCAGGGAGTGATCAACCCCGACGAGTTTTATGTGTTTAAGCCTTGCCTCCAGAAGAGATACAAACCGATCATTCAGAAGACCCTCGGCTCCAAGGAGATCAAGATGGTCTATGCGGTGGAAGGAGAGAGTTCGACCAAGAACGTTCCTGTCGCCGCATCTGATCGGTCGAATTTCATCCTGAGCGATGAGGAGATTATCCTGTTGGCAGAATGGGGGGTGAAGATCGAAGAGCACTATTCCAAAAAGGCAGGTTCTTACATGCCCATGGATATCGAGTGGGCAAAAGATGGCATCACACAGCAGCTCTTTGTCCTCCAAGCAAGACCAGAGACGGTGAAATCCCAGCAAAAGAGAAGTATTCTGGAAACCTATATCCTGAAGGAGAAGGGAAGGGTTCTGGTCCAGGGGAAGAGCGTCGGGGAGAAGATCGGCACAGGACCGATCCATGTCATTTCGAGCGTCAGGGAGATCGAGAGGTTTAAAAAGGGTGAGATCTTAGTGACCCAGATGACAGACCCGGACTGGGAACCCGTCATGAAGATTGCCTCCGGGATCGTAACGGACCGAGGGGGAAGGACCTGCCATGCGGCCATCATCAGCCGCGAACTGGGAATACCCTGTGTGGTGGGAACGGGAAATGGCAGTGAAATCCTGAGGGATTATCGGAGCGCTACGGTCTGTTGTGCAGAAGGGGAGACAGGCCTGGTGTATGAGGGCATTCTCGACTTCGAGGTGAAGCGGTTCGACATGGAGCATTTTGAGCGACCCCAGACGAAGATCATGATGAATGTGGGAAATCCGGACAATGCGTTCCATCTCTCCTTCATCCCAAATGATGGCGTGGGCCTGGCCAGGCTGGAGTTCATCATCAACAACTCTATCCGGATCCATCCGATGGCGTTGATCCATTTTGATGAATTGAGGGACGAACATGCGAAAAAGGAGATCGACCATCTGACGGCGGGATACGAAGATAAGAAACTCTTCTTCATCGATCGGCTGGCGCAGGGCGTTGGGAAGATCGCTGCGGCGTTCTATCCGAAAGATGTGATCGTTCGGATGAGCGATTTCAAGACAAACGAGTATGCCAACCTCATCGGGGGGGGCGAATTCGAGCCGGTGGAAGATAATCCGATGATCGGCTTCCGGGGGGCCTGCCGCTATTACGATGAGGACTACCAGGAGGGATTTGGACTCGAATGTCTGGCCATGAGGAAGGTCCGGGACGAGATGGGCCTGACCAATGTCAAGTTGATGATCCCTTTTTGCCGGACGGTGGAGGAGGGAAGGTTGGTCATCGCGGAGATGAGGAAATACGGTTTGGTCCAGGGGCAAAATGGTCTGGAGATCTATATGATGTGTGAAGTGCCGAGCAATGTGATCATGGCGGATGAGTTCAGTGAGATTTTTGATGGGTTTTCGATCGGATCCAATGATCTCACCCAACTGGTATTGGGCCTCGATCGCGATTCAGAAAAGGTCTCTCACATCTTTGACGAAAGAGATGAGACGGTGAAACGGATGGTCCAATGGATGATTGAGAAGGCGAAGAAGAATGGCAAAAAGATCGGCATCTGTGGCCAGGCGCCCAGCGACTATCCGGAATTTGCCGAGTTTCTGGTCCGATGTGGTATTGATAGCATCTCCCTGAACCCAGATACGGTCGTCAAAACGACCGATAAGATCTTAGAGGTTGAGAGAGAGTTAGGGATACCGCGGAGGAAAGAATCTGAACAAAGCCCATCAAGCACGAAATTTCAAGCACCGATAACCCAGTGATGACCAAGTCTTAAGCATCTAAATCTCGTACCGTTTGGCCATTGGAATTTGCATGAGACTTCTGCTTCACATCTGTTGCGCTAACTGCGCCATTTATCCCCTTGAGCGACTGAGAAAGGGGGAAGATGAAGTGACAGGATTTTTCTTCAATCCAAACATCCATCCCTACCAGGAGTATATGAGGAGACTGGAGTCGCTAAGAGAGTACGCTGACAAGGTGGGGTTGAGGATGATCTACCGAGATGAATACCTCCTTGAGGAATTCTTGAGGAATGTGGCCCATCGGGAAGGGGAGAGATGCCGATATTGCTACGCGATTCGTTTGGAGGCCACTGCGAGGGAGGCAAAGAAGAGCGGATTCGATCGATTTTCAACGACGCTCCTTCAGAGCACTCACCAGGACCATCCTCTGATCCGTGAGACGGGGGAGCGTTTTGCCCAGGAGATCGGGGTTCCTTTCTACTATGAGGATTTCCGGCAGGGATGGAGAAGAGGGCTGGAGGTATCGAAGGCGATGGGTTTGTATCGCCAGCAGTATTGCGGCTGCATCTATTCTGAAAAGGAGAGATATTTGCAAAGGGCGAAAGGGTGATAAGGGAAAATGGAACATTGGAATAATGGGTTGACGAAAAAATGTTTTTATTTTTCTATCATTATTCCAGCATTCCACCATTCCACAACTTGATTTAGATTTTGATATTTGAACTTGCATTGGGGAGGAGAGATGTTTGGTTTGGGTTCTTTGGGAAAGATGCTTATTCTGGTAGGGTTGTTCGTCATCGGGATTGGTCTGCTTTTATTGATTGCGGAGAAGATTCCCTGGATTGGAAGGCTTCCGGGAGATATTGTCATTAGAAAGAAGAATTTCACCTTTTACTTTCCCCTCGCTACGTCGATTCTGATCAGCATCCTATTGACCCTTTTCTTCTCATTATTTCGGAGATGAATTCCGGATCTCTCCGAATATTCTGAGAAACAGGGAAGTTGACTGGCAAAAAAAGACCCCGGAAGAAAACCCGGGGTCTTTTTCTTTTTTCGGGTTAATGAGTTTCTATGTCAGCTCAGCACGACCACATTGGTTGCCTGAGGGCCCTTTGGCCCTTTGGACACTTCAAACTCCACCTCGTCGCCCTCATAAAGGGTCTTGAAACCATCCCTCTTGATCGCCGAGAAGTGAACGAAGACATCATCTCCATCATCTCTGGAAATGAACCCATAGCCTTTCTTCTCATTAAACCATTTGACACGACCTTTGGCCACTACAACTCACCTCCTTTCCACTTTAGGTTCAAGTAAGTTGTAATAGCCTTGGTCCTAAAAAAAATCGCAAAAGTTCTCAGAAGCACTTTTGCGACCCTTTATGATCCAAACAGATACTTCTTACAACCTACATTTAGTATTATGCCATTTTAATTCCGATATGTCAAGGGCTTCCGCAAAAAACTGAATTGAGCGGTTTTCACAACTTCTATGTAGGGCGAGTCTGCTGAATCGCTCAGATGAGCTAACGGATATCCCCATGGTAACTCTGGAGGGAGCGCACGCTGCCCTTTCCCTGCCGGTAAGCGGCGATGCCCTTAGCCGCAGCCCTTGCCGCAGCTAAGGTTGTAATATAAGGGATCTTATACTTGATCGCTGCCTTACGAATATAGGAATCGTCATGGATACTGAGTTTGCCACTGGGTGTATTGATCACCAGTTGAATCTCCTTGTTTTTGATCCCATCGACAATATTGGGACGTCCCTCGTGCATCTTCAGGATCAGTTCAGACTGAATGCCATGTTCAGCCAGGAACCGGTGCGTCCCGTTTGTCGCCTTTATTTTGAAACCCAGCCGATCAAACTCCTTGGCAACCTCGAGGACAGCAGGTCTGTCTTTGCTTGAGACAGTGATCAGCACCGTTCCCTCGAGAGGAAGGAACTGTTGGGCCGCCTGCTGCGCTTTGAAGAAGGCAAGGCCAAAGGAGTCGGCCAGGCCCAAAACCTCTCCAGTAGAACGCATCTCAGGCCCCAAGAGTGGGTCCACTTCAGGGAACATATTGAAGGGGAAGACCGCTTCCTTCACCCCATAGTGTCTGATCGCTCTGGCCCTGAGGTTGAGGGAACTCAATTTTTTGCCGAGCATGACTTGGGTGGCCACACGTGCCATGGGAATGTTACAGACTTTTGAGACCAGAGGTACGGTCCGGGAGGCGCGAGGGTTTGCCTCCAAGACATAGACCTGGTCGTTCGCAATGGCATACTGAATATTGATCAGGCCGATCACATGGAGCTCGATGGCAATTCTTCGAGTATATTCGTAGATGGTCTCCAGATGTTTAGGCGAGAGGCTGATCGGCGGGATGACACAGGCAGAGTCTCCAGAATGGATGCCAGCCAGTTCAATATGCTCCATCACCGCTGGCACAAAAGCATCGGATCCGTCGGAAATCGCATCGGCCTCGGTCTCAACGGCATTTTCCAAAAATTTATCAATCAGGATGGGCCTTTCTGGCGTCACGCCCACCGCTGCGGCGACGTACTGTTTGAGCATCTCCTCGTCGTGGACCACCTCCATGCCTCGTCCTCCCAGTACATACGAGGGCCTTACCATGAGGGGATAACCGATCCTTTCTGCCACGCGAAGCGCTTCTTCAAGGTCGCTGGCCATTCCCGATTCTGGCATGGGGATGGCCAGTTTGGCCATCATCTGGCGGAAGCGATCCCGATCCTCTGCCAGATCGATCGTCTCTGGTGAAGTCCCGATGATCTTCACTCCGGCACGGGCCAGTTCGTTCGCGATATTGAGGGGGGTCTGACCTCCAAATTGAACAATGACCCCTTCGGGTTTTTCTTTTTCATAGATGCTCAAGACATCCTCAACGGTAAGAGGCTCAAAATAAAGTTTATCCGAGGTGTCGTAGTCCGTTGAGACGGTTTCGGGATTGCAGTTCACCATGATCGACTCATACCCCTCATCCCGCAGTGCAAAGGCCGCATGGACACAGCAATAGTCGAACTCAATGCCCTGCCCGATACGGTTCGGACCTCCTCCCAGGACCATGATCTTTGGCTTCTTGCTGACCCCCACCTTATCCGGGCCATTGTAAGTGGAGAAGTAGTAGGCGGCGTTCTTTACGCCACTGACCGGCACAGGTTCCCAGCCTTGAACCACGCCCAGGGAAATGCGGCGATCTCGAATTTCCTTCTCAGGGAGGCCGAGAAGCTGGGAGAGGTAACGGTCGGAAAAACCGTCTTTTTTTGCTCTCACCAATAGATCATCGGGCAGAGCCCGACCCCTGTACTGGAGTATTTCCTCTTCAAGTTCAACCAGCTCTTTCATCTGTTCTATGAACCAGGGCTTGATAAAGGTTTTCTTATGGAGATCGTCCACGCTCGCACCCTTGCGCAGGGCCTCATACATAATGAATTGGCGTTCGCTCGAGGGTTCGGTCAAGAGATCCATAAGCTCGGCAAGGGAACGATGATGGAAATCCTTAGCAAACCCCAATCCGTAGCGGCCGATCTCGAGAGATCGGATCGATTTCTGTAAGGCCTCTTTGTATGTTTTGCCAATGCTCATGACCTCACCCACAGCACGCATCTGGGTGCCGAGTTTGTCCTGGGCATCCTTAAATTTTTCAAAGGCCCATCGGGCGAACTTCACCACCACATATTCGCCCGATGGGGTATACTTCTCCAATGTCCCCTCCCTCCAGTAAGGGATCTCATCGAGCGTCATCCCGGCAGCCAGCTTGGATGAGATGAAGGCGATCGGGAAGCCGGTGGCCTTGGAGGCAAGGGCAGAAGATCTTGAAGTTCTGGGGTTGATCTCGATCACCACCACCCTTCCTGTTTTGGGATCATGGGCGAACTGGATGTTGGTCCCGCCGATGACCTGAATGGCCTCCACAATGTCGTAGGAATATTTCTGAAGGAGTTTCTGCAATTCGGGGGAGATCGTAAGCATCGGTGCCGTACAGAAGGAGTCTCCGGTATGCACACCCATCGGGTCCACATTCTCAATAAAACAGACCGTGATCATCTGGTTCTTGGAGTCGCGGACCACTTCAAGTTCCAACTCCTCCCATCCGAGGACCGATTCCTCTACCAGTATCTGTCCCACCAGGCTTGCCGAGATGCCCCGGCTGGCCACAGTCTTCAATTCTTCCACATTATAGACCAGCCCCCCTCCTGTCCCTCCTAAGGTGTAGGCTGGACGGATGACCACAGGGTAGCCCAGTTCAGCGGCGATCTCCTCTGCCTCTTCCACGCTGAAGGCAGGTTTGCTTCTCGGCATGTCAATGCCCAACTTCTTCATTGTTTCCTTAAATGCAATCCGGTCTTCTCCTCGTTCAATGGCATCGATGTCGACCCCGATGATCTTCACACCATAGAGGAAAAGGATGCCTTCTCGAGACAGTTCCGCTGTAAGATTCAGTCCGGTCTGGCCACCCAGATTGGGCAGTATGGCATCGGGCCTTTCCTTTTCTATAATCTCCTTCAGCGTCTGTACATTCAGGGGTTCAATGTAGGTGACATCAGCCATTCCAGGATCGGTCATAATGGTTGCCGGATTTGAATTGACCAGTAGGATCTCATATCCCAACTCACGAAGGGCCTTGCAGGCTTGGGTGCCCGAGTAATCGAATTCACAGGCCTGACCGATGACGATAGGCCCTGAACCGATGATCATCACTTTCTTTATATCGTCGCGTTTCGGCATATGAAAAGTTCTCCATGCGGGCTATAAACGGTCATATTTTCCATGAAGGGTAAGCCATCCCAGCCCTCTTCGATGAGGAGTAATGATGCAAACGAGATAATCTATAAAAAATGGGATGAAAAATCAAATTCAAAAATTTTTGTTATTCCAAATTTGAATTGTCCTACTTTTTCAAGTTTGAATTGTCCCTTGGTTCATCCAACCTATCGTGTTTGATCTGATACTGAGCGATGACCTTTTTGCCTGACTCAATGAATAGGGTTTCTCCCTTGAGCTTTGTCCAAACCCTCC
>JACAEX010000049.1 GCA_013388635.1 Syntrophaceae bacterium | reverse complement strand
GAGATTGGTGGCGGTGGGCACAGTCTGAACTATCTGATGCGTTATCTAAATCGTGAACGCTTTGAACCTATTCTTCTTAGTCCGCCTGGACCAATCTTCGATCTGGCCGTAAAAGCCGGCATACGAACATTTCCCTATACTTTCCGAAAGCGTTACGTCAGCATTTCCATTGGAAACCGCGAGATACCGGTAAATCCTTACCGGTTAATGTATCGGCTGGCCGATGCGTTTAGAATTATCCGAATCATAAGACAGGAAAAGATTGATATTGTTCATACTAACAATCTGGACGCCCACTTGACAGGATGGTTCCTGAACAAAATCTTTGGCATTCCAGTTATTTGGCACATTCGGACAATATGGCCACAATCATTTTACAAGATTCCCTGGCCTACACGTATAATATTCGTATCGCAGGCTGTTAAAAAGAAAGCTCTCGGTGGTGAGAATTCATATTCGAGAGCCCTTGTCATATACAATGGCATTGATCCAGCAGACTTTGTGGCGCCCGAAGGGGCAAGAGAGTCGATTTTGCAGGAGTTTCGTCTGCCTGATCGTCCTATTGTTGGAATCGTTGGTAGACTGGCTCCGTGGAAGCGGTATGATCTCTTCTTGCAGACTGCTGCTCTATTAAAAAAGCAAGGTATAGACGGAACCTGGGTGATCGTTGGTAGCGAGGTTGAGAACCGTTCCGGAACGAATCATACTCTTTACCTAAGAAACTTGACCAAGCAGTTGAAGATAGAGGATCGGGTGATCTTTACCGGGCTTCGGCATGACATCCCCAGTTTGGTTGGATCATTTGACGTTTTCGTATCGGCGTCCGATGACGATCCAAACCCACGGACCGTTCTCGAAGCCATGGCCGCCGGCAAGCCGATTGTTGCAACAAACTCAGGGGGTGTGCCGGAAATGCTCGACAATGGCCGCGCAGGAATACTGGTTGAAAAAGGGAATGCTCACGCATTGGCTCAGGGGGTGTTGTACTTGATCCAAAACCCAGCATTAGCTAAGGAGCTTGGACAAGCTGCCTTGCAGCGAGCAAAGACTGTTTATTCGATACAGGAGCATGCCCGAAAGATTGAGCACCTTTACGAGGATATCCTATCTCGATGAGCTAAGTCCACGTGTTAAGGCCGGACGTTTCAGTCGTTATCGTTTCTCACAACGGGTTTGAACTTACGCATGCATGCGTAAGCTCGATTCTGAGGAATACCCACGAAGTTAGTTACGAAATTATTGTAGTGGATAATGCATCCACTGATGGCACCCCTCAATCTCTTCTTCAAATGTTCCCGAGCACAAGGGTTATTGTCAATAATGTGAACATAGGGTACGGGGCAGCCTGCAACCAGGGTATGAGAGCAGCTAATGGCCGATATGTTATGATACTTAATAATGATACTGAAGTATTGGATGGTGCGTTAGCTAACTTAGCCAAAATTCTGGATCATCGTTCTGACATTGGAGTGGTGGCTCCCAAGCTTCTAAATCCAGACAGGACGATTCAGCCTTCGATTTCCCGATTTCCGAGCTTGATTCCAATAATGATTCGGCAAATTGTACCGGCATCGATAGTTGAACAGCGAGGGATATTAAGGTTGATAAGGTGGACAGCGCGGGGGCTCGGTATAAATATTGGTCGCCTTGATGAATACGTTCATTCTACCGAGGTTGAATGCCCCATGGGTTCAGCCTTTATGATTCGGAGGAAAGTAATTGAGGAAGTGGGGATGTTTGATGCTCAAAGATTTTTCCTCTTTACAGAGGAAGCAGACTGGTTCTATCGCATACGCAACGCGGGTTGGAAAATATATTATACTGTTGATGCAACGGCGTTACATCACAGACATCAATCGGTCAATCGATACAAGTACCGTTATCTTATTCAGCAACACAAAAGTCTTCTTCAATATTTTGAGAAACATTCAAGTGTTAGCTTTGTCTTGACTTACAAGCTCTTAGTGGGAATGATTGTCTTTGCCAAGGCTACTTTTCACGCAATGCTTAGCATGTTTAGTGGTAGCAAGCGATTAGATCATCAGCGCAGTTTTGAGGCATACAAGACAATTCTGAATTTTTTTGTTAATCGGAATTTGCGAAATCGGAATGTGATGAGGGAGTGGCAGTTCAAATACATCGAGTAAGGAGAGGAAGAAAGGGCATCATCCTACTAGAAGGGATTTCCTGGAAGGGATTTGATGCCCAAAATTCTCGCCGGGGCTAATTGTGGACGAAAGGATGCGGATAGGATTGCGATGAAACAACTCGTTCAAAATTATCGGTCTGGTGAGCTCATTCTTCAGGAAGTGCCGGTGCCCCAGCTTCGCCCTGGTGGAGTGCTGGTGCGTAATGCTTTTTCTCTGATCAGTGCGGGTACCGAACAGGGACAAGTGGATTTTGCACGGAAAAATTTGCTGGAAAAGGCACGGGCTCGGCCTGACTTAGTGCGCAAAGTCCTGGACAAGGCCCACACTGAAGGTGTGTTTACCGCCTACCGGAAGGCAATGCAGCGGTTAGATCAACCACTGGCGTTGGGATATAGCTGTGCTGGCGTAGTTGAAAGGGTTGGGGACGAAATTAGAGATATTGCTCCCGGTCATCGGGTGGCTTGTGCTGGACTGGGCTTTGCAAGCCATGCTGAAATAGTCTATGTACCCCGCCACCTCTGCGTGCATGTACCAGATGGTCTCGATTTAGCTCAAGCGGCCTATGTAACCTTGGGCGCTATCGCGCTGGAAGGAATTCGGGTGGCTGATGTGCGACTTGGTGAGAGTGTGGTCGTTATTGGTTTGGGACTGTTAGGATTGCTTTCAATCCAGCTACTGAAAGCGTCTGGTTGTCGGGTGTTTGGCATCGATATAGATGCGAGCAAAGTATCCCTGGCGCTTGAACTTGGCGCTGACGGGGCTTGTGTTCGGACTGACGAGAGTTTGAAGGGCCAGGTGGCTGCCTTTACATCGGGTCATGGATCGGATGCGGTGGTGGTCACTGCAGCGACCCCTTCCAGTGATCCTGTGGAACTTGCTGGTGAGATTGCACGCGACCGGGCTGTTGTTTCTGTGGTGGGTATTACCGGAATGAAGTTGCCGCGCAAGGTCTTTTATGAAAAGTCCTTGCAGCTACGGATGTCACGTTCCTACGGGCCTGGCCGCTATGACCGGCTTTATGAGGAGAAGGGACAGGACTACCCTATTGGTTACGTCCGGTGGACTGAGAATCGTAACATGCAGGCCTTTTTGCAGTTAGTGGCTGAAAAGAAAGTTGATGTGCACCGTTTGACTACTCACACATTTGAGATCGAGCGCGCATTGGACGCTTATGACTTGATTTTAGGCAAACGAAAAGAACCCTATATTGGTATTTTGTTGAAATATTCTCCAGAACCTGAACTGCTCCGACAAATTAAACTTAGATCGGAGGCACAGAGCAGGTTAGTTTCGCACGAGGCGATTGTTCGCATAGGCGTTATCGGGGCGGGGGCGTTTGCTACCAGTGTCTTGCTTCCAGCTCTTGGCAAAGCTGGGGTTCGCTTTCGTGGGATAGCGACCCAGAGCGGAATGACGGCACGCAGTGCAGCCGACCGATTTGGCTTCGATTATTGCACCTCTGACCCTGAGGAAATTATAAGTGATTCAGAAATTGATGCTATATTAATTTTAACACGTCCGGCGTCACACGCAGAATTGGTTATTCAAGCTTTGCAGCATAGCAAACATGTGTTCGTTGAGAAACCACTGGCGACTGACATGTACCAGCTCTACAGGGTTGCCAAAGCATATCGTGATAGCAGTGGTTTAAGTACGCTAATGGTGGGTTTTAATCGACGGCATTCACCATTTGGGATAGCGTTACAACAATTCTTCGCCGGACATGCTCAGCCACTGGCGATGTTATATCGTGTGAATGCCGGGGCATTAGAACCAAATGACTGGCAACTGGATCCGGATCAAGGCGGAGGTCGGTTAATCGGCGAATGCGGTCACTTTGTTGACCTGATGAGCTTTGTAAGCGGAGAGAATCCGGAGAGTGTTTATGGTTCCTCTGCTGGGATCGAAGATGTGATGGTAACAGTAAAATTTTCAGGTGGATCCATAGGGACACTGGCCTATATTACCAGAGGCAGTCCAGCGTTTGGTAAGGAACGATTAGAGGTATTTGGTGAAGGCGGGGTAGGCATACTGGACGACTTCCGTCGATTGGAACTTGTGCGCTCGGGTTGCCGCAAAAGCTTAAAGTCCCGACTACGCCAAGACAAAGGGCACGTGGCAGAAATAAAAACATTCCTCCGGACGATTCAAGGGATAGAAAAACATCCCCCCTCATTCGAGTCAGCATTATTAACTACCTTGACAACATTAAAGGCCGCCGAGGCGATTCGAGTTGGGGCTCCTCAGTTGGTAAGCCTCGCCACGCTGTTAGATGATGACAAACCGGCTTAATCGTTACTGGTATGCAGCGCGTTACTATCGACCACGCCAGATACTTGCTCGCCTGAGCACACATTTAAAACAATACGCCTTGCAACAAGTGCCTGCGTTGGGACGTAGGTATCTTCCCAAGGGGAGTGTTTCGGAATCGGGCGCAACCCTGTTCCGGGGCTTCAAACCCGAAGCCATACCAGCGGATGAGATGGAAGGATTACGGACTGTCGTAAGAGACGTACACGTGAATCGTTTCACCTTCTTAAATCACACAAGAGAATTTGGCGGCCGGATCGACTGGGTCTGTTCCAATGAATCACGTCTATGGCGATATAATCTCCACTACGGAGACTATATCCTTGCATTGGCATTAGTTTTTAGGCATGACGATGACCCCGACGCCATCGCTGACCTCAGGCGGATTGTAGATGATTGGATTGTCTGTAATCCTGTTGGGTTAGGGATTGGTTGGCATGCTTATCCGACGTCGCTGCGGATGGTTAACTGGTTGTATGCTTTACATTTGTGTGGAAATACAGTTCGGCAAGAGGTAGAATTCTACAAACGCATGTTACACAGCCTTTACTCTCAAGCTGCTTTCCTGTTGAAGCATTTAGAGTTTGACAGTCTGGGGAATCATTTAGTTAAGAATGCAAAGGCACTGACTTTGGCGGGGCTATGCTTCTCGGGTTCGGCACCTGCTCAATGGCTGGCCGCAGGGGAAAAAATACTTTGGGATCAACTCGAAGAGCAGATATTACCGGACGGCGGGCACTATGAACGCAGCCCTATGTATCATACCATCTTGCTATCTGACTACTTAGAGGTGTTAAATTCTCTTCGGGATAATAATTTATCTGTTCCCATGCAGGTGCCGGAAATATTGAAACGTATGACCCATTGGCTGGAGATGATGCTGCATCCGGACGGCGATATTCCATTGCTTCAGGATTCGGTATTCGCCATATCGCGAAAGCCCGGCGATGTGCTGAGGGCAGCACACCATTTATTGTTTAGGCCATTGAAACGAAGATTGCCGGCGGTCGGTGGCACTCTTTCCGCCTTAGTAGGCGGATGTGATCATGAGGATCATGAGTATACCATTCCTTCAGTGGATGAACCTTTAGCAGGCGTCTACCATTTTTCTGACTCCGGCTATGTCGTATTCCAAGGGCAGGCAGCAGGTGACAGAATGATATTGGACGCAGGCGCAATTGGTCCCGATCATATACCTGCTCATGGACACAGCGGACTGTTCAGTTTTGAGCTCTCTGTGAACGGACAGAGGGTTTTTGTCGACTCAGGCGTGGGAACGTATGTAGCAAACTTTTGGCGCGACTATTATCGGAGCACGCGTGCCCATAACACCGTTGAGGTAAATAACGTGAACCAGTCGGATGTCTGGTCTGCCTTTCGTGCTGGAAGGCGGGCACGAACCGAATTTGTGGCATGTAAGCGCGGTGAGGGATATAGTGCCTTTATAGGCAGGCATGATGGTTATGTCCGTATAAAACCCGATCTTTTCCACACGCGCTCCATATTCGTCCTGGACGAAGGAGCTTGGTTAATATTAGATCGGCTTTCACGAAATAGTGATCTTCAGGCGATTAGTTATTTCCACGTGCATCCTGATGTCGCGGTACGTCAACTCGATTCACAACTGTTTGAACTTTGCAATAGTTCGTGCGAACTTTTGTTATTGGTTTTGGGTTCGGTTAAAACCACGCTCGTTAAGGGGCAGGGGTTACCTCTCCAGGGATGGTACGCCCCAGAGTTTGGCCTTGATCAGCCATGTTCAACGTTGTCCGTACAGTTTGCTGGTCAAGGGATACCCGAATGGGGCAGTTTAATATTTCGTGCGAGTTGGCCTATTCCTCGCGTCGAATTCGTCTGGAATGATGAGGCGTGTGAATTCTTGTTTGAATCTATGAAGCTACGACGAAAAGGGAAAATATCCCGTTATTCGAAAGGTGAAAAATAATGAGGATTGCAGTTTTCGGGTTAGGATATGTAGGATGTGTTTCGGCAGCATGCCTCGCAAATATGGGGAATGAAGTGGTTGGGGTGGATACAAATCTACAGAAGCTTGAAATGATACGTAGGGGGCAATCGCCAATTATTGAGCCGGGACTGGAGCCACTCATTAGGAATGTTGTTGAGCAGGAGAAATTAAAAGTTACTCCAGACGCTACTGAAGCGGTTAAGATGAGCAATCTTTCGATGATATGTGTGGGTACGCCCAGTCGAAGCAATGGTAACCTTGACTTTCGTTATGTCGAACGAGTTGTTGAAGATATCGGCATAGCGCTCCGCGAAGCTGAAACCTACCATGTAGTAGCTGTGCGTAGCACACTGCTACCAGGATTTGTGCGGGAGCGAATAGTTCCTCGGTTAGAATCGAAGAGTGGGAAAATGATTGGCGACGACTTTGGACTATGTGTGAATCCAGAATTCCTCCGCGAAGGGACCGCTATTAAGGATTTTCTGTCCCCTCCATTCACACTGATCGGAGAATGGGATTCTCGTAGCGGTGACGTTGTATTTGAGGTCTATAGACCTTTGCAGTCGCCGGTTTATCGACTGAAACTGGATGTCGCAGCGATGGTGAAATATGCAAGCAACGCGTTTCATGCATTGAAGGTTACTTTTGCCAACGAAATTGGTGCGATATGCAAAGAGCTGGATGTGGATAGTCATACAGTTATGAAAATTTTTTGCCAAGATAAGACTTTGAATATCTCGGCTGCCTACCTGCAGCCAGGTTTTGCTTTTGGGGGTTCTTGCTTACCCAAGGATCTCCGTGCCTTGTTATATGTGGCTAAAGAACGTGACATAGAAGTCCCTGTCTTGCATTCGGTGCTTTTCAGCAATGAGCTGCATATCAAGCGGGCGATAAGCTTGGTGGTTCAAACTGGTAAAAAGCGTGTGGCCCTGCTTGGCCTGAGTTTTAAACCCGGCACGGATGATTTGCGCGAGAGTCCGTTGGTTTTGCTGGCAGAGGCGCTCATTGGTAAGGGTTATCAGATGCAGATCTATGATGAGGAGGTTTCACTGTCCAATGTGTTTGGTCGCAACCGTGAGTATATTGAAACTGTACTACCGCATATTAACACCCTGTTGGCAACCGATCTAAAGACTACAATAAAGGAATCCGAGGTTTTGATTATGGGGAAGCGTCAGCCCCAGGCAGATGAGATCCTTAAGTTATTGCGTCCTAATCATATTGTTATTGACTTGGTCAGTTCAAGTGATTGGAGGCCCGCACAACAATTTCGGATTGTGTGAGAGTGCAATGCGGCTATTGTTCGTAACATATCGTTTTCCTACGAACACCTATACTGCTGATAAAAACACCACTTATCATCTGGTCAAGTACTTTGGTCGGCGGCACGAGGTTTCGCTTGTTGCATTGGCAGAGGATTCACAAGCCCTTGAGGGACAGGATTTGATAAAACCGTATGTTGTGCGATCTGAAGCTATTGTGCTCCCGCGCTGGCGGTCGATGTTGAACGCGGCAAGGGGTCTCTTAGATCGAGATCCACTTCAAATGTGGTACTACCGGTGTTCTGAAATGCGGCAGAGAGTTCTGCAGGTTATTGATGAACAAAAGATAGAATTGATATATGGGTACCACCTTCGTTCTGCTCAGTGGATTGCAAACGTGGACCGAGTCCCGTGCGTCATTGCGATTCAACCTGCCCAAGTTCTCCACTTCGGAAGGCGGGCTCAATTGGTTCGGAGCCGAGTTAAACGATTCATTTATAGAATGGAATATGAACGCCTGATTGGATACGAGCTAACCGTGGCGAGGAGGTTTGATCGTTGTCTGCTAATTTCTGAGAAGGATCGGCTGGCTATAGACCCGAATAGAGAACTGAAAAATGTTTTTTATAATCCCCACGGAACAGATGTAGATCTCTTTGCTCCTCCTCCTAATAATAAGCGTGAACCCGCGTCGGTTGTATTCGCAGGGGCACTGAGCATCGATACCAACAGCGACGCGGTTTTGTTTTTCGTTGATAAGATACTGCCAAGAATTTGGCGTCAAAGACCGGACGTCAGATTCTATATTGTTGGAAAGAATCCTCCGGCTTCGATTATCAGGCTGAACAAAGATCCAAGGATAAGGGTTACAGGGTTTCTTGAAGATATCCGGCCTTACTTATGGAGGTGTAGTGTCGGGGTTGATCCAATTCGTATTGCGGCAGGCATGCAAAATAAAGTTATTGAAGGTATGGCTGCAGGTCTGCCGATGGTTGTGAGCCCAGAAGCTAATGAGGGGATTGGCGCGCCGGAAAGGGAGGCACTGGTTGTGGGGAAGAATCCTGAGGATTTTGCCACCAAGGTATTAACCCTAATCAATTGCCCTGAGGTTGCACAAAAATTATCGATAACCGGGCGCAACTATGTGAAGAAATATTGGTCATGGGAATACCACTTCAGGCAACTGGAGGGTTTGTTTTTCGAGTTGGTTACGGCCTATCGTGAGGGTAGAAAGGACGTCGATTGTGAGAAGAGATCAATACGGTTTGCGTTAAGCTGATATCCTGAGAATAAGAATATGATTTGGCGACCAGCACATCATAAAAGAATTGCCCAATTGGCTGATGCAGTAACAACAGCCTTGAGTTTTTTCGTGGCTTACCTTGCTTGGTGGTGGGCAAATCAAATCTTTCCAGGGACTCCATTTGGAAGAGAAATCAAAGTCTCATCTGATTTAGTGTGGAAGATTATTCTATTTTCGATCATCTGGGTGATCATTCTGACAAAACTGGGTGCCTATACCTATCAGAGGTTCACTTCTCTTGTGCGGGAAACAAAACTTGTCGCAAAGGCTTCGTTATTTGGAACCTTCGTCTTTTTTGCAATGAACTTTCTCCTTCGTTTCGAATATATCCCTCGTACTTATGTGGGTATCTTTTTCTTTGTAAATTTGTTTGCTCTCACCTTAGAAAAGATTATCGCATTTAATGTTGCAAAACAAATTCGCAAGAAAGGAAAAGATAGAAAAAGAGTGATCGTGGTTGGAACTGGGTTGAAGGCAAAGAATTTTGTTGAGACAGTGGAAAGGAATCTTGGATGGGGACTCGACGTCATCGGAATCGTTGCGGAAGATAGGTCGTCAATCGGAAATACCTTTTGTGGAAAAAGAGTAATCGGAAGTAACGAGGATTTTGAAAAAGTACTTCATCAGAACCTAGTAGATGAGGTGATCATATGCGCTTCCGGCACTGAATTAGCTAAAGTCGAGGAGATTTTTGAAACTTGCGAACGCGAAGGAGTTCAAGTTCGTCTCAATTCAGATTTCTTTGGAAGGGTTGCAAAGAAGGTTACCGTGGATCAAATATATGGTCTGCCCATTATTAGCTTTGCTGCTGTCCAGAATAGCGAGTGGGCACTTTATGTAAAGAGGTTAATGGACATTCTCTTATCTGGAAGCTTGCTCATTTTCCTTTCTCCCCTCTTCTTGCTGATTGCCCTGGTTGTAAAGGCTACATCTGAAGGTCCAGCTTTTTATGAATGGAATGTCATGGGATTCAATAAAAAACCGTTCCGAAGTTGGAAATTTAGAACAATGGTAGTTGACGCAGATGCTCGGAAGGAAGTGCTGATGTCCCAAAATGAGATGAAGGGTCCCGTCTTTAAGATCAAAAATGATCCGAGGGTTACTAAGGTTGGAAGATTTTTACGAAAATTTAGCCTTGACGAACTCCCTCAACTATGGAGTGTGTTTAAAGGGGACATGAGTTTGGTTGGCCCAAGACCAGCGGGTCCCCATGAGTTGAGCCGATATGAAAGCTGGCATAGAAGAAAATTGAGCATCAAGCCTGGGATTACCTGCCTCTGGCAGGTTAGCGGAAGAAATAAGATTAATGATTTCAACGAATGGGTGCGCATGGATCTCGAATATATTGACAATTGGAGTTTCTGGCTTGATGTTAAAATTCTTTTCAAGACATTTTTAACCGTGGTTAAAGGGACTGGGTATTAAGAAATAGAAGGAAGCTGGATAAACAAACTTCAATAAAAATCATGGTGCGAGAGGTGTATACTTGTTTTAGGAAACTCTCTCAAATAGTCAACGTTATCCGTGCGTCTCTTGTCTCGGGATTTATTGGTGGTAACTTGGCGACACTCGCTCTTCTTCGCCATCCTTCTGCAGCAATGGGTTACATTCAATATGGGTTATTCGGTTGGCGTTTCATTAGCGGGCAAGGCTTACCACAAAGCCATTTTCACGAGCTGTTTGCTACTCCTAAATATGTATCCATTGATTTGCTGCCTACCATTGGTTATTTGACATATTGGGATGCTAATTATGCAAAGGACGTGTTTTATCTTGCCCTGTTGGGGCGTGTCCTTTCCCCAAAGATTGTTTTTGAAATCGGAACCTTGCAAGGATATACGGCTCTACTGTTTGCCTTGAATACACCAAGAGATACAATAATCTACACTCTCGATCTGCCCCCTGACGATTTATGTTCACCATCTTTACCTACCACCATTATTGACGATGCCCATATTACCGCTCATGCCCATTCCACTGAATACCTTTATCGTGACCATCCGGCTGGTACGAAAGTGAGGCAACTGTATGGTGACAGCGCGCAGTTCGATTTTACACCCTACCACGAGAAAGTGGACTTGTTCTTTATAGATGGCGCTCACAGCTACGAGTATGTGCGCTCAGATTCCTTGAATGCTCTTGTGTGCACGCGTCGGGGGGGGTGATTGTCTGGCACGATTACGGACGATGGGGTGTGAACGGAGTTTCGCGATGGTTACACGAGTTTACCCGCACTGGCAAAGATATATCTCGGCTGCCGGGCTCGAGCTTGGCAATTCTCAAGCTATAGGTCCAGTGTGATGCAAGCGCAAAGAGTGCTTTCTGGGCGAGTGGGTATCGTAACAGGTGCCGGTCGGGGAATCGGCCGGGCCATTGCCTTGGCCTTTGCCAGACAGGGAGCAAGTGTTGTTGTGACTTCAAGAACGTTCTCTGAAATTGAGGAAACTGCTGCCCAGGTGCGAGCTCTGGGAAGTCAAGCACTTGCCATTCAGGCTGATGTTTCTAGCCAATCCAATGTGAATAAGATTGTGGAACAAACCATTCAGGCCATCGGCACCGTGGACATCTTGGTTAACAATGCAGGTGTGCAAGGACCAATTGGATCTATTGATGATAACGACGCCGACCATTGGATCAGAACGGTGATGATTAATCTCATTGGTACGTTCCTTTGCTGTCGGGCAGTTCTGGCGGTGATGATGAAACAACAGCGAGGCAAGATCATAAATCTGTCTGGAGGGGGGGCTACGTCGCCTCGTCCCAATTTTTCGGCCTATGCTTCATCCAAGGCAGCGTTAGTGCGGTTCACAGAGACCTTGGCCGAGGAAGTGAAACCATTTAATATACAAGTTAATGCAATCGCACCTGGGGCAATCAATACGCGGATGCTGGATGAAGTCTTGGCTGCTGGTGATGCAGCTGGCGAAGTCGCTTTATCCCAAGCAAAGAAGCAGAAGCAAAGTGGAGGGGATTCATTAGAAGCAGTTGTTGCGCTGGCCGTGTTCCTTGCATCCGATGAATCAGGTGGTTTAACAGGTAAACTAATCAGTGCACAGCATGATCCCTGGCGGGAGTGGGTTGGGAAGGATGAGCAGCTTAACGCTTCACCGCTTTATACAATCCGTCGGTTAGATCCATTTACCATCAAACCTCTGATTAAAGACCTTGATTATTAGTTGTAAAGAAGGGGTTAAGAAAAAGGACTGATAAACAAGCAATCAAGTAATAACCAATAACAATAAACGGAGGTTATCATGATAATTACGCGTACTCCTTTTCGGATTACTCTGGGGGGTGGCGGCACGGACTTACCCTCGTATTACTCAAAATATGGTGGCTTCATATTTGCAGCAGGAATTAATAAGTATATGTTTATAAACCTCAATAGACCGATTGTGGATGATTTAGTCAGGGTAAAGTATTCAAAATCCGAAACTGTGCCCCACAGGGATGAACTTCAACATGACCTCGCAAAAGAAGCTATGCTGATGATGGAAATCGATAAAGCCCTCGAGATCGTTTCAATGGCGGACGTACCGGCTGGAACCGGTTTGGGATCCTCAAGTTGTTATGCTGTTGGCCTACTGAACGGACTCCATACAATGAAGAGAGAATATGTAACGCTCCAAACTCTTGCTGAAGAAGCATGTGACCTTGAAATCAATCGTCTCGGGAAACCTATTGGCAAACAGGATCAATATATGGCGGCTTTTGGTGGATTAACTGTGCTCGAGATAGAAAGAGACGGTAATGTAAAGGTAAGGGAAGCTGAGGTTCGGGATGAAATCATTGGGGATCTTAATAGGAATCTTCTCATGTTTTATACTCACATCCAAAGAAATGCTAATGAGATACTTTCTGAGCAGAGCAAGGGGGCAAAGGAAGAGAAGAAGAATGTGGTAGAAAGCATGCATTTCATAAAGGATCTTGGATACAAGGTTTTGGAGGCGGTGGAGAGCGGGAATATTACGAGAATCGGACCCCTGTTTGACGAGCATTGGCAGTATAAGAAGAGGATTTCGACAAAAATGTCCAATCCCTATTTCGATAAGATTTATGAAATTGCAAAAGAAAATGGTGCCCTTGGTGGAAAGATATCCGGAGCGGGTGGAGGTGGTTTCTTTTTATTCTACGTGGAAGAAAAACAAACGAAGTTCAGAGAGAAGATGAAGAGCCTTGGCTTGCGTGAAATGAAATACCGCTTCGACTTCGAAGGCACCAAGGTCATTGTCAATTTCATGGATGGCAGCATGTAAAGAATAGTGAATAGTGAAATGAATGGATGCAATAACTCAAAGATGGAACGAATTAGTAACGGCGATCTTTAATGGATTCTTTTTTTCGAGTGGGAATTATTGGGTGTGGTTTGATCGGCAATAAGAGAGCTAAAGTTATCAAAGATGATCGATCAAGCTCTCTTTCCTGTTGCTCCGATCCCGTCCTTTCAAATGCTGAATCTCTGATCAAACAGTTTGGTGACAGACAGACCAAGCTTTATCAGGATTGGCGGGCAATGCTGGATAGAGAGAAGCTTGACCTCGTTGTCGTCGCTACGCCCAACAAATATCTGAAAGAGATAACTTTAGAGGCTGCTCATAGAAAGATCCATATCTTATGTGAAAAGCCTCTTGGTCGAAATTTGGTGGATTCCATTGAAATGGTCGATGCGGCGGCAAGGAACAAAGTCTTCCTAAAAACGGGTTTTAATCACCGTTATCACCCCGCAATCCGGAAAGCCTATACCATGGTAAAAGAGGGCGCTATCGGTGAAATTTATTATGCAAAATGCACCTATGGACATGGTGGGAGGCCCGGTTACGAAAAAGAATGGCGAGCGAGCAAAGAGATGTGCGGCGGAGGTGAATTGTTGGACCAAGGAGTCCATGTAGTAGACCTTTTCCGATGGGTCATGGGGGATTTCGAAGAGGCCTTTGGAACCATCTCAATCTACTACTGGAATATGGAAGTAGAGGATAATGTATTTGCCTTGTTCAAGACTGCAGAAGGTAAAACTGCTTCTATGCATACCAGCTTGACTCAGTGGAAAAATCGGTTCACCTTTGAGGTTTATGGGGAGGCAGGATATCTAATTGTTGAAGGGTTGGGGGGAAGTTACGGAACGGAAACCTTGAAAATTGGCAAAAGGAGAAGGGTGAAAACCGAACGTGTAATCGATGAAGGAATAACCGATATTGAAAGGCCGTCAGCTATTGGCCATGAGCAGAATGTGCAGTACTGGGGAGGGGCGCCCGACGAGGAAGTCATTGAATTTCCTGGACCAGATATTTCGTGGGAAGAAGAGTGGAAAGAATTTACGGCTGCTATAAGGGAAGGGCGTGAACCCCTTGGCAGCGGCCGAGATGGTCTTGAAGCTAACCGAATGATTGAAGCTGCCTATCGCTCAGCCCGTGAGAACCGTCCCATCAAAATCAAGGAAATAAAATGTTGAGACCAAAAATTTTTTTAACAAATAAACTAAAAAGACAAAAGAAACCAGATAGACCAGAGAAACCAGAAAATGAAGGCAATGGTTTTGGCTGCTGGATTGGGAACACGTCTTCGGCCACTCACTGAAGATATCCCCAAATGCCTTATTCCCCTGGCCGGACGGCCCCTTATGGATTGGACCCTTTCATGGCTGCATGAAGCAGGGGTAAGAGAGTGTATAATCAATCTTCATTACCTAGGGGATAAAGTCCGGAATTTTGTGGCTGATGGAAGCCAGTACGGTTTACGGGTCCAGTACTCGTACGAGCCAGAGCTTCTCGGTACAGCAGGGGCCGTTAAAAAAGTGGCCTCCTTTTTTAACCACCCTTTTTTCGTCATCTATTCGGATAACTTCAGCCGATGGAATCTCAAAAAACTCGTGAAAGTCCATGAGAAAAATCAAGCCCTTGCTACGATGGCAGTGCACTGGCGAGAAGATGTATCACAGAGCGGGGTTGTGGAATTGGATCAAAATGGCAGGATTCTGTGCCTGATGGAAAAGCCAAAGCCGGAACAGAACCTGAATAGTCACTACGTGAACGCAGGCTTTTACTTTCTGGATTCAAAGGTTCTCGATTATATTCCCGAGGGGAGGTTCTGCGATTTTGCCTTCGATATTTTTCCCAAAATGGTCCAGGCCGGAGAAAAGATATATGCTGTCAAAATGGAAGATCCTATAATTGGAATTGACACAATTGAAGCCTATCGAGAGGCCAATGAATTAGCTACAAGGCTTGTTCATTCGACGGGAAGTTGAGAAGATGCGAAACCAGAAGAAAGTCTTAGTAACCGGGGTTGCTGGATTTATTGGGTCAAATCTGGCTTCTCGTCTCCTTGCTGAAGGATACGAGGTTTTGGGAATTGACAATCTTGCCTACGGCTTGAGAGAAAATGTCCCTCATGGTGTGGAGTTCCACTTAAAGGATATTCGTAGTAAAGATATCTTTCCTCTTTTTAAAGGAATTGACACAGTTTTCCATCTTGCTGCTAAGAACTGTATCTCGGACTGCCAGGCTGACCCCGTTGAAACCGCAGAGATCAATGTTTCTGGGACAGTAAATGTTTTCGAGGCTTCGAAAAGGGCTGGGGTGAGAAAGGTAATTTATGCTGAGAGTTCAGCCCTATACGAGGGGTCATCCATCTATCCCACACCGGAATCGGAATTAAAACCGGAGAGTTTTTATGCAGTTAGTAAGCTGGCGTCCATACACTTCGCCAAGGCCTACGAAACCTTCTACGGTTTATGTTTTACGGGGTTACGGTATTTCTGTGTCTACGGACCTGTGCAGGATTACCGGCGCACTATCCCTCCGGTGATGAGTGCCTTTATCATTAAATTACTTAGAGGCGAACGTCCAATCATCTATGGAACAGGCGAAAAAAGGCGCGATTTTGTCTATGTGGATGATGTGAATGACTTTCATTTGATATGTATCCGGGATGATCGAACAAATGGGAGCGTGTTCAATATTGGTTCAGGAACTAACTACTCTGTTAACGAAATCTTGGATAAAATCTCAAAGATACTCGGGGCTAATCCGAGTGCAATTTATAAAGATGATCTTCCTGGAGAAGCTCAAGTGACCCTTGCTGACATCAGACAGGCAAGAGCCCTTGGGTGGGAACCGAAAACACCTATCGAGGCTGGTCTGGAAAAAACGATTGAATATATTCGGCAAGAAATGGCTGCAGGCCGAATTCCCTAAGTGATGCGTTAAGCGTTAATGTATTGATAATTTAAATGCAGCGGATGCTGAATGTCTAACGGGAGGAGTGTGGAATACATAAATAGCTATCTCAACGAAGTAAGAAAAGTTGTTGATTTGCTTGACCGAAATATTATTCAGCGAATAGTTGAATTGCTCGTTAATTTGCGAGGTAGAGATGGCCGGATCTTCTTCCTTGGGGTTGGGGGTGGGGCTGCTAATGCCTCGCATACTGTAAATGATTTTCGGAAGATTTGTGGAATCGAAGCATATGCACCAACAGATAACGTCTCTGAACTAACAGCTCGGACCAACGACAGTGGTTGGGATTCCGTGTTTGTTGAATGGCTAAGGGGAAGCAAGCTTACGTCCAAGGATGCTGTCTTTGTTTTATCTGTGGGTGGAGGGAATATCGAAAACAATATCAGCGTCAATTTAATTCGTGCCCTTGATTACGCTAAAGAAGTCGGCGCAAAGATATTTGGAATTGTCGGAAGGGATGGTGGATACACGTCGAAGGTAGCAGACATTTGTATAATCATCCCCACAGTAAACCCTGAAACAGTGACTCCCCATACGGAGTCTTTCCAAAGTGTCCTTTTACATCTTATCGTATCGCATCCGAGTCTTAAGGTTTCAGAGATGAAATGGGAAAGTGTAAAATAAGGTGAAAGGTAAAAGATCAAAAGTGAAAGGATAAAAGGATCTAAGAAAAACGAGCTTTTTGACGGTCCATAGGAAAATGATTAAAAAACGAATTGGCATATTGACCGGTGGAGGGGATGTTCCTCCTTTGAATGCAATGATTGCTTCCGCCAGGCAAGCTTCCTTGGACAATGAAACTGAGCTTCTTGGTTTTTTCTATGGGTGGTTGGGGCTGATTGATGATCGGTATGTTGAATTGTCGAAAATAAATATCGATCCTAAGATCGGAGGAACCATACTTAAATCGTCCCGAGTCAATTTGGAAAAGATTCCCGGCGCCATAGAAAAAGTACAAAATAACTTCAAAAAGCTTCGCCTTCAGGGGTTGATCGTTGTTGGCGGAGAAGATACCTTATCCAATTCTTTCTACTTGCCGGATATTCCCCAGGTGCTAATTTCAAAAACAATAGACAATGATGTTGGAATGATTCAGGCCGGCAAGCGCGAAGATAGTTCCGTCGAAATCATCAACTACTTTACATTGGGATTCCCTACTGCAGCAAAAAAAATCTCTTCCTTCGTAAGCTTGAAGGAAGGCTTAAGAACGACTGCATACTCACATGAACGTATTATGTTTGTTGAGTCCATGGGAATGCACGCCGGATGGCTTGCCCTGTCATCCTGTATGGGGCATCCTGATTTTATCGTTATTCCGGAATTTCCACTCGATTATAATAAAATTATTAATATGGTTCTCGAAAAATATGAACTCCAAAGAAATGTAATTATTGTTGTGGCAGAAGGAGCGAGGTTTGACAATGGTGCACATATTAGTGCTGATGAGAATGAGAAGGATGATTTTGGCCATCCAAGGTTCAAAGGCTCTGCTGAAATGTTAGCGAGAAGAATGAAAGAGGATCTAAAGAACTATTTTGATACCCGAAATATAAATGCGGTGAATCCTTCTTATCTGTATCGATCGGGCATGCCATCAGATTTAGATTTCCGGTGGGCAAGTAAGATTGGGAAAAAAGCAGTAAATATGCTTTCTGACGGGCTCGAAAAACCAGTTTTTCTGACAATTAGAAAAGTGTCAAAGAGGTTCTCAATTACACCATACCCTCTTTGTAATCTAAAAAACATTCAGGAATTCCATCGTTTTGTTGATAAGAGATTCTATAACCCTGAGGAGTATTCTGTTACAGAACTTGGAAAGAAATATTTGGCGGAACTGGTTGATGAAATTTGTGAGGATAAATATGGTTTAATATAAAAGGGGGAGAGTTGTGAAAACGCTCAAGGACTTGAGGGTAAAGATTTTTGCGGACGGTGCTGATAAAGCTCGTATGCTTGAGATGTATGCCAAACCTTATATAAAGGGATTTACCACAAATCCCACATTAATGCGGAGAGCAGGAGTCGCTGATTACCGAACCTTTGCCAAAGATGTTCTTCAGGCTATTCCGGACCGTCCGATTTCGTTTGAGGTTTTATCAGACGAATTTAGTGAAATGGAACGTCAGGCACTTGAAATGGCTGGTTGGGGAAAGTACGTCTATGTGAAAATTCCAGTAACCAACACACACCGTGAGCCCTCCTACGATTTGATAAAAAAGCTTTCGAGCGCTGGTGTGAAACTAAATGTTACAGCCTTATTGACCTTGAAACAGGTACATGATGTAGTTGAATGTGTTGTCGGAGGTTCCCCCTGTTTTATTTCAGTGTTTGCAGGTCGAATAGCTGATACAGGCCTTGATCCAGTTCCACTGATGGCAGCAGCAGTGGAACTCCTGCGAATTGCTCCCAATGCTGAGCTAGTCTGGGCAAGCTCACGGGAATTACTGAATATTTTTCAGGCAGATGGTATTGGGTGCCATATTATTACCGTGACCAATGACATCCTGAAGAAAGTCCCCCTTGTAGGAAAAGACTTAGATGATTATTCCCTCGATACCGTAAGGATGTTTTATGACGATGCCCGTCAAGCGGGTTATAAGCTTTAGGACTTGATCTCTTAATTCACTGCGCATTTTTTAGCCATTCCATCAGTCACAAAACCTTCCTCTTCCTTTCATCAATCGTTAAATCCTGGATATTTTGAATAGCTTAAATATGATCCGAGGCCTCACCATTGCTATTTTTTGTTTTAAGCCAAAAATGTATTTATCCTTATTTAGACGCTAACTTACCCGGTATGATCCCGAAAGTCCTAGATTTAGGATATCCCTCTCCTTTAAGGTGGGAATCTACGGGTTTACCTTATTATGCAGGATAACATTTTTGAAGCGAATAGGTTGATGAAAATTGGGACTAATTCAATGCATTATTTTAAAAAGGGGAGCGAAGTTGTTCTATTTATTTTAATTAGCTACTTCCTTTTCCATTTTGCTCTCTTCGCGAGAAATCCTCTCGCTTTCTTAGGGTTTGTATTTGTTATTCCCCTTTGTTACTTCTTTCTTGAGTATGCTTTCTATTTTTTTGTGCTCACCCTTCCTTTGTTGAGTGATGTTCCAAGGCTCCTAAATCTCGCTTATTTTTCTCCTTCCGAATTGATCTTTTTATGTTTATTAAACGCTTATCTATTGAAAATTATTTTTGATAAGGAAAAAGTTGTCTTTTTTAAGAATAGTATCGATTTAGCAATTATTATATTTAGTTTAGTATTGATCAGCTCCTTTCTTTCGTCCTCAATTACCCATTACCCGTTCGATTACTTTTATAAGGAGAAGGTTTTTAGTGTTTTAAAGAGATTGCTGTTTATACACAATCCGTATGACTATTCTTATATCTTTAAATCTGTTTTTAAGATGTTAGAAGGAATATTTTGCTTCTTCATTGCCACAAATGTTTTAGCGAAAAAAAAGATTTTAAATCGGATTTATGCTTTTCTGCTTTTAGGGTGGGGGAGCGTAATTATCTTAGGATTTATCCAATATTTTGGCGGCACACTCGGACATGGAAGGTTTGCAATGAGAATGTTCTCCATGTTTAACCACCCAAATCTTTTTGCAGGTTATCTTATATGTATTTTTCCCTTTTCAATTTTTTATTCGATGGATAAACCTTTCCTTAAGAAGATGCTTCTCTGGATTTTGACTGTGGTTTCTGTAATGGCCTTGATCCTCACCAGGTCTAAAAATTCATGGATTGCATTTACTCTGCTTTTAATTTTCATGGGAATCTATTCTTCTATTTCCTTTATAAAGGAGGGAAGTATTAGGTCTTTTCTAAAGATTGTGAAATGGAAATGGGCCATTGTGTTTTCGATTTGCCTCGTTGTAATTTTTGGTTCTTTCTATATGTATTTAAGTAAAAGGAATGTCATTGGGTTGCTGAGGGAAGACTTGAACTGGGGTATTCCTATTGATCGGAAGTTAGAAGGTCGGGCAGCTATATGGAAAGTTTCTCTTAAAATATTAGAAGATTTTCCTTTATGGGGGGTTGGAATAGGGGAGTTCAATTTTATACTGCCGAAATATAGTTATGGCTATCCCTGGAACAAAGAATGTGATTATCATCCTCATAACTATTTCCTTCAAATAGCGGTGGAGATGGGTCTGGTAGGACTCTTTGCTTTTTTGTGGATATTGTGGAAGGTTGTTGTTAAAGGGTTTCAAATAATGAAAGAAGGCGGCGATCTTAAAAGATTGGGGTTGTGGTTTGGAATCATGGGCTTTGTTTTTACATTTTTTGGGGATGGCTACCTTTGGAATATTGAGATGATGTTGATGTTCTGGTTATTCATTGGTCTTCTTTTCGCGGATGAAAAAGGAGAGGAGGTGGCCCAGGTCCATCGAAAGCCATTTGATAAGAAGTTATTGATTGGGCTATCGATAATCATCCTCCTAACCATTCCTTTTCAGATTTATCAGAGGTCTCAGCTCTCTTTTTTGCCGGAGAGAAGTATCGGGCTATATAAAGAGGTATTTAAGGAGGAGGGAAAGGAATATCGTTGGGGGGAGAAGGTTGTTCTTATGCCTCTCGAAAAAAGTGGAAGATGGGTGCAAATCCCCGTTAAGTTAGGAAACCCGGATATCAAGGAGAAACCGGTCAAGGTCAAGGTTTTTATGAATAAAAGGCTTATTGATCATCTGGAATTTAATGATAATAATTGGCATGTCTTAAAATACTCGGTCGAGAATATCGAGGGGGCGGAGGTCAGGCTTAAGCTCGAAGCCAGCCGAACTTGGAACCCATACCTAACAGATGGAACGCTTTACCCATGGGATCTTGGTCCTGCCGTTGGAAAAATTTATTGGTCATCATAAAAATTAGACGATAGACCTCAGACGTCGGACATCAGACATTAGACTTAAGGGGAAGGATTAATCTCCTGCATAGGAAGGTCTGATGTTTAAAGTCTAAGGTCTGAAGTCTGAAATCATACGATTAGAATCCCTATGTCATCCTTTAAATCGATCGGTAGAAACTCTGTTTTTCTTACGTCGTCGCAGGTCATTGAAAAGGTTCTATCCTTTTTTGTGGGGATTTATTTAGCCAGATACCTGGGAAAGGGAGATTATGGAAGATTGGTTTACGCGGTTGCCTTTGGAAGTCTCTTTACTTTTTTTTGGGACTTTGGTCTCGGGAGGTTAATTATCCGGGATATAGCTAAAGATCGAGCGGACGCTTCGCTGATCTTTTCTTCGAAGCTTAAGTTTCAAATTATATCCTGTATTACCGGGCTATTGGTGCTTTCGGTGTATGTCATTTGTTTTGAAACGAGATATTTGGAAGGGCTTCTGGTCCTCATCTTTGGTATTTGGACAGCGTTAAATTTTCTTTCAAATTCGTTCCGCTCAGTGTTCATTGCTTTTGAAAGGGCAGAATATGAGGCATATTTTAATTTCAGCCATCGGTCACTGCTTCTCCTCGGCATCTTGTGGGCGATCCATATAGGGTGGAATTTGATTTGTATCTCTCTTGTTCTGCTCATTTTTAGTGTGCTGAATCTGATTGGAAGCTGGGTATTGGTTGAAATGAGGTTTTTTCATCTTTCATTTAGAAAAGGATTGGCGAGCCTCTGGCCTACGATAAAAGATAGCTTTCCTATTGCTCTCATGATCGCTTTTGCAACTTTTTACTCGCAGATTAATAAGATTTTATTACTTAAATGGAAAGGGGCAGACGCAACAGGGATTTATGGAGCGGTGGATGTGATCGTCATAACCTTTATGATCATTTCAAACAGTGTTGTTCTTGCCGCTTTGCCCATTATTTCAAGAGAAAATAGGGTCAGTAAAGAAAAGACCTTTCTTATTTACAAAAATATGTTTAAGGTTTTGAGCGCCTTAGGCCTTCCTATTGCGGTGGGCGGGATGCTTTTGAACAAAGAGATCGTATCTCTTCTTTATGGAAATGAGTTCTATGAGTCGAGCGAAGTCTTAAAAATATTGATCTGGGTGACGCCCATCCTCTTTTTAACGAACTTTACCGGTAATTGTTTGGTTGCCATTGGGAGGCAAAGACAATTGGCATATATTTATGCCTTCAATACGATGTTGAATGTAACCTTGAATCTAATTCTGATACCTTATCATGGGTATACGGGAGCAGCTATTGCTTTCTTGGCAACGGAGGGGGTAAACCTGGTCCTGCAATATCAGGTGTTGAAGTATTACTGGGGGGAGTCTGTCTTCGATGTTTCTTTTTTAAAAATATTCTTATCTTTAGGGGTAATGGGATTTTTCATTTACTGGCTCCGGGGGTGGAACATCTTTATTATATTATTGGGAGCCGTAGTAATTTACTGTGTGAGTTTATTTTCGAGCCGAATTTACTCTAAAGAGGAGCTTTACAATATAAAGGGCTGGCTTTCATAGGTATAAAAGAAAATGGTATTAGGTCGAAGTTATTGATGTTTGTATAGAGAGTGGAGCTTTGGATCGGCAAGTGGTACTGGCTCGGTTGTGTCCGCTAAGGAAGTTTATCATACTGACCTGTGGGAATCACTCGCTGTCTCGGTTGGCATTAGACTTTACGCTTTGCCATTCTATGGCCTGATTCTTGACAAAAGCTCCCATAGATCGTTAAATAGCATCAGATGAAGATATGCCAGGTTGTTCCTATTTATCTTCCAGGCACGCTTTTCGGTAGCTCGAGGTATGTTCGGGATATTTCTCGTAGGCTTGCAGGAAAAGGACATCCCGTTACGATCTTGACTGCCAATGCCATTACAGGAAGAGGATGGGCCGACCCTCTATTCGGAAAATATTCCTCAGTCAAAGAAGAGAGGATGGACGGACTGAGAGTCAAGCGGCTGAGAACTCGATGGCAGGTCACCTCTACCATGTATCTATTCGAAAGAATCGCGGGAGGGTTACTTCCTGGTTCGTTTAGAAACATCGTCTCTTTTCTCTCTGCCGGCCCTTACCTTTCGAATCTGAAGGGAGAATTCCGGAATGAGAGATATGATGTTATCCACGTTACTCCTTCTCCTTTTGCACTTGTCTACCTTGTTTGGAAAGCTTGCAAGGCCCTAAGAATACCTTTTGTCTGTTCGCCGTTTATTCACTTCGAAGATCCAAGATTTCGAAATCCACTTCTGTGGAAAATCCTTCAGGATGCAGCGTTTGTCATCGCCTGTACCCATTTTGAAAAAGAGAGAATGATTAGCATAGGAATCGATCCTTGCAAAATTATCTTGATTCCAATGGGAATCGAGTTAAATGAATGGGAAAACGTTGACGGAGAGAGATTCCGGAAGAAATACGGGTTGGGGGGAAAAAAACTTATCCTCTTTGCGGGGCCGAAAGGATATGATAAAGGGGCTGTTCACGTTTTAAAGGCAGTGGAAAGGATCAAGCATAGGATAGAGGGCCTGGTCTTGGTCAGTGTCGGATTGCCTACAAGGGTGTGGAGAGAGAAGAAACATATACTTGATCAATCAAACCTACTCGATCTTGGATATCTCAAGGAGGAAGAAAAGAAGGATGCCTTTGACGCATGCGATGTCCTTGTCATGCCATCAAGGTATGACTCTTTCGGGATCGTCTATCTCGAGGCTTGGAAATGTGGCAAACCAGTGATCGGCGCCAGAATCGGTGCGGTTTCAGAAGTTATTGAAGAGGATCGAGACGGTTTCTTAGTTGAGTTTGGGAATGTAGAACAACTTTCCTCGAAGATTCTTTATCTAATGAACCATCCGGATCTCTCTAAGAGAATGGGGGAAAATGGAAGAAGGAAGGTGGTGGAGCGGTTTAACTGGGAGAAAAATATAGACCTCGTCGAGGATGTTTTTAAAAGGGCAAAGATTGAATGGAAATAGGGTAAAAAGGGATAGTTGGCTAAACGAGAGAGAGTCATGGGAGTCAAAAACCTGCCTGACCTGAGTGTGGTCATCGTGACTTATAAGTCCGAGGATTTTATTTCACGATGTATCGGATCTATTTATCAAGCGGCGCAAGGGCTCACACTTGAGATCATCATTGTAGATAACGGTTCAGAGGATAACATTTTGGACGTGGTTCGGGCTCAGTTTCCAGATGCGATTATGATTAAAAATCGAAGAAATGAGGGGTTTGCTCGAGGGGTAAACCAGGGTGTAAACTCGGCAACCGGACGCTATCTATGTATCCTGAACCCTGATACCGAGCTTTCTCCAGGGGCCTTAAGGATTTTGTTAGATTTCTTAGAAAAGTATGCAGCGGATTGCGTTGTCGGTCCCCGTACCGTTGATGAGTTTGGAAAACCTCAACCCATTTGCCGCTCGTTACCCCATATCATAAATATAATAAAGTATCCGATTTCCTTACTATTGCGGGGAAGACGGTTGAAAAAACCGAGGCGTTTTCTATTAGATATATGGAATCAAAGTGAAACGATCGACCCGATCAAATATAACGGGTATATTACAGGAGCCTGCTTGGTCACTCGGTTAGATTTTTTTAAGAAAATGGGGGGAT
Source organism: Syntrophaceae bacterium (assembly GCA_013388635.1). Classification (GTDB taxonomy): domain Bacteria; phylum Desulfobacterota; class BSN033; order BSN033; family UBA1163; genus JACAEX01. Next base: position 28,957 of record JACAEX010000049.1, on the reverse strand, counting down.
TTGATGAGCGATACTTTTTGTACTTTGAAGATGCTGACTTTGGTCAACGTATCGCACGGCGTGGATACCACGCTTTTTTGATCTCAGAGGCCTCGATGACCCATTTTGCAGGAAAGAGCGCTTATCATAACCCCTTGACTAAGCGTTATTTTGTAGAAGCTTATTTGCATTATATACAAAAACACTTTTCATTTTCACACAGAGTTGTTTATAAAACTTGCCTTTTTTTTATCGTGGTTGGTTGGACGCTGAGAACATGGCTGAGAGGGGATGGGAATCAAGTGGGGATCCTGCTGGAAAGCTTGAAGTCTTTCAATCCTTATTGGCCTGACCATTATGTTCTACCTCCAAAAACATCATAACGAGATCAGGTGCAAGTGTAAATGAATGAAAGAGTTTTGGTGATCATTCCAGCTTATAACGAAGAAGGGGCGATAAGAGAGGTGGTTCAAGGGGTTAAGAATCATCTTCCACGAGCGGATGTCTTGGTGGTGAATGATGGGTCCAGGGATCGGACGTCCGATATTGCAAGAGAGAATGGAGCCCTTGTTTTGGATCTTCCTTTTAATTTAGGCATTGGAGGGGCGATGCAGGCCGGTTATAAATATGCCTTTCAGAAGGGTTATGAGGTTGCCATTCAGGTGGATGGGGATGGTCAACATGATCCCAAAGAGATCCCTAAACTCCTTAATGCATTAGAAGAGAGAGAAGTGGATATGGTGATCGGCTCGCGTTTCATCGGTGATTCGGAATTCAAATCTTCAAGGATGAGAAGGATTGGCATTTCCATTTTCTCAAGAGTGATCTCGTGGATCGTTGGACAGAAGATCACAGATCCTACCTCCGGGTTCAGAGCGGCGAATCGAAAGGCGATTCAATTATTTTCGTTCGATTATCCCCAGGATTACCCGGAGCCTGAGGTATTGGTCCTGCTTCACCAGTATGGACTGAAAATGGCTGAAGTTCCAATTGGCATGAGCAAACGTTATGCCGGAGAGTCCTCTATCACCAGAGTCCGATCGATCTACTATATGATCAAAGTCCTTCTGGCAATTTTGGTGGATTGCTTTAAAAAACCCCGTTTCGTCACAGGAGGAAAAGATGTTGCTTAAGGTTCAGCTGGTCATCGGAGCATTGAGCGTGATTCTGTTTTTTCTCACCTTCGAATTGATCCGGAAAGGCAGGCTTCGAGAAGAGTATTCCATCCTCTGGCTTTTTACGGGCATAGCGATTTTCTTATTAACCCTGTGGCCCGAATTCTTTCTCTCTCAGTTTTTCAGCAGGGTAACAGGGATTTTCTATCTGTCGGCCATTGTCCTCGTTGCCTTTTTCTTTCTCCTTCTGATCGTTTTCCATTTTTCGGTGGTCATTTCCAAACTCACCAGCCAAAATAAAGAAATGGCCCAACGGTATGCCCTTCTTGAACTGGAGTTTAAGGAGCTTAAGAAAAGCACGCCTTAGAGATGTTTGTAGAATTAAGAAATCCTTAAAAAGCCACCAACCTAAAGGTTCTTTGATTAAACCTCTTTATAAAATCAGACTCCATGAATTTTGATTGATATTTGACTTTAGATTTGATAGAAATGTCTAAAATTATTTTAGAGGGAAGGTGTGGGAATGGCCATAAAGCCTTTAAGAGAGATAAACGACCAGCAGAAAGAGAAGATTGTTGAGGTCGTTAAAGAGCTTTTGGACAGACATAAAGAGATCAAATTCGCTCTTCTTTATGGATCGTTCGTTAACCCGGACATTCAAGGAAAATATGGGGATATTGATATAGGTCTTTATATCGAACCAGATCAGCTGAACACATATACCTATATATTGGAGTCCAACATTGAAGCAGAAGCTTACTCTCTTCTATCTTCAAAAGGCTTAAACATTGTTCCTGTTGAAGCGGTCCTTCTGAATCACGCGCCGATTTTTTTTGTTAGCAAATTATTGAAAGGGAGATATCTTATTCTTAAAGAGGATGAGGAGGCATTAACAAATTTTATTGAAGAAGTTGGGGAAAAGGCTATGGATAATTATCACTTAAGGATTGAATCGATTGGAGAATTGGTCGGAGAGACATATGTCGAATCTGGATAAAGAGAAGATTTTGAAGTACGAAGCTGAAATCAGAGAAGCAGAGAGTATTCTGACAGAAATTACATCGGTGGATAGTGATAAATTTATTCGGGATTCCATGATGATCCGGGCGATGAAATATACATTGATTGTCCTTATTGAGGCCATTTGTAATATTTGTCGCCATGTATTGGCCAAAAAAAGCCACATCGTCGTTGAGGAATATATGGAGGCAATAATAAGGATGAGGGAGAAAGGATTTCTTTCTGAAGAGACTGCCAATCGATTAATCCCCTTAACCAAGCTTAGGCATCAGCTGATCCATGGCTACTGGAAAACGGATGATCGGAGATTATATAGAGAGACAAAGGAAAGTCTAAAAATAATTGATAAGTTCATTTCAGAGATTCAGCATCTTAAGTAACTTTGATCAACGATTCTATATTACGCATTTTAGAGGGTCTTAAGGTTTTTGTTATAGTTTGTAGATCGGTTGGCGACAATGCTCAAAGAAAAGTTTAGAGAGCTTGAAGAATTACTTCTGTCAGAGATAGAAGTTTTCTATGGAGAGAGGCTGGTCTCTGTCGTTGTTTTTGGATCGGCGGCAAGGGAGACGCAAAGCTTCGAGTCTGACCTTGACATCTTGATCATTGCGGAGGGCCTTCCGCAGGGGAGGATGAGGAGGATAAGAGAATTTAACTCTGTGGAAGAGAGGGTGGGACCATTTTTGAAATCACTTCAACAAAAGGAGGGAATCAATACCTATATCTCCGCACTTATAAAAAGTCCTGAAGAAGCCCAGAAGGGGAGCCCGCTCTTTCTCGATATGGTAGAGGATGCAAAAATCCTTTTTGACAAAGGTGGCTTTTTTCAAGGAATTCTTGAAAGGTTGAGAGAAAAATTAGGGAAACTGGGCGCGAAGAGGGTGTGGAAGGGTAATGCATGGTATTGGGATCTCAAGCCAGACTATAAGTTCGGGGATTTGATCGAATTATGACAAACAGCGATCTTGCCAAAAGTTATCTTAAGAAGCGCACAGACAGGCTGGACGTCCTTGATCTACTTCTCAAAAAAGGGGCTTACTCGGATGTGGTGAGAGAGGCGCAAGAGATTGTTGAACTCGGCTTTAGGGGGATGCTTCGGTATGTGGGGATCGAACCCCCGAAATACCATGATGTTGGCCCCCTCCTTATTGAGTATCAGGGGAGATTTAGAGATGTCTCTTCTGAAGATATTATGAGGCTTGCCAAGATTTCGAAGGAGTTGAGAAGAGAGAGGGAACTTGCCTTCTATGGCGATATAGACTTTATACCTACAGACGAATATAAACAGGAGGATGCTATGGAGGCCATAGAAGGGGCCAAGTTTGTCGTTGCTACAGCTACAGAAGTTGTGCAAAAGGGGAAAGGAAATGGACGGAGAAGATAGAAGACGGGGGATGGGGTGGATTCCAGATTATCCTGATTTCAGGGATTATACAGAGGAGACTGAAGAGGTTAGATCAACCTTTGGAACTATGAAGGCCCCGAAGGAAAAAGGCATTCCCTCTTCAGTAGATCTTCGTCAGTGGTGCTCACCGGTTGAGGATCAGGGAGGTCTGGGTTCCTGCACGGCTCATGCAGGCGTGGGGATGATTGAGTATTATGAGAGAAAATCTTTTGGAAGACATATTGATGCCTCAAGGCTCTTTCTCTACAAGGTGACCCGAAATCTTATGAAGATGAAAGGAGATACAGGGGCTTACCTGAGAACGACTATGGGAGCCATGGTGCTTTTTGGAGTGCCGCCTGAGGAGTACTGGCCTTACAGTGAAGAGAAAGAGGCATTTGATAAGGAGCCTCCTGCTTTTTGTTATGCTTTTGCTCAGAATTACCAGACGATTAAATATTTCAGACACGATCCTCCCGGAACGAAGGGGGAAAAGATATTGGAAAAGCTGAAGTCCTATTTAGCAAAAGGTCATCCTGCTATGTTTGGATTTACGGTCTATAGCTCTATTGAGCAGGCGGAGCAGAGCGGAAGGATTCCATTTCCATCCCCGAAGGAGAGGATCGAGGGAGGTCATGCAGTTTTGGCAGTGGGCTATGATGATAAGATCAAGATCAAGAATAAATATGGAAAATCGGAGAGCAGCGGAGCGCTTCTGATCAGAAATTCATGGGGAAGGGGATGGGGAGAAGGAGGATATGGCTGGTTGCCTTATGATTATATCCTAAGGGGACTGGCAGAGGACTTCTGGTCGGTATTGAAGAAGGAGTGGATCGATAGCGGCCAGTTTCGGGAGTAAGGAAGCTCCAAGGCCCACTGTGAAAATGAACTTTTGGGAGCGCCCGTCAATTTATGTTGGTTTAAAAATCTGCTATAAGAATATGAGAAGAAGTGAGGTGACGTTTCAGCAGCCATGACTCTACTGGAAGAGGTTAAGAAGACCATTCTTGATTCGAAATTATCCTTTAGAGATATCGAAGCCATTGGTGTGTGCGGGTCGTTGGCAAGGGGGGACTTTTCTTCAAAAAGTGACATTGATATTTTTATTGTGATTCCAGATAGCTTCTCAGAGAGGGAGGTATGGCTTCAATGGAACAGGATACTGAGAGAAGAATTAAAGGTCTTCCAAAGAGATATCACTGTACTGGTCTATTCTCTGAGGTCACTCAAAGAGGTCTCCTCATGGTATGTTCTAAGGCTTGCATCCGAAGGTAAGCTGATTTACGACCGGAACGGGAAAGTAGAAGAACTTTTTGAAAAGATAGTTCAAACTGCAAAAAATTCAGGTCTGGTCGAAGAGGAGATTCACGGACATCGATATTGGGTCAAAAAGGATATCAGGATAGGAGAGACCTTTGAAGTAAGCGTGAGCGAATGAATAATAAAACTGAGTTACAGCGTTGGAAAAGGGACGCTCAGGACTATTTTAAAGAAGCTCAAAGGGCATTCTCCGAAAACAGCTTCCGTTCAGCTACTCAGAATTCGCAGCTCTGTATCGAGAGTGCGTGCAAGGCAATTATTTCCTATTTTGGTGAACCCGAATGGACCCATAGTCCAGGGAAACAGTTGATAAAGATCATCGAGGATAAAAAGGCGGATCTGGAAAAATCCCTACCCGCTGGGCTGATAAAGGCCCTGTATCGCCTGAGTGATGATGCCGATTTCGCAGGGCCCTGGCATGGGCTGGCCACTTATGGGGAAGCAAGAGGAGGTGTCCATTACGCTGCTGTGGACATATGTACAAAAGAGGTGGCCGAGGATCTATACAAACGAGCAAGAAACGCCTATATGACCTTAGAAAATTTTTGTCGTTATATATAAAATTAGAGAGAGTGTGAGTATGGGAAGAATCGGATTTAGATTTTATAAGAAAGTTCTTGAGACATTCCTCGCTTTGTTGAAAGAGGAATTTCATGAAGATTTAGTTTCTCTGGTCTTATATGGGTCTATTGCGAGGGGGAAAGGCGATGCATTAAGTGATGTCGATCTCCTTTTGATTCTTGAGGATCCTCATCAAAATTACCATCGACGTCTGGATCAGGTTTTGGATGTTGAAGACAGGCTGAGAAAATCAAAGGAGTATAGGCGGATAAAGGAGGAAATTGGCCAGGAGCCTTATTTCAGTTTCCTTCTTTTCTCTCGAAAAGAGGCCGAGGAGAACAGATACGTATTCCTGGACATGATTGATGATGCAAAGATCCTCTACGATAAGAATGGTTTCTTCGCGGATAGACTTAACCAGATAAGAGCACGACTTCAAGAATTGGGGGCCAGGAAGGTTCCTTTGGAAGATGGATCCTGGTTTTGGGATCTTAAACCAGACCTTAAGGTTGGAGAAATATTTTCGCTATGAATAACTTTGAAAGCGGAAAAGACCTTCTCCTGACGGCTAAGCGCATCATGGAGAGAGACCTTCAAGAGGCCTGGAAGGGTAATGATGACAACATGGTGGTAAGACGTGCTCAAGAGGTCGTGGAGCTTGCTTTAAAAGGAGCATTAAAAATTCTTGGGGTGGAATACCCTAAGATTCACGACGTAGGAAAGATATTCGAAGAGATGGTGAAGAAAAAGATTGGAGAGTTTGACGAAGAGGTGATGAAGAGGGTTGTCCGGATTTCTGCTCGGCTCGCCGAAGATAGAGGTCCTTCTTTCTATGGAGAAAAGATATTTAAGAGAGAGGAAGCCGGAGAAGCTTACTCTGATGCTAAATTTGTTTTTGATAACGTAGTAAAAATATTAAAAATTTCGATATAAGATATGTCGAATGTTTTGGTGACAGGGGGGGCGGGGTTCATTGGATCAAACTTGACCGAGGCTTTGCTCAAGCAAGGGCATCGGGTTCGGGTCCTCGATAATTTTTTAACCGGGAAAAAAGAGAACCTCCGTTTCGACCACAACTACTCATCTCTCGAAATTGTTGAAGGAGATATCCGTGACCTCGCCGTCTGTCAGAAATCAATGAAGGGGGTAGAATATGTCTTTCACCAGGCTGCACTCCCATCGGTTCAGCGGTCGGTGGAAGATCCTTTAACCTCAAACTCGATCAATGTCGTAGGGACTTTAAATATCCTCCTTGCAGCAAGGGACGCGGGCGTGAAGCGATTGATCTACGCCTCGTCCTCTTCTGTTTATGGAGATACCCCGACGCTTCCGAAGAGAGAGGAGATGCCTCCGAATCCCCTTTCTCCCTATGCCCTTCAGAAATATGTTGGTGAACAGTACTGCAAACTCTTTTTTCGTCTGTACGGACTCGAGACGATCTCGTTGAGATATTTCAACATCTTCGGTCCGAGACAGGATCCAAAATCGATCTATTCTGCGGTGATCCCGCGTTTTATTGATGCACTGCTTGAGGGGAGGTCACCTGTCATCTTTGGGGATGGAGAGCAGTCGCGCGATTTTACCTATATTGAGAACGTAGTACAGGCAAATCTTTTAGCTATGTCAGCAAACCATCTGAATGGAGAGGCGATTAATATCGCCTGCGGAAGAAGAACTTCGCTCAACCAGCTACTTGAGATTCTCAAAGGCATCACGGGTTCGAGGGTTTCTGCCACCCATCAGGAGCCGCGGAAGGGAGATGTGAGACACTCTCTGGCCGATATCGAGAAGGGAAAACAAGTATTGCATTATGAACCGCGGGTTGGGATAGAGGCAGGCTTGGAAAAGACGGTTGAGTACTTTAAGAGGTCGTGGAGGAAGTAGGAGTTTCTCGGGAAGGGTAAGCGAAGCCGTGGAGAGAAAGAATAGACTCGGAAGAATCTTAGAAGGGTTTTCAAAGGTAAAGATCATGGTCGTCGGCGATATCATGATCGATCGATTCGTCTGGGGGAGGGTCTCCCGGATATCGCCGGAGGCGCCGGTGCCTGTGGTTTTGGTGGAGAATAACGAGAGGTCTGAGACGATGAGCCTTGGAGGGGCTGCCAATGTAGCCAACAACATTCATTCGCTGGGAGGAGAGGTTTTGCTCTGCGGTGTTGTGGGCGATGATGAGATGGGGCAAAGGCTCCTGGAAAAACTTGACGAGATTGGAATTCAAACGGAAGGGATCTTCACAGAGAAGGGGAGGCAGACCACGGTCAAGACAAGAATTTTTGCCAACCAGCAGCAGGTGGTCCGAATTGACCGTGAAACGATTGATCATCCCAAACCCCATCTCCTCCGAGATTTCACAGATTTTATCATGGGCAGAATAGAGGATTTCGATGGGATCGTGATTTCGGACTATGGGAAGGGTGTTTTGACCGGCAGATTGATTCGGGCGATCATTCGAAAAGCGAAGAAGTCGAGGAAGCCTGTCTTAGTGGACCCGAAGCTGAGGAATTACAAGTTCTACAAAGGGGCGACCGTGGTCACCCCCAACACCAAGGAGGCGAGTGAAGCATCAAGAGTTCCTATTGTGGATCAGTCGTCCATAGAGAAGATAGGAAGTAAGTTATTGAAGGAGCTGCAATGCAAGGCCCTGGTCATTACGCGCGGGGAAGAGGGAATGGCCATCTTTGAGAAACACCGAAAGCCGGTCTATGTTCCGACAGAGAGGGTGGAAGTTTTTGACGTAACAGGAGCAGGCGATACCGTGATCGGGACGCTGGCCCTTGGTTTGGGAACAGGGCCCAGCGTTAGCGTTAAGGAGGCCGCAGAAATAGCAAATTATGCGGCAGGTGTCGTGGTCGGAAAGATGGGAACAGCCACAGCGACCCGGAAGGAGTTAATCGAGGCGATGAGAAAGGCCACTTAGCCCCTGGCTTTTGGGTCTCAGGTCACTTTTACAACATAGAAAAAAAGGCCTTGCCTTTGATATTGAGGCAGGGCCTTTTTTCTTTTTCTCACTCAGACGATGGAGATGATAAACGGCTATGTTTCGAGGACGAAAATGACCTCCATCCTTACCCGGTATTCTGCGATCTTTGAATTCTCAACTGCCACCCGCATTTCCATAATACGTAGCCCGGTAATCCCCCTCAAGGTTTTGGTAGCTCTTGCGAAACCGACCTTGACTGCGTCTTCAAAACCCTTGGGAGAACCTGCAATAATCTCTGTTACCCTTGCTACCCTGGGCTCGCTCATTCTGATCACCTCCTCCACTTTAGTTTGAGACAATGATTGAACCTATACGAAAATTCCTGAGAAATGTCAAGAAAATTTAACGGTGTGATGGAGTGCATCACTCAGGCACGGTGAGATCCGAAAATTGGGCAGAGACGTCTCTTTTCAAAGGCCCATAGAGTAGGTGAGACAGGCAATGGTGACGAAGCGAGGAAAGTTAAAAATTATTGATAAATTTTGAAATTATGTTATAAAATTTGGATTCGATGACATTTCCATAAGTTACAGAATGGGGAAAACGTGGTCTTCTCCCTACCAAAGAAAGACAGTTTAATCGGCCAGTTCATTCATCATCTGTCTGCGGAGAGGAATGCCTCTCCTCATACCTGCCGGGCATACCAGACGGATCTGGAGGAGTTCGAACAATTTTTGAAGAGTTCGGGTATCTATCTCTCTCCCGCTGGAGACGTGATGATTGAAAACGCGGATCGTTTGGCTATCCGAAAGTATTTGAGCTTTCTCCATCGGAGGGTGAAGAAGAGCTCCATTGCGAGGAAGGTCTCCGCGCTCCGTTCTTTTTATAAGTACCTGGTCAGGGAGGGGCGGGTCACGTCTAATCCTGCAAAAAGCGTATCGACACCCAAAGTGGAGAAACCCCTTCCGACTGCCCTGACCGTGGACGAGGTATTCCGGATGCTGGAGACACCCCTGCCTGCCTCAAAAAAGTCTCTTTTAGGGGGTGAGGAAAGTAAGAGATTGAGGGATCGTGCTATCTTAGAACTTCTCTATTCCAGCGGGATACGAGTGGGCGAGTTGGTAGGACTGGATTTAAGCCGATTAGACCTTGACTTAGGCATCGTGAAGGTGATGGGGAAGGGAAGAAAGGAGCGGATTGTACCGGTGGGTTCCAAAGCGGTAGAGGCGTTGAGGGCCTATCTAAGAGATCGCTTGGGCTCAGGTGAGGATGGACCTCTCTTCATCAACCAAAATGGAAAAAGACTTACAGCTCGAACAGTGGGAAGAATCGTTAAGAGATATACCGAACGGTCGGCCATCTTTCGGAGGGTTAGTCCTCACACGCTTCGCCATTCCTTTGCGACACACCTGTTGGATGCAGGTGCCGACATCCGGGAGATTCAGGAGATGTTAGGACATGCCAGTCTTTCGACCACACAACGCTATATCCACCTCAGTCCAGGCAAGTTGATGGAGGTCTATGACAGGGCCCATCCAAGGAGTTTTCGGAATAAGGTGAAAAGTGAAAGGTAAAAGGTGAAGGGTGAAATGTGAAAGGTAAAAGGTGAAAGGTGAAAGGTAAATATATTATGACATACAAAATGCAGGGGACAACGGTCTTATCTGTTCGGCATAAGGGAAAGGTGGTCATGGCAGGCGATGGTCAGGTGACCCTTGAGCAGACGATCATGAAGCATACAGCGAGGAAGGTTCGGAAGATCTATCACGATAAAGTCCTGGCTGGCTTTGCCGGTGCGACAGCCGATGCCTTCACCCTTTTCGCCAAATTTGAGGAGAAATTGGAGCAGTACAACGGAAATCTGCTCAGGGCGGCAGTGGAGCTGGCCAAGGAGTGGAGAACGGATCGGGTTCTTCGAAGGCTGGAGGCTCTGCTCATCGTCGCTGACCAGGAGCGTTCTCTGGTGATTTCGGGCAATGGGGATGTGATCGAACCGGATGAGGGGGTGACCGCCATTGGAAGCGGTGGCCCGTATGCCCATGCTGCAGCCAAGGCTTTGACCAGGTTCTCGAACCTCGATGCAAGAGCGATCGCCGAGGAGGCGATGAAGATTGCAGCCTCGATCTGCATCTATACCAACGATCAGATCGCCCTGGAGGAGTTGTGATGCAGACCTTCACGCCTCGTGAGATTGTCTCGGAATTGGATAAATATATCATCGGCCAGAAGGATGCCAAGAGGTCTGTGGCCATTGCCTTGAGAAATCGTTGGAGACGGCAACAGGTTCCCGAGCCTCTCCGTGATGAGATTGCGCCCAAGAACATCATCATGATCGGTCCCACTGGCGTCGGAAAGACCGAGATCGCGCGAAGGCTGGCCAAACTGGCCCAGGCCCCTTTTTTGAAGGTCGAGGCCTCAAAATTTACAGAGGTGGGCTATGTGGGCAGGGATGTGGAGTCCATGGTCCGGGACATCACGGATCTCGCGGTCAACATGCTGAAGGCAGAGGAATCCCGAAAGGTCCAGGCAAAGGCTGAGGAGATGGCTGAAGAGAGGCTTCTGGATCTACTCCTCCCTTCTTCTGGAAAGGGGGTTCATAAGGAGGGTGAGAATCAGAAGGCCACCCGTGAAAAACTTCGAAAGCTCCTCAGGGCAGGGAAGTTGAATGAGAAATATGTGGAGGTTGAGATTGTGGATCGGAATCTGCCCATTGTGGAGATCTTCTCTGCCTCGGGATTGGAAGAGATGGATATCAATATCAAAGATATGTTCGGCAGCCTCTTTCCGAAGAAGAAGAAACAGAGAAAGGTCAAGGTCCCGGAGGCGCTCAACGTCCTTTCTCAGGAGGAGGCTTACAAATTGATTGACATGGACTCCGTAATCAAGCAGGCCATCGAGCGAGTCGAGCAGTCGGGGATCATCTTCATCGATGAGATCGATAAGATCGCCGGAAGGGAGAAGAGCTTCGGGCCGGACGTCTCGAGGGAAGGCGTCCAGAGGGATATCCTGCCGATCGTCGAGGGGACCACGGTGACGACAAAGTACGGCATGGTCAAGACAGACCATATCCTCTTTATTGCGGCGGGTGCTTTCCATGTTTCCAAACCCTCGGATCTCATCCCGGAGCTTCAGGGCCGTTTTCCGATCAGGGTCGAGCTCGATTCCCTGGGGAAGGATGACCTGATTCGAATCCTCACCGAGCCTGAGAATGCCCTGATCAAGCAGTACAAAGCCCTGATGGAGACCGAATCGGTCAGGCTCGAATTCAAGACGGATGCGATTGCCGAGATCGCCGAGATCGCAGCTTTGATCAATGAGAGGACAGAGAATATCGGAGCGAGAAGGCTTTATACGATCATGGAGAGGTTGCTCGAAGAGATCTCCTTCGATGCGCCCGAGATGACCGGAAGAACCATGACCATCGATGCGCAGTACGTCCGGGATAAGTTGAAAGATTTTGTGGAGGACGAGGATCTGAGCCGGTATATCTTATGAAAACGTGTTGCGTGATTTGTGACTGGGATTCGCTTGAGACGAACCACGGATCACGATTCACGAATCCCGAGGTACGGAGTGATGGAAAACCCAATCGACAAGGCTAAGGTATTGATAGAGGCCCTTCCCTATATTCGACGATTCTATGATAAGACCGTCGTGATCAAGTACGGGGGAAGCACGATGGAGGGAGAAGATCTGAAGCGGAGCTTTGCCCTTGATGTGGTGCTCCTGAAATACATCGGCATCCACCCCGTCATCGTCCACGGTGGAGGCCCCCAGATCGGAGAGATGTTGACCCGGATAGGGAAAAAATCTGAGTTCATCGAGGGGATGAGGGTGACCGATGCAGAGACGATGGATGTGGTGGAGATGGTTCTGGTGGGGAAGGTGAATAAAGAGCTGGTCAATCTGATCAACCAGCACGGAGGCAAGGCTGTCGGATTAAGCGGAAAGGATGGAAGGCTGATCACAGCAAAGAAGTTGAGGTTGTCGAAGGCCGAAGGGAAAGATCAAGGCCAAAATTTGATTGACATCGGAATGGTGGGAGAGGTGAAGGAGATTCATCCAGGGGTGATCGAGGCTCTGGAGAGGGAGAGTTTCATCCCGGTCATTGCGCCGGTCGGCGTAGGGGAGGAGGGCGAGACGTATAATATCAATGCCGACTTAGTGGCGGGAAAAGTAGCTTCGGCCTTGAAAGCCGAGAAACTGATTCTGCTGACCGATGTCGAGGGCGTGAAGGATGAGAGAGGCCAGCTGATTCCCACCCTCGATGTGAAAGAGGCCAGGCGACTGATGGCTCAAAAGGTGATCTCCTCCGGAATGATTCCAAAGGTGAACTGCTGCCTCGATGCCCTAACCGAAGGTGTAACCAAAACCCACATCATCGATGGAAGGGTGGAGCATGCCATCCTCCTGGAGATCTTTACCGATGTAGGAGTGGGAACAGAGATCACGAAAGAAATGAAATAATGGAATAATGGGATACTGAAATGATGGGTTTATTCTACAATTTAACCCATTGTTCCAGCCTTCCTATATTCCATTTTTCCAGCAAGAAGGTGGCATCATGGATTCTCAGACCTTGATGATGTTGTCCGAAAAGTATGTGGCCCATACCTATGCTCGCTATCCCATTGTTCTGGTCAGGGGCAAGGGGACGCGGGTTTGGGACAGCGATGGCAGGGAGTATCTCGACTTTGTGGCGGGCCTTGCCGTCTGCAATTTGGGTCACTGCCATCCAAAAGTGGTGAAGGCGATCCAGGATCAGGCGGAGAAGCTGATCCATGTCTCCAACTTCTACTATATCGAGCCGCAGATCGAGCTGGCCTCCCTTCTCTGTCAGCGCTCCTTTGCGGATAAGGCCTTCTTCTGCAACAGCGGAGCCGAAGCCAACGAAGGCGCGATGAAGTTAGCTCGCAAGTATGCCAAGGAGAAGATGGAAGGGGACCGATATGAGATCATCACCATGGAGCATTCTTTTCACGGGAGGACACTAGCCACCCTGACGGCAACAGCCCAGAAGAAGTTTCACAAGGGTTATGCGCCCCTGATGCCAGGTTTTAAGTATGTAGCCTTCAATGATCCAGAGGCAGTGAGGAAGGCAATCGATTCGAAGACCTGCGCGGTGATGCTGGAGCCCATTCAGGGAGAGGGAGGGGTCAACTGTCCCTCAGAGGGCTATCTCAGGGCCCTTCGGGAGGTCTGTGATGAGAAAGGGGTTCTCCTCATTTTTGATGAGGTCCAGGTGGGGATGGGTCGGACCGGAAGGCTTTTTGCGTATGAACATGAAGGGGTTGAACCGGACATGATGACCCTTGCAAAATCCCTGGCAGGAGGCGTTCCCATTGGCGCCCTGTTGATCAGGAAGGGGATTGCTGAGAGTTTTGAGCCAGGAGATCACGCCTCCACATTCGGAGGAAATCCTCTGGCTACGGCAGCGGGTGTGGCGGCTCTGAACGCCATCCTGGAAGAAGGGATGTTGGAGAATTGTCAGCGAGTAGGAGACTACTTTCTGGGCAGGCTTCGAGAGCTGAAGAAGAAGTTTACCTTCGTTCAGGATGTCCGGGGAAAGGGATTGATCCTCGGCATGGAATTGAAGATGGATGGAGGTCCAATCGTCAAGGAGATGATCAAGAGAGGGTTTCTGATCAACTGCACCATGGGAAATGTCCTGCGGTTCCTTCCTCCCCTGATTGTGACGAAAGAGGAGGTGGACCAAGTCGTCGAGGCATTAGAAGAAGTTTTCAAAACGCGATGCGCATAGCGCTAAGCGCTTAGCGTCTTTACTAAAAGGGAGGTTTTATGAAGGGCGAGGTGAAGAAGGTGGTGTTAGCCTATTCGGGTGGCTTGGACACCTCTGTCATATTGAAGTGGCTGAAGAATGAGTTCGGCTGCGAGGTGATCGCGTTCACGGCTGATATCGGCCAGGCTGAAGAACTGGATCACCTTGAGGAGAAGGCGATCGCCACAGGGGCGAGCAAAGTCTATATCGAAGATCTCAGAGAGGAGTTCGTCCGGGATTATGTATTCACCGCATTAAAGGCCAATGCGATCTATGAGGGGACCTATCTCCTCGGGACTTCGATCGCCAGGCCTTTGATCGCCAAGAGACAGATCGAGATCGCCCAGTTGGAAGGAGCGGATGCTGTCGCTCACGGAGCCACTGGGAAGGGCAATGATCAGGTCCGGTTCGAACTGACTTACTACGCCCTCAATCCCTACATCAGGGTGATTTCTCCCTGGAGGCAGTGGCAGTTCAAGTCGCGTGAAGAATTGATCGCCTACGCCCGGGAAAACGGGATTCCGGTCCCTGTGACAAAAGAGAAACCTTACTCCTCTGACCGAAACCTCCTCCATATCAGCTTCGAAGGAGGGATCCTTGAGGATCCATGGGCTGGCCCGCCAGAGGATATGTTTGTCCTCTCCGTCTCTCCGGAGAGAGCACCGGACCGGCCGACCGTGATCGAGATCGATTTTGAAGACGGGATCCCCAAGCGGATCGATGGCAAGCCCCTCTCGCCCGCAAGCCTGTTACTCGAGTTGAATGAGATAGGAGGCCGAAATGGGATCGGCCGTGTGGATATGGTGGAGAACCGGTATGTTGGGATGAAATCGAGGGGCGTGTACGAGACCCCTGGCGGGACCATTCTTCATATTGCCCATCGGGCGATCGAGTCGATCACCATGGATCGGGAGGTGATGCATTTCCGGGACAGCCTGATCCCGAAGATATCGGAGCTGATCTATTATGGGTACTGGTTTTCACCGGAGGCGGAGGTCCTGAAGAAGGCGATCGATGAGACCCAGAAGGATGTGACCGGAACGGTTCGGCTCAAACTTTACAAAGGCAACTGTACGGTGATCGGCCGGAAATCGGAGAGGTCGCTCTACCATAGCGCCTTTGCAACCTTTGAGAAAGACACGGTCTACAATCAGAAGGATGCAGAAGGGTTCATCCGGCTGAATGCCCTGAGGTTGCGAATCCGAAGGATGATGAGGGGATGAGTTCTTAATAACCAAATTCCAAATCTCAATAATCAAATAAACTCCAAATTTCAATAACTAAAAATTGGTGATTAGACCATTGGTTATTATTTGGTGATTGTGATTTGGTTATTGGAGTTTAATCGACCCGTGATAAGGAAGTCGCTCACGATTTATTAGGATTAGGAGGATCCGAGCAGAATGGATCAGAGATATCACCCGAAAGAGATCGAAGAGAAGTGGCAGAATTTCTGGGAGAGTCAAAAGCTCTTCAAGGTGACAGAGGATCGAAATCGGAAGAAGTATTATCTTCTTGAGATGTTTCCCTATCCATCGGGCAAGATCCACATGGGCCATGTGAGAAATTATTCCATCGGGGATGTGGTCGCCCGGTATAAGAAGATGAGAGGATTTAACGTGCTTCACCCCATGGGATGGGACGCCTTCGGCATGCCTGCGGAGAACGCTGCGATTGAACACGGCGTCCACCCTGCGAAATGGACTTATGAAAATATTGCCAACATGAAGGCCCAACTGAAGCGCATGGGGTTCAGCTACGATTGGGATCGCGAGTTTGCCACCTGCGATGTGTCTTACTATAAGTGGGAACAGCTCTTCTTCCTCAGGATGTACGAGAAGGGGCTGGCCTACAAGAAGCGTTCTTTTGTCAACTGGTGTGAGATCTGTAAGACGGTCCTGGCCAATGAGCAGGTGATGAGCGATGGGACGTGCTGGCGCGGGCACGCCGATGATCCGGGCGTGACCCAGAAGGAGTTCGATCAATGGTTTTTTAAGATCACAGATTACGCAGAGGAGCTGTTGGAGTGGTGCGACAAGCTTCCCGGATGGCCCGAACGGGTCCTGACCATGCAACGAAACTGGATCGGGAAGTCGGTCGGCGCGGAGATCCATTTCCCTCTTGAGAATTCGGAAGAGGTGATCAAGGTTTTTACGACCCGGCAGGACACGGTCTTCGGCGCCACGTTCATGAGCCTTGCACCGGAGCACCCTCTCGCCCTGAGCCTCTCAAAAGGGACTTCTCAAGAGGAAGCGGTCCGGAGTTTCGTTGAGAAGATGAGGCGTCAGGATTGGAGGAAGAGGACTGCGGAGACAACGGAGAAAGAGGGCGTCTTCACAGGCGCCTACTGTCTGAATCCGATGACGAAGGCGAGAATGCCCATCTTCGTTGCCAATTTCGTCTTGATGGAGTATGGGACGGGTGCGGTAATGGCGGTTCCAACCCATGATCAGAGGGACTTCGAGTTTGCAAAGAGGTATGGGCTCCCATTGATCGTGGTGGTCCAGCCCGGGGATGGCAAGCTAAGTGCTGAGACCATGACCGAAGCCTATGAGGGAGAGGGCGTTCTGGTCAATTCCGGTCAGTTTAATGGGATGCATAGCGCTCAGGCCAGGGAGGCGATTGCAGAATATTTAGAGAAAAAGGGCCTCGGGGGCAAGAGGGTCAGCTATCGTTTGAGAGACTGGGGAATCTCCAGACAGCGATACTGGGGTGCGCCGATCCCGATCATTTACTGTGATCGATGCGGAACCGTTCCCGTTCCGGAGAAGGATCTTCCCGTCGTGCTTCCGGCAAATGTGGAGGTGACCGGAATGGGAGAATCGCCACTGGCCAAGCTGAAGGAATTTGTGGAGACCCGCTGTCCTAAGTGCGGAGGACCGGGTCGAAGGGAGACCGACACCATGGACACTTTTGTGGAGTCCTCTTGGTACTTTGATCGGTTTGCCTGTCCTGACTACGATGAGGGTCCTCTGGACAAGAAGCGGGTGGATTACTGGATGCCCGTGGACCAATATATCGGGGGTATTGAACATGCCATTCTCCATCTGCTCTATTCTCGTTTCTTCACTCGTGTGTTGAAGGAGATGGGATGGGTGAGCGTGGATGAGCCTTTCACCAATCTTTTGACCCAGGGGATGGTCTGCAAGGAGGTCTATGAATGTCCGAGAGACGGCTATCTCTTTCCCGAGGAGGTCGAAGGCCAGGGAGAAGGATTCCGTTGCCGGAAGTGCGGAGGTCAGATCTCTGTGGGAAGACTGGAGAAGATGTCCAAGTCGAAGAAGAATGTGGTTGACCCGGAATACCTGATTGAAAAATACGGAGCGGATACAGCCAGGATGTTCTGTCTTTTTGCTTCACCTCCTGAAAAAGATCTGGATTGGAGTGATCAAGGGGTGGAGGGGTCTTTTCGTTTCCTCAATCGGGTCTGGAGGCTCTTCTCGGAGCAGCACGGCCGTCTTAAGGATGTGAAAGCCGTCCCGTTTGGGACGGCGCTCGAAGGAGACCAGAAGCTTCTCCGACAAAAAACCCATAAGACGATTAAGAAGGTGACCGAGGATATCGAACGGTTCCATTTCAACACAGCCATCAGTGCGATCATGGAGCTGGTGAATGAGATCTATCTCTCACCGGTGAAGGATCAAGCCGATGAGCTTTCTAAGAGGGTGATGCGCGAAGCCATTGAGACGGTTGCCCTGTTGCTTTCTCCCTTTGTCCCCCACTTTGCAGAAGAGCTGTGGGAGGCATTGGGGGAGAAAAGGTCCATCATCCAGAGGGAATGGCCGGATTACGATCGGGAGGCCGTTCTGGAAGAGGAGGTTCTGATTGTTATACAGGTCAATGGGAAACTGAGGGACCGTATCACCATCCCTGCTTCTTTTGGAGAGAACGAAGTGAAGGCCTGGGCCCTGAAGAGCGAGAGGATCCGAAAGCTGACCGAAGGCAAGGAGATCAAACGGGTGATCTTAGTTCCAAAGAAACTGGTCAATATCGTTTGTTGAAAAATCCGAAATCCGAATATCGTCATGCCAAGGTAGATCCGCCTCTGGCGGAAAATACGAAATAAATTCGAATTTCCAAAATCCAAATTCTCTAAACTTTTTTGTTTAGAACATTTATATTTGGTCATTTGATATTGTTTCGAATTTCGGATTTCGTGCTTCGGATTTAGGGCATACGTACCAATGTTAAATGTAATCAGAATAACATTGCTGTTGCTAAGCTTTTTTTTATTGGCAACAGGATGTGGCTACCGGATGGTGGGAAAAGAGACGCACCTCCCTCCGGGGCTGACCTCGATTGCGATCCCCACCTTCCTCAACCAGACCTTAGAACCCGGGATTGAGGTCCCATTCACCCATGGTTTTCTACGGGACTTCATTAATGACCGAAGGGTCAGGGTGGTTGACCGGACAGGAGCGGACTCCATTCTCGAAGGTGTCATCAAGTCATTTAATATCTACTCGGTGGCCTATGATCAATCCGGCCTTGCCACCGAATATCAGACCAGTGTGGTGATCGATTTGGTCCTTAAAAAGTCGACGGGAGAGGTCATCTGGAGGCAACCGGACCTGTCTGAGAGCCGTTGGTATCGGACTTCTGCGAGCGTCCTGATCAGCGAGTCCAATCGGGCCGCGGCGGTACAGGAGCTCGGCAGATTTATGGCAGAGCGGATCCGAAACCGATTCTTCCATAATTTCTAAATAGCACCCCCTCCCTCACCCTCCCCCCTTGAGGGGGAGGGAAGGGTGGGGGGGAGGTTCTTATGTACACCGCTTCTGATTTGAGAAAGGGTTTGAAAATTGTGATCGACAACGAACCCTATATTGTGATCGCCTTCGATTTTACGAAACCTGGCAAAGGTCAATCGCTTTACCGGACCAAGCTGCGGAATATGCTGACGGGGATGGTCATCGATCGGACATACCGGGAAGGCGATACCTTTGAACCTGCTTCACTGGAAGAACGCACCATGCAGTTTCTTTACAAAGAGGGAGATCAGTACCATTTCATGGATAACGAGACCTTTGAGCAGATCGCCATCAGCGAAGAAGCGCTCGGCGATGCCAAAAACTTTCTCACTGAGAATTTGAATGTCGAGGTGCTCTTATTCAAAGAGAGACCGATCGGCGTCGAAATGCCAAACTTTGTCAATCTCAGAGTGATCAAGACAGAACCCTGGGTCAAAGGGGATACGGCGAAGACCGATTTCAAACCGGCCACGGTTGAGACCGGATATGTGCTCCGTGTCCCGCCCTTCATTGAGGAGGGTGAATTGATCACCATTGATACCCGTACCGGTGAATATTCGACCAGGGTCAAGGGATAATTGCTCAGAAAATAAAAGTCGTAGGTAATGGTTAGGGTGAAGATGCCAGTTTGGTAGATGGGTTAGGCCATTGGGCTTAAAGATTTCACCTTACCCCTTGCCTTTACCCAAACTGGCTTCCTAACCTTAACCCTAACCCTGGGACCATTTTCATCGTCCGCGCCTATAATTATGTAGATATGTTTCCTTCTGGCACGCAGGTATGAGAGACCATGCAATCATGAGCAATTCTGTGACGAAAAACTGGACTCTTGCCAGGCGCGAGAAGACCCTTCGGCAGAGGGCAAAGATCATCCAGGAGATCAGGAGGTTCTTTGTGGATCGGGGCTACTTAGAAGTTGAAACCCCCCACCGGATCCCCGCGCCTGTACCAGAATCCTATATCAATGCAATCCCCTCTGGTGAGTGGTATCTGCATACCTCTCCTGAAATCTGTATGAAGCGAATGCTGGCTGCAGGATATGAGAAGGTCTTTCAGATCTGCCGGTGCTGGCGGGAAGGGGAGAGGGGAAGTCAGCATATCCCCGAGTTTACCTTACTGGAATGGTATCGGTCGGGGTGTGATTATATTGGCTTGATGGAGGAGTGTGAGGAGCTGATCCAGACCGTTGCCTCTGCCATTGGCTTAGGAGATCAGATAGTCTATCGGGGGCAGAAGATTGATCTGGGGAGACCATGGGAAAGGATCTCTGTAAAAGAGGTTTTCGAGCGTTACTCACCTTTTGCCATGGGAGAGGCACTGGAACAGGACGTCTTTGATGAGATCATGGTTCGAGATATCGAACCGAGATTGGGGATAGAGAAACCGACGTTTATTTATGACTACCCTGCTGCGCGGAGAGCCCTGGCCCGTTTGAAGCAGGAGGATCGGACTCTGGCAGAACGTTTTGAGCTTTACATAGGAGGCTTGGAACTGGCGAACGCCTTCTCAGAACTGATCGACCCCGAAGAGCAGCGAGAGCATTTTCTAAGAGAGAATGAGAATCGTCAGGCCATGGGCAAGCCCGTCTATCCCCTTCCGGAGAAGTTTCTGGAGGACCTCGAAGATATGCCTCCCTCTGCCGGAATCGCCTTGGGCGTGGACCGATTGGTCATGGTCCTTTTAGACGTGACATCCATTGATGAAGTCGTCGCTTTTACTCCTGAAGAGCTTTAAATCGCCTAGAAGGTTTCGGCATATGATCAGGTAACGATGTCCGTATCGTTAATAAAAGGCTACGGTTATCGTCTTTTAATTCTTTGTACGTTACCGGTAACCGAAACGCCTGCCTGCCGGTAGGCAGGGGCCTCGTAACCATAACCCTGCATCATTTTTATTGTTCGGGGGTGAGAACCCGTCATGAAGGATTACCTTATTCATCGTCCATCGTCAGGATACTCAACAACCTCCCCAAGATAATTACGTAAAAAGAGCCTTTTCCCATTCCTCTTTACGTCGCCTGGCAGGATAGGCACCTTTCCCTTACCTCCGGGCAGGTCGATCACATAATAAGGGGTTGCCATGCCCGAGGTATGGCCTCTTAAAGCGGACATGATTTCTAAACCCTTTTCCACAGTGGTGCGAAAGTGGCCGGTCCCCTCCACCAGGTCCATCTGGTGGAGGTAATAGGGGCGTACCCGAATGGTCAGGAGCTTCTGCATCAGCTTCTTCATTACCTCTGGATCGTCATTTACTCCTCTTAGCAGTACGGTCTGATTCCCCAATGGGATACCGGCATCAGCCAGCCTTGCGCACGCTTCAGCGGACCGAGATGTAATCTCTACGGGATGGTTGAAGTGGGTGTTGATATAAAGGGGATGAAACTTTCTTAGCATGCTGCACAGATGAAGTGTTATTCGCTCGGGCAGGGTGACCGGTGCACGGGTATTGATCCTGATCATTTCGAGATGGGAAATTTTGTGGAGTCTTGCGAGTATCTCTTTAAGGCCTTCATCAGGCAGAAGCAGCGGATCCCCGCCGGAGAGAACGACGTCCCGGATTGAAGGATTTCGTTCAATATAGCGCAGGCCGGCGTCGATCGAGCTACCACCATTTAATCCTATTTGATGTCCGATCCGGGCTTTCCTCATGCAGAACCGGCAGAGGGTTGGGCAGGCTGATGAGACAAGCAGGACCACCCTGTCCGGATAGCGGTGGATCAGGCCTGGTACCGGAGAGAGGCCTTCTTCGTTAAGGGGATCGGCAAGGAGGTTTCCATCCTCCAGTTCCCGGATATCCGGAACGCATTGAAGCCAGATGGGATCGCCCGGTTCCTTGATAAGGCTTAGATAATGGCGGGTGATCCGCATCGGATAACGCTCGACCACCGGTTTCAAGGGCTCAACGTCAATGTGGAAGAGAGCAGATAGCTCTTCGAGACGGGTCAAACTCTTTTCAATACTTCTCTGCCATTGTTCCATCTCTTCGCATCCCTTCTGGCGGTTCGAAGATCATCTAAATATTAACACAAAAGGAGTGGAAAAGTGAGAAACAAACCGGTTGACATGGGAGGAACGATCAATTAAGTGTTACTGTATCGAGGACCTGCTTATGTCCCTTTGGACGAGAAGGAGCCGGATCATCGTCACCTGTGCAAAGGGGATCGTGCCTTTCTTAAGGGAGGAGGTTCTTTTCATGGGCTTTCCGGTCCGGTCAGAGGGGATTGCGGATGTGGAGACCGAAGGAACGATGAATGATACCATGGGACTCAATCTTTTTCTGCGGACAGGGCATCGGGTTCTTTTTCTACTCCGGGAGTTTAAGGCAAAGGGACCGGATGAGCTTTACGAAGGAGTTTCGGGGATCGAGTGGGAGGATTATATCCCGGAAGTGGGTTACCTCTCCGTGACCTCCTCTGTTGAGACGCCGGCGATTAAGGATTCGCGATTTGCGAATCTGAAATGCAAGGATGCGATCGTTGACCGGTTGAAAGAAAGACTTGGCAGCCGTCCTGATTCCGGCCCGAAAAGAGAGGGGACAGTGATCCACTTATACTGGAAAGGGGCGAGATGTCAAATCTATATCGACACCTCTGGTGAGCCTCTTTCCAAGAGGGGGTACAGAAGGATTCCGCTCAAGGCCCCGATGCAGGAAACCCTTGCAGCAGCGGTCGTTCTGGCCAAGGGTTGGAGGGGCGAGGGGAATTTCATCAACCCGATGTGCGGGAGCGGTACGCTTGCCATCGAGGCGGCGCTGATCGGCCTGAACAGGGCTCCTGGTCTCTTAAGGGAGAATTACGGTTTCATGCATATTAAAGGATTTGACGAATCTTCCTGGAAGGCTTTGCGAAAAAAGGCAAGAGAAACAGCGAGGAAGGATCTGAAGGGAAAGATCATCGCAACGGATATCAGCCCTGAGGCTGTTCGTGCAGCGAGGAAGAATGCGGCAACTGCGGGTGTGGGCCATCTGATCGAATTTGGAATCTGCGATTTTTCTGAAACCCCTGTCCCAATGGGCAAGGGCGTGGTCCTGCTCAATCCCGAATATGGAGAGCGGTTGGGAAGGATTGAAGAGCTCAAGGAGACCTATAAGGGGATCGGGGATTTTTTCAAAAGGAGATGCGTCGGGTATAGAGGATATATTTTTACCGGCAATCTCGATCTCGCAAAGAGGGTTGGGTTGAGGACGAAAAGACGGATCCCTTTTTTTAACAGCAACATCGAGTGCAGGTTATTAGAATACGATCTCTACGAAGGGAGCAAGAAAAAGCAAACACCAGGCTCCGAGCCCCAATAATCGAATTAACTGATTGCGATGCCACTGGAAAACATGGTAGAGAAATAAGTGATGACAAAGCCAAAAGCAGACATTTACCCAGTCTACTTGATATATGGACCTGAGGATTTTCTGATCGATCTTGAGGTCCGGCGATTACTGGATCGAACTCTTTCTGAGAAAGAGAGGGGATTGAACTTCCACCTCTTTAGCGGAGAAGAAGAGAGTGGAAAGGAGATCGTTCAGACAGCTCAGACCCTTCCGATGTTCTCTCGATATCGATTTGTCCTTGTCAATGACGCAGACCGAGTGGATGAAAGGAAGATGGAGGAGCTGTTGAGATATATCCAGAATCCTTCTCCAAGTACCTGCCTCGTTCTCTGCGGCCAGACCTTCGGCCCCTGGAAAAAACATCAGCATGTGATAGAGAAAGTCGGAAAGGTGATCGAATGTGGCCGTTTGAAGGGTAGGGCATTGATTTCCTGGGTCAAGAATAGGATGGCGGAGAAAGGGAAAAGACTATCCGAGGAGGCCGCGGACTATCTGGTCGAAGTGGTCGGCGATCATCTGTACGATCTTGACAGTGCGTTGGAAAAGGCGTTTTTGAGCGTGGGTGAGAAGAGGACGGTTGAACTCTCCGATGTGGAAGGGGTCGCTTCCGATGTGAAGGTGAGCACCGTCTTCGATCTCATGGAGGCCATCGGCCATCAAGATCTGAAGAAGGCCCTTGGAATCCTGGAGAAGGCGATAGCGACCAAGACCATCCCGTTCAGAAAGGAGGAGGCGTCGAAAAAGATCGATGATCCTGTTCCGCTCCTCTTGAGCATGATGGCCAAACAGTACCGGAACCTGTGGAGGGTGAAGGAGATGGCCTCCCACGAAAAAAAGGTAGCCGAGATTGTCAAGTCACTCGGGATGTCACCGTGGAGTGTGAAGAGATTGATTGAGCAGGAAGGCCATTTTTCTGAATCTTCGCTTCGGGAAGGGATTCTGAGGTGCCACCAGACCGATCTATCGATTAAGCGAGGTCACTCACAAAAGGAGCTCCTGATGGAGAAGCTGGTGATCGACCTCTGTCGGCCCCGGTGAATTCCCTATGCGCCCTGCGCCCTGGGCTCTGCGGACAGGGCGTTGACCTTCAGGGTCAGCCTGGAAATCTTTCTCGAAGAGGTATTCCTGTGGAAGACACCTTTGGAACAAGCCTTCTGAATCAGAGGGATTACACGTGACAAGGCCTTCTGGGCAGCTTCGTGATCTTTCCTTTCAACCGCCTCCGCTACCTTCTTCATTGCGGATTTGACCGTGCTTTTGTAGTGGAGGTTTCGAAGCCTCCTCTTCTCATTCTGCCTGGCTCGCTTTAATGCGGATAGATGAGTTGCCAAAGATATGGTCTCCTTTCTTTTTGAATCTCCCTCTCCCTTGATGGGAGAGGGTTAGGGTGAGGGTGTCGGTTCGGCGATCCCCCCTTCCTTTAATTCCATCCTGCTAAGGGAAAGATTAAGGGGGGATTAGTTATTGATTTTTTTAACATTCTATTATAGCGTGTGTCAAGGGCTTCAATATGGCTGAGACTCACAAGATCACTAAGGCGGCCACTACCATCGGAATGGGTACGCTTCTGAGTCGGATATTTGGCTTTTTAAGGGATATGGTGACTGCCTACTTCTTCGGTGCGGGGATGGCGGCCGATGCCTTTTTTGTCGCTTTTCGCATTCCGAATCTGTGGAGGCGATTGGTGGGAGAAGGGTCATTAACCATTTCGTTCATCCCTGTCTACACCGAATACCTCACCCGGCGGACAGAAGAGGAATCCCGGGAGGTTACCCATATCGCGTTTACGATTGCTGGGGTTATTTTGTCAGCCCTGACAATTCTCGGAATCCTCTTCTCGCCGATCTTGATCAACATCATTGCCCCGGGATGGGCCCGAATTCCAGAGAAGTTTCAGTTAACCGTTACGCTTAACCAGATCATCTTCCCCTACCTCTTTTTCATCGGGCTCTTCGCCCTGTGCATGGGGGTTCTGAACTCTCTCAGGCATTTCTTTGCGCCGGCATTTGCCCCTGTCTTTTTGAACCTCTCCATCATCGTTTCTGTCCTGCTCCTCTATCACCGTTTTCAAAGACCGGTCATGTCGCTGGCCGTTGGTGTCCTTGCCGGGGGGGTGATCCAATTCCTCTTTCAGCTCCCTTTTTTGTTGAAGAAGGGGATTACCTTTCGGTTCAATTTCAATTTACGACATCCAGCGATCAAGCGGATCGGACTTCTGATGGTTCCAGGACTTATCGGAACCGCTGTCTATCAGCTTAACGTCTTCATCGATACCATCTTCGCTTCTTTCCTTCCAGGCGGGAGTGTCTCCTACCTTTTCTATGCAGATCGGTTGATGGAATTCCCCCTTGGAATTTTTGCCATTGCCATTGGAATGGCAGCGCTCCCAAGTCTTTCAGCATTGGTCTCCCAGGGAAAGATGGAAGAATTGAAGGAGACGATCTCCTTCACCTTTCGTCTCACTGCTTTTATCAGCATACCTGCAATGGTCGGTCTGATTGCCCTGAAGACCCCCATCATCAATCTGCTTTTCCAAAGAGGTGTGTTCAATTATACTGCAACGGAAATGACGGCCAAAGCGCTCTTCTTCTACTCCATCGGCCTCTGGGCCATTGCCGGTGTCAGGACGATTGCCCCCGCCTTCTATTCCATGCAGGATACTCGGACGCCGCTCAAAATTGCTCTGATCTGCCTGATGGCCAATGTAATTCTCAATGGGATTTTTATCTTTTTCACCTCCCTCAAGCATGCAGGTCTCGCCTTGGCCACCAGCCTTTCATCCATTCTTAATCTGATGTTGCTTTCCCAGAAGTTGAACATAAGATTGGGAGGGATGGATGTGAAAAAGAATATTCGTTCGCTATTAAGGGTTTTGCTCTGCAGCCTTCCAATGGGTTTGCTGGCTTATCTGATCTGTTCCTTTGGGGATTGGTCTACGACCGGAAATATATTCCAGAAAGTTCTACTCCTTTCTGGTGGAATTTCGCTTGGTCTGGGGGCTTACCTCCTCTGTTCTTACTGGATGAAGAATGAGGAGATGCTCTTCTTGCTAAAGATGGTGAAGAAGAGAAAATAGACTTGGTTCCTCTCGAAGAAACTCCAATAAAGGATACATATCCCAAGCTCACGGACCTCTCCGCGGACAAAAAATAGCATGCGAAAGACTGCGGATATTGTGATCATCGGAGGCGGAATTATTGGCCTTAGCATTGCCTATCATCTTGCACTGAAAAGGCCAGGAAAGGTCATCCTTCTTGAGAAAGGGCAACTGGGCGAGGGCTCAACCGGACGTTCTGCCGGAGGCATAAGGACCCAATTCTCCACAGAGATCAATATCCGTTTCTCGCTTGAATCGCTCAAGACCTTCGAGCGGTTTGAGGAAGAATTTGGCATCGATCCTGAATTTAAGCGGATCGGATACCTCTTTTTAGCCACCACTGACTCTGAGAAGGAGATCTTCAAAAAGAATGTGAGTCTTCAGAGGAGATTCGGCATCCCTGTTGAACTCTTAACCCCGAATGAGATCAAGGCTCGGTGGCCATTCCTGAGGACGGACGATATCGTCGCTGGAACGTTCTGCTCGTGGGATGGTTATGCGGGCCCGAGTGAGGTTCTTTCTGGATTTGCGGGTGGAGCAAAGAGGAGAGGGGTCGAGATCTGTGAAGGGGCAGAAGGGGCAGAGGTTATCGGCATCTCAGTGGTCCAGAGGAAGGTCAGAGGGGTGAAGACTAAAAAAGGAGAGATCCTCGCTCCTGTAGTGGTTAACGCCGGCGGTCCTTTTGCTTCATCGATCGGAGAGATGGCGGGCATCCAGATCCCTGTCAAACCGCTCAGGCGGCAGCTCTTCGTGACCGCGCCCTTCCATCTCAGCGATCGGACCGTTCCGCTCACCATCGATTTTCATCGGGGATGGTATTTCCGCCAGGAGGTCGATGGATTGCTTCTTTCCGGTCCCCAGGATCAGGAGCCCAGTTTTAACCTCAGCGTGGATTATGAGGCCATGGCAGAGGCTTCTGAGAATGGGACGTACCGCGTGCCAGCCCTGGAGAAGGCCTGCATTGCGCGGGGATGGGCAGGGCTCTACGAAATATCACCGGACAACCATGCGATCCTGGGTAAGGTTCCTGAAATGGAAGGCCTGATTCTTGCCAACGGCCTGAGCGGCCACGGCTTTCAACATAGCCCTGCTATCGGAAAGGTGATCGCTGAGTTGATTACAGAAGGGGAGTCGAGAACGATCGATATCGCTCCCCTCTCCATCGAGCGCTTCAAAAAAGGCCAGTTGATTGTAGAACCTATGACAGCATTCAGAGGGTGAGATCCTCTGCCCTGTTTCTTCCTCAAACCCGTAGCGTCAGATTGCCCTGGTGGTCAAAGCGTAACGTTTCCCAATCCCCACCGGGTCTGATGTTGGACCGGCTCTTAATCTCTTGCCAGATGCTCTCTGAGACATATAATTCATCCAGCATCAGGGTATTGCGAATTATTATGATTCGGGGTTTCGTGCCAGGAAGATTCCAGATCGTCTTTAGAGCGATCTGGAATGCCTCCTCCTCGGTGTTGCAGATGATCGGTATTTTTGCCCGTTCGAGAAAGGTGGTGGTAATGGTATTCTCGTAGGTGGCTCTGAAGTCGATCTTGTCATAGAGTTTCTTGGTGATCAGGTCTGCCAATCCAATCCCCAGTGCGTTTCCCTCCGCCCCTTTGGATAGGTCCAGGAGGATGATCTTTTTGATCTTGGGAGGATCATACTCTCCCTGGCGATACTCCCTGATCCCGCCCACAATGTTGGTATCCATTCCGGTCCCGCTGATATTCTTTCCGATCTCTTCGATGATCAGGATGTCCAGGTCCGATACTGGAAGCGAGGGCATGATCCTTTTACACTCCTTGAGCAGTTCCATGTCCACCCTCACAAAATCCTCTGGCAGAGCTGCTGCCATCCTGTAAGTATCATCGTAGGCGTTCTCGAGGATTCCTAACCCACATAGAACCGGCGCCTTCTCCAATATGACTTTGGCAAAATCAACCATATAATCTCTGAGCCCCTTTACTCCTAAGTAGTGGACCAGACTGGCGCCCTTGTGGTTGCCTAAACCCACGGACAGCATCTTGCACAATCCGCTCTCGATCACCGATTTAAAAGCGGTATGAACCTTGATCCGGTTGACCACGACGATGCCGTCGGCCTCAAAGGCAAGCTTATCGAAATAGACGGGCAGACCATTTTCAAGACGGCCCAATTCGACCACGTCCATCGAACTCTTGATAGGCACCCCCATCGTCTTTTCAGTTATTCCGTAATTCTCCAGAACCCTCCTCTGCCCTTCCGCTGTGGCGCCGCCATGAGAGCCCATGGCTGTAAGAATAAAAGGAATCCCCCCTCGTCTTCTCACTTCTTCGATGACGCAGTTGATGATAAGCACAATGTTCTTAATCCCCCGGCTCCCAACCGTGATGCCAATCTGCATCCCTGGCTTTATCCTCTCGGTTAATCCAATCTTCTCAAACTCCTTGGATATCTCCTCCGGGATATTCTCTATCTTCTTTCCCTCCAAGACTTGGGAGATCCGTCGCATCCTTATCTCTTCCACTCTGTAGCCTCCATCTCAGCCAGATAATCACTCAATTCTGACAAATTATACGCCCTGTATAAGAGAATCGCAAACCGAAGCGGGTTCAAGAAAGGGGACGTTGGTTCTGAAACAACTTGACAAACGAGGGGGTGGATTTAATCTTTCGGATTACGTGGTCAACTTTAACCTGCGGCACAGGAGGCATGGTCATCTCTTTCAGAACAGATAT
>JACAEX010000097.1 GCA_013388635.1 Syntrophaceae bacterium | reverse complement strand
TTTAGGACAAAGAGGCTTTAGCCATTTAAAACTGACCTCCCTATTGGCCCTACAATCCACTTTCTCCGCCCTGTCCACATCTGAGTATCCCCCCTGACACACAAATTGTACACTACCTGAGGGGTTCGTCATTTGACAAATTCTATTCGGGCGATTATATTTTAGGCCAAAAGGAGGTGGATAGAGGCGATGAACCACTTCAAGACATTTCTTTTGATGCTGGTTTTGACAGCCCTTTTCATTTTGGTAGGGTCTGCGATCGGGGGAAGGAACGGTGCGGTCTATGCATTTATCCTTGCGGCCCTGATGAATTTTGTCGCCTACTGGTTCAGCGATAAGATTGTCCTTCGGATGTACGGGGCGAAGGAGGTTTCACAGGCAGAGGCACCGGAGCTCTACCAGATCGTTGGAGAGCTGGCAAACAGGGCGAGCCTTCCGATGCCAAAGGTCTACATCATGGAGAACGATACCCCAAATGCCTTTGCAACGGGGAGAAACCCTGAACATGCGGCCGTGGCTGTGACGACCGGCATTCTCAGAATTTTATCCAGGGAAGAGCTGATGGGGGTGATCGGCCACGAGCTCTCCCATATCCGGCACAGGGACATCCTGGTCAGCACGATCGCAGCCACGATGGCAGGGGCCATCGGCATGCTTGCCCGCATGGCGCAGTGGGGAGCGATCTTTGGTATGGGTCGATCCGATGACGAAGAGGGAGGTGGAGGGAACTTCCTCTTCACCCTTATCTTTACGATGGTCGCATCGATCGCAGCCATTCTGATCCAGATGGCCATCTCCCGTTCGAGGGAGTATCTGGCCGATGAGGGCGGGGCCCATCTCAGTCACCCGCTTTCACTGGCAAAGGCTCTGACTAAGCTTGAAGTTGCTTCTCAACGGATCCCGATGGAGGCCAATCCCTCCACGGCCCATATGTTCATCGTCAACCCTTTAAGGGGCGGCGGGGTCCTATCCCTTTTCAGCACTCACCCGCCAATTGAAGAACGGATCGCCAGGCTTGAGGAGATGGCGAGGACAGGAAGGTTTTGACGAGAAAGAGCCCAAGGGCGATCTGCCTTGAAATCCTGAACCGGATCGAAGAGGCGGATCGCCATCCTGATACCCTTCTGACCGATTCATTCAAAAGATACCGATATCTCACCTCTCTGGATCGCGCCTTTCTTACCGAATTGACCTACGGGGTTCTCCGTTGGAGGGAAAGGCTCGACTGGGTGATTCGCCATTTCTCAAAAATTCCTTTTGAGAAGATCGAGCCGGACATTCTTAACACCCTGCGCCTCGGCCTCTATCAAATCCTGTTCTTATCAAGGACACCTGCTTCAGCAGCCGTGAACCAGTCTGTTGAACTGGCGAAGAGGACCCGCGGCAAGGGAGGAGGGGGCTTCGTCAATGCTGTCCTGCGCTCTGCCCTGCGAGGGAAGGAGGCGATTCACTACCCGGATCTCAGCGAAGACCCCGTTCTTCACCTCTCTGTCGTTGAATCCCATCCTCTCTGGCTGGTCCGAAGGTGGACAGAGGAGTTTGGTCTGAAGGAGACCATGAGGATCTGCTCATTTAATAACCGGGTTTCGCGGTTGACCCTTCGGACCAATACGTTGAAGATCAAGCGAAGTGAACTTATCGAGAAGTTAAGGGAGAGAGGACTCAGGCCAACTGAGGGTGCATATTCGGAAGAGGGGATCCTGTTAGACGATCCCCCGCCCGTCTCAGAGCTTCCGTTCCTTAAAGCAGGGTTCTATGTCGTTCAGGATGAGGCCTCTCAACTGGTCACCCCGATTTTGGATCCAAAACCAGGAGAGCGGATCCTGGATGCGTGTGCTGCCCCTGGAGGGAAGACCACGCATATTGCCCAAAAGATGGGCAACGACGGCGAAATTTATGCCCTGGATCTTACGAGGGAAAAGCTGAATCGGGTTGAGAGGCTCTCTCGAAATTTGGGGGTGGGCATCGTCAAGACGGTGAGGGGAGATGCCAGCCAGTCGCTGCCCTATCTGAAAGATTTGAGATTTGATCGAATCCTGGCGGATGTCCCCTGTTCCGGGTTTGGAACGCTTCGGAAGAACCCGGATCTGAAATGGAGAAGGGCGGAGGAGGACATCCGAAGATTGAGCAGGTTTCAGGCTTCGATATTGGAAAACCTCGCCGGTTATCTGAAAAGCGAAGGCGTTCTGGTTTATAGCACCTGCACGGTCTTCCGCGAAGAGAACGAGGATGTGGTCGAAAGATTTCTGAAGGACCACCCGGAATTCCATTTGGATCCGGTCAATCGGCTACTGCCAGCGAAGTGTGATCCCATGGTCCACCATGGATATTTTAAGACCTTCCCACCGAGCGATGAGATGGACGGTTTCTTTGTTGCACGTCTGACGAAGGCAGGGTAGGCGGAAGATAGCTGCGGCCGCAACCTTAACGGGCTACTTATTTAACTTTGTGTGGGATTCAAGGAGGTAAAGTACATGAAATTCAAACGAATCACAGTCAATCCCAACCAGATGGGGGGTATGCCCTGTATTCGTGGACTACGCATTCCAGTAGCCACAGAAGTAAACCTTCCCTAAATCCTATTGAAAAAATCTTCCAATTTTTTTAGTATTGCACTGTCAGTTTTTTTCCATTCCTTCGAAAACAGAGCTGCCGCGCCCTCGATGCGGGGAATCCAGATTTCTAAAATAAAGATCCCCTGTCTTCACAGGGACGATGTCCGGATTTCCGCTGGCACGTGAATGACTGGTCCCGGGACTAAGGTTAAGGTATTAAGAAATAAAATTTTTGCGATGGACAGGAGGTTAAGTTGAAAAAGATTGCACCTTCGATTCTGTCCGCCGATTTCAGTCGGCTCGGTGAAGAGGTGAAAGCGGTCCAAAAGGCAGGCGCGGACCTGATCCACGTGGACGTGATGGACGGCCATTTCGTCCGAAACATTACTGTTGGTCCTGTGGTGGTCAAGGCTTTGAGGAGAATCACGTCTCTGCCTCTCGATGTCCATCTGATGATTGAGCAGCCCGAGCGCTACCTTGAGGCCTTTGCAGAAGCCGGGAGCACCTGGATCACCGTTCATGCAGAGGTCTGTCCCCGTCTCAAGGCGGTGATCAGGAGGATCCGGAAGTTGAGTGTCAAGCCAGGCGTTGTGCTCAATCCCTCCACTCCGTTAAAAAGAATCCATCCGGTTCTGGATGAGGTTGATCTCGTCCTTCTGATGTCTGTGAATCCCGGGTTTGCAGGCCAGTCCTTTATCCAGTCCAGTCTAAAGAAGATCGAACGGCTGAGAAAGATCGTCGACCAGAACCGCTACGGCCTGGAGATCGAAGTGGATGGGGGGATCAAAGTGGAGAACATCCGGGAGGTTTCAAGGGCCGGAGCAGATATCTTTGTTCTTGGCACGGGCATCTTTAAGACGGAAAACTATGAAGAGACCATACGGAAGTTAAGAGAAGAGATGGCCTGATTCGTGGCCCAGAGCGTTTAAAATGCCAGATCATCAATTCCAAGGGCGAGACGGAGCTGAAAAAATAGAAGCTCTGGATCTCGCACCCTATGAGGGATGCTATTACCAACCTCAATCTGGGTGTTCAGATGAATGAATTTGGTGGCACAAGGATTTGAACGGATATTTCTGCTATGGAGTGGGTCTATGCTTTATGTACTGCTCTACGGTTTCAATAAAAGAGATGAAATCGTTTTTGTTATCGCGGACCAGGGCAAGGAGGCTTTGGTCAGAGATGAACCAGTATCGGTGGATCAGTGAATTTCTAAAATCGAAGAAAGGTCTTAATTTCTTTGAAAGGGATTCAGGGAGGATACCGGTTTCGCCGGCCCGGATGATGGTTTCGATATATCCGACAACGGGTTCGCCCATATCTTTCGCGAGAATGTGCTGAAGGGTATTTGCCATAGCTTCAGCGATTTCAATCAAGGTGTACTTAAGCCCTTTCAATATCCATGGTTCCTTGAGGATCTCTGGATCTGATTTCTTCAGGAGCAATTCCTCGATTTCTCGGTGGCGGGCTTTGATTTCTGAGAGGTATTGTTGAATCTTCTCAATGTCGATTTTCATGACAGAGAGGCTTCGGCGAACAGTCCGGCGCATTCCCTATATTTTAAGGAGACATATTCCACTAAGTCTGTCCTTAATTCTGGGTCATGGTCAATAAGCAAAATCCCCTCCTTGAAAACCCTTTTGAGAAAGGTAAATGGGGCGTGGTTGAGAATCTGGATGTCAAACCGATCGGCAGTAAGGTCCCCATTTTCTCTCTTGACCTCTCGGGATAGCCGAGTCTTTATATCGGAGCTGATCACAAAAGGGTTTTCTTCTGGATTCTTGGCATAAATCCCAACATCAATATCCCTGAAGGATTCTTCTCTTATAAAAGAACCATAGGCATAAGCAAAAATTACCCGTTCATCTTTAGCAAGGGCTTTCTTTAACAGGTCAAGGATTTTTTCTTTATCCATTGTTTGAGTGGGCCTGTTGTCGTTAATAGACAGAGAAAGCAAAATACTTTCAAAGAAGTAGAGGTTAGTGGCGGTGCAGGGATTCGAACCCCGGACACTGCGGATATGAGCCGCATGCTCTGACCAACTGAGCTACACCGCCAGGTTGAATAAAATTTTACTGATTTCCGGTCAATTGTCAATTAAAAATGGTCTGCCATTCAGACACTGGACATCAGAGGCCAGACTTTTCTTGCCGGGGGATCAGTTTCTTGAGCAAAACGGCTTTGGCTTTCCTGTGCTGACCCGATCGCACCAGTTGGATCAGGAAGTCCAGATCGAACGCCTGCTGCCAGGTCTCTGCGCTCACCCTGTATCCCTTCTCCTTCAATCCAGAACGGACTTCTCCGACGAGAGACAATAACGAAGCGTATTCCTCTCCGAAGCTTTTTTGAAGCTTCGTCCTGATCTTTCTCGCAAGGGCCGGACTGACCCCTGAGGTGGAAACCGCA
>JACAEX010000091.1 GCA_013388635.1 Syntrophaceae bacterium | reverse complement strand
TTTAACCAAGCTCTCTAAAATCCTACGGATTTCAACCTCTCCTCCCAAGATTTTATCGCCTATAATGATGACCGGCAGCTCATTATCCGGATCTTTCAATTCCTTTTCGAATTTGGTTAAGAGATCATAATTTTTCAATTGATTGACGGAAAAAGATTGGATCTCAATAGGATAGGTCTTGGAAAGAGGCTTGATTACCTCTTCTTCGAGCTTCAATCTTACAGTCTCCTCGGAATAGAAAAAATATAGCCTTACGGGTTGTTTTGAGAAAGTAATATTTGCGTTGAAAATGGTAAAGAACAAAATAAAGCCTAATATCCAAATTCTTTTCATATTTTTCTCTCTCTTTACTGCTTTAAATTTTTAAGGTTATTTCTTTCCCACCGCCTCTTCAAATCCCTTCTGAATCTTAAATGCCCATTCTGTCTTTACACTCGAGAGGGATCGGGAAAGATATTCTCTCCCATTCCTTTCCACTTGAACAGCCTGATCTTCCTTCAGCATCTTCTTATAAATGGTAATCAACTTTAGATAATTATCGGCCATCAAGAGATTTGGCAAAAAAATGACCACATGATCCCCATAGATATTTCGATAGGCCTCATCTTCTGAGATATATCTCAGGACGACTTGCAAGAACCTATTCGATTTCTCAAAATGAATCCGCGTCTCTTCCCATTTTCCTTCCTTCAGGAGCCTTTCACCCTCTGCCTTCTCCTGAACAGCTCCTCGATAATAATCATGGACCGTAGTGGCATTCTCTTCCAAGACTTTTAAGCCTCGGTTCTCGTCAATCACCTTCTCGAGATTGATCTCTGTGATGGGGTGGACATAATCTTTTGGGTATGTCTTAACAGCGGCCGTCTCTCCGTGGGCATGAGTCTCTTCCTTTGGGGTAGCACATTGAGTTCCAAATAGACCAAGGAAGAAGATCAGGAATAGCAAAAAAATTGTTCGTTTGACAGGCCTTCGATTCATCTTTTTTCTCCCAATAGATGTTGGAGGAGATTTTTTATACTCTTCGATGTCCAATCCTTGTCTCTAAACACCCTTCCCACGATCTTTCCTTCACGATTGATAAAGAAAGTCTCTGGATGGCTCCATACACCATAGGAATTGGCTACCTTCCCATCGTCAATCATGATAGGAAATGAAATTTTGAAGTCGCTCCTATATTTTTTTACATCTTCTTCTTTATCTTTAATTGCCACTTTAAGAAGGACCAAATCTGTACCTTTAAATTCTTCAAAAAGTTTAATAAAAGAAGGAGACTCCTTCCGACAACTCGGTCACCAGGTGGCGAAAAAGTTTAAAACAATCACCTTTCCTCTCAATTCTTTGAGAGAGATTTTACTACCGCTCAAATCCGTGAGTGCAAATTCAGGAGCTTCCACAGGCACCCTAAACTTCTCCACCCCTGCCTCTGAAAACTGGGCTGATACCAGAGGGATGTTCCATAGCAATAGGGCAATAAGTGTAAATAAAATAATGAGGAAAAAACGGTTCATAATAATCTTCCTCTCGTTTCCCTATTGTTCAGCCCTAAAGGGCTGAGTTACAAGATCACTTTCTGTAACTCAAGGTTTTAGCCTTGAACTTATTTGTGTTTCGTAAAGGTGTTAATATAATTGATCACATGCCATCTTTCTTCTGCGCTTAGCTGCTTTTCATAGGAGGGCATGGGGCCTCTCCCTGTTGTAATTTTCCAGAAGTGCTCTCCATCGGTCATCTTTTCCCCGTGAGATTCCATGAAATTCGTGGGTTTCGGATTAAGTCCTGCTCCGGCGGGGCCCTTCCCATCTCCCTTGGCCCCGTGACAGAGAGCGCACATCTTTTCGTAGATCTCCTTTCCTTTCTGGATCGACGTCTTCGTCGCCTTTACGGGGTTTTTCATCTTTTTTGCTTCCTCCGGAGCAATCCAACCCGTCTTCTCATGGGCAAAAACCAGAACAGTTACTGTTAAGAAAATTAATCCAAACAACAAATAAAAAATTGAATGTCTCATGAGCGCCTCCTTGCAGTTGTAACTCAGGGCTTTAGCCTTGATTGAGGCAAGCCTTAAAATGTCAGCCCTAAGGGGGCTGAGTTACGGAGCTTTCACCCTCACCCCATCCCTCCCCCATCAAAGGGAGAGGGTGAATAACTTGCGATCTTCATCAGCATCGGTGTAATCATTGTCAATACCACCACCCCAATGATCGCCACGTCAAACTGTGAGGGGTTCAACAAACCGCGCGAGAACAGGTAGGCTGCAATCACCATCCCTATCTCACCTTGAGCCAGACTACTCACGATAATCGGAAATCTTTCGCCCGATGACACAAATACCTTGCGCGTTGCGAGCCAACCCCCAAATAGCTTTGCGATGGTAACAGTTAGCAGGAGCACCATAAGGAAGAGGGCGTGCTTTTCTATTCCCTTGAAGTTGGCTTCCATGCCAAGAACGACAAAGAGAATCCCCATAGGAAGGGAGACCAGAGAGGCGCCGAATCCACCCCTCATCTTCTCTTTCAATCCGAGGTTTGACATTCCAAGGAGACCGCCCGCCAGAGAAGCAACACCAACAGCAGCAAAACTTCCAAAATGCATCGCACCCCAGGCATAGAGGGCAGCCACAAGGAGTAAATACCCGATGAAGGCCTGTAGGGGCCTCTTTTGGAAACCGGTCCTGGTAATAAGTCTTAGGAATCGAGAAGCCAGGAAATAGGTGATCGCGAAAAACATGACCAGCTTCGCCACGAACCAAGAAACCGCAATCGCCATCTTAAAGGCTCCATAGTTTGATGCGTAATTCATGGCTTGAGCAGCAATCATAAGCAGGATTGCAAGTAAGCCCGTTAAGGCGGCAGAGCCGAGGACTATATTGGCAGTGCGGGATTTGAGTAGCCCCCTCTCATTGAAGTGGTAAACGGAAATCCCAAGACTCCCTGTCGCCATGATGGCAGCTATTGCCAGGGCTTCTGTCCAGCGCTCCACAAACCCTTGAGCCACAATCGCAACAACCATTGCAGTCAAGGTAAAACCCCATAGGCTCAGAGAAAAGATTGGCTTGAGATCAGCCTTCAACTCATGCCAATTGATCCGAACACCCGCAAGAAACATAAGCTGGATCAACCCGATCTCCGCAATGATTTTAAGAACACTGTGGAGAAGGCTGGGCGATATACTTCCCCAGGTACCTACAACCACCGGGGTCTCCAGGAAATTTAGCAGGGTGGGACCAATGAGAATTCCGGCCAGCAACTGGAAGGAAAGGGAAGTCAGGCCGATTCGGTTGCTCAGGAGAGCGGCAAGTCTTGCCAGAAGAATGATCATTATTATGAAAATGGTCAGGTAGGTAAATGTTTGCATGTCCGGTATTAATCAAGGCTAAAGCCTTGAGTTACAGCCGATCCTTGCCGATCGCAGGGCCACCCCCCTTATGGAGTACCAGTACCAATTTGTTTTCTAAGACCAAAATTCCACTTCCAGATGGCATATATTGCCGGGTAAACTCCCAACTCCATTATGAACGAGGTGAAGATGCCACCGATCATCGGAGCCGCGATACGCTTCATCACGTCGGCGCCAGCACCGGTGGACCACATGATCGGTATTAGACCCATGAACATCACGCCAACGGTCATCACCTTCGGTCGAAGACGCTTCACCGCTCCTTCCACGATCGCTTCTCGGAGGTCATCCCAGTTTCTCATCTTCCCTTTGGCCTGAGCTTCCTGATAGGCGAGATCCAGATAAAGGAGCATGAACATGCCCGTCTCCGCGTCTACACCCATTAATGCAATCAAACCCACCCAGACGGCGATGCTCGTATTGTAACCAAGGAAATAAAGGAACCAGATCGCACCTACAGCCGAAAATGGAACGGCCAAGAAAATGATCATCGTCTTGGTCACCGATAAGGTATTGAAATAAAGGAGCAGAAAAACGAGAAAGATCGTTATCGGCACAACGATGACGAGTCGCTCCTTCACGCGCTCCATATATTCAAATTGGCCGCTCCAGATCAGCATGTAACCTGGCGGTAGTTTCACATTTTCGCGGACAACCTTCTTGGCATCTGCAACGTAGCTTCCGACGTCGCGTTTCGAGGTATCAAAATCAACGTAGACATAACCTGTAAGCCTTCCATTCTCATCGCGGATCATGGAAGGACCGGTCTTAAGAGAGATCTCAGCTATCTGCTCTAACGGGATGTGTGCAATCCTTGATCCTCCGGAGCCAACTCCAGGGGACGAACCGGAGCTTCCCATCCCACTCATCCCTTCGGCTGCACCCGCGCCACCCCGGGTCACGGGAACAAGCACTCTCTTGAGCCTTTCCATATTATCCCGAAGTTCTCTCATATATCGAACATTGACCGGATACCTTTCTCGACCTTCGATGGTCGTCGTGACATTTTCACCACCAATCGCTGACATCACAATGTCGTTGGCTTGATCGATCGTCAATCCATAACGTGCCAGCTCCGAACGCTTCAAGGTGAAATCGAGGAAGTAGCCACCTGCAGTCCGTTCAGCAAAAACGCTTTTTGTTCCTGGAACATCTTTCAACAACATCTCGATGTGCTCGCCGATTTCCTGTACCTTCTGTAAATCCGCCCCCATGATCTTAATCCCGACCGGTGTCCTGACCCCTGTAGAAAGCATATCGACCCGAGCTTTGATCGGCATGGTCCAGGCATTTGAAACTCCGGGGAATTGCATCTTCTCGTCGAGCCCCCCTGGGCCATAAATCAATTCATCCGGACTTTTGTGATCTGGCCAAAACCTCCGAAGAATCTTCTGAAGCCACTCTGGCGCCCAAGATGAGTACCACTGGGATATCTTAGGCCATTCCGATTCGGGTTTGAGGAGGATGACCGTTTCCATCATTGAGAACGGAGCCGGATCGGTTGCCGTTTCTGCACGGCCTGCCTTTCCAAAGACATGATGGACTTCAGGGAAACTTTTCAATACCTTGTCCTGAACCTGAAGCAATTTTTGAGCCTCCGTCACAGAGAGTCCCGGTAATGTTGTCGGCATATACAGAAGGTCTCCTTCATACAGGGGAGGCATAAATTCGGAGCCCAGTTTTTCAAAAATCGGGATGGTGGCAATCACGATGAGAATTGCTGCAATGACCGTCTTCCATTTATGTCTCAGCACAAACTCACAAACCGGGTGATAGATTTTCATCAGGGGCCGGCTAATGGGATGCTTCTCCTCGCTATGGATTTTTCCAACCAGCAGTGCATTAACGATCCGACACAAAAACATAGGTTTAAATTTATAGGGATCCATATGGGTGAAAAGCAATCGAATTGCCGGATCGAGTGTAATCGCCAAGACGGCTGCAATCGCCATGGAGAAGTTCTTCGTGAAAGCAAGAGGCTTGAAGAGACGACCTTCCACCCCTGCGAGCGTGAAGACCGGCATAAATGACACAGCAATAACCAGAAGGGCAAAGAAGCTCGGGCCACCCACTTCCTTCACCGCAGTGATGACAACGTCTTTATAGCTGCCCGGCCTGCCTTCTTTATCCCACCTTTCGAGCTTCTTGTGCGTCTGTTCAACGACGACAATGGCGGCATCAACCATCGCCCCGATGGCAATAGCAATGCCCCCAAGGCTCATGATGTTGGCCGTCAGTCCCATTAAATACATCGGAATGAAAGAGAGAATGATCGTAATGGGGATAGTAATAATCGGAACGAGAGCAGATGGGATGTGCCAGAGAAAAATCATGATGACAATGCTGACGATGACGAGTTCTTCGATCAGCGTATCCTTCAGCGTATCAATGGCTCGTTCTATCAATTCGCCTCGATCATAAGTGGTAAAAATCTCAACGCCTGGTGGAAGTGAAGGCTTCAATTCCTCCAGTTTCGCCCGGATGCGCTCTATTACCTTCAAAGCGTTTTCGCCGTAGCGCATGATGACAATCCCGCCAACAACCTCCCCCTCGCCGTTCAGTTCGGCAATACCACGTCTGATGTCAGGACCTAATGTTACAACCCCAAGATCCTTAATTAGAATTGGAGTGCCACTGCTCGGTCGAACGCCAACTACAATGTTTTCGACATCTGACACCTTTTTGATATAACCGCGGCCCCGGACCATATACTCAAGTCCTGAAAACTCAACCAATCTCCCACCCACATCGTTGTTTCCTGCCCGTACGGCAGCGATGACCCGGTCAATCGGGATGTTATAAGCCACCAGCCTGTTCGGATCTACATTCACCTGATACTGCTTGACAAAACCGCCGATCGGGGCAACCTCAGCAACGCCAGGAACCGCCTGCAAGGCGTATCGCAGATACCAATCCTGGAAGGTACGCAATTGTGCAAGATCGTTCTTCCCCGTCTTGTCCACAAGGGCATACTGAAAGACCCACCCGATAGCTGTCTCATCGCGGGCAAGCTCCACATTCACTCCCTTTGGAAGACGGGGCATGATGTTACTCAAGTATTCGAGCGTCCGGGAGCGGGCCCAGTAGATATCCGTTCCGTCTTCGAAGATCACATAGACGTAGGAATAGCCAAAATCGGAGAACCCACGGATGTCCCTTACCTTCGGCACGCCCAGCAAGGCAGAGATGATCGGGTAAGTCACCTGATCTTCCATGATGTCGGGGCTACGGTCCCATCGTGAGAAAATAATCACCTGGGTATCGGAAAGATCAGGAATGGCATCGAGTGTAATGTTTTTTATCGAATATAACCCCCACAGCGTTGCCATTCCGATTAAAAGGAAAACCATAAATTTATTATGGGCACAAAGCTCAATCAGCTTGTTGATCATTGAAGCCTCCGCTACATAATGCGGAATGACGAATGCGGATTGCGGAGTCATCAGAGCTAAAGCCCTGAGTTACATAGGTCAGCCCTTCAGGGCTGAATCCTGAATTCCGCATTCCGCACTCCGCAATTAACGATTACTTGCCATGTCCTGCGTGTTCCATGCCGGGCATCCCAGCCATTCCACCCATTGCCTCTTTTAACTTCGATTCGGAGTCGATGAGGAAGTTGGCGCTTGTTACCACCCTTTCCCCTGCCTTAAGCCCTTTTATCACCTCGTAATAGTTATCCACCTTTGCTCCTACTTTTACTTCTCTTGGCTCAAAATAACCAGAGCCTTTATCAACGATGGCCATCTGTCGGAGGCCGGTATCTATAATGGCTCCTTCCGGAACGGCCAATTTTTGTCCGAGAT
>JACAEX010000079.1 GCA_013388635.1 Syntrophaceae bacterium | reverse complement strand
TTTAGGACAAAGAGGCTTTAGCCATTTAAAACTGACCTCCCTATTGGCCCTACAATCCACTTTCTCCGCCCTGTCCACATCTGAGTATCCCCCCTGACACACAAATTGTACACTACCTACCAGAAGTAAAGGTTGACTTTTTCACATATTTCGTTAAAATTTAACTAACAATTCAATTCCTCCAAAATTTTTTGAGGAATCGATGGATAAGGACGACCTTTGGATTGTAGGGCATTTCAGTGAGCTTGTGGAAAAATTTGCCGGGAAATATATTGCTGTGGTCAATGAGAGGTTGGTGGCTGTGGGCGAATCGGGAAGAGACGTCGAAGCTAAGGCCTGTGAAATTGAACCCAAAAAGATTCCCTCTGTACTCCGTGTCCCTCGCGAAGAGGATATGACTTGTCTCTTATAGAATTT
Source organism: Syntrophaceae bacterium (assembly GCA_013388635.1). Taxonomy (GTDB): domain Bacteria; phylum Desulfobacterota; class BSN033; order BSN033; family UBA1163; genus JACAEX01. Next base: position 6,207 of record JACAEX010000079.1, on the reverse strand, counting down.
CCCTACATCTCTCATAAGGGTCACCTGTTGCCAATCATTCCCTTTACCATCCCTGAACATAGAGTCTGGGCCGTTGTAGATTCCGGGGCCGCCTTTAGCATTCTCGCCGCAGATGACGCACACCGTATTAATATAGATTGGAGGGAAGGAGTCTTCCAGATGATCGTGGTGGGGGATGGAAGTTTTATCCCAACTTACATTCATGAATCTTACGACCCGAATCGGAGAATGGCTGATCAACGCTCCGATTGGATTTTCGGAGCGGCTTGGAGTCGGATTTAATATCCTTGATATCCTTGGCCGCAAAGGCATATTTGATCAATTCCAGGTTTGTTTCAATGATCGCACTCGCAAAGTAACTTTTCAGAAGATTTAACGGAGAAGTTCTTAGATGATCGTTAAGACCTATTGTGCCAGGATGGATCATGGGGGATGCGGGATCAGGGTGCATGTGGAGAAGGGAAGAATTACAAGGATCGAAGGAGATCCGGACTCTCCTTTGAACCGGGGCACCCTTTGCGCCAAAGGCCTTGCCCAGATCGAGAGGCTCAATCATCCGGACCGTCTCAAATATCCCATGAGAAGGATCGGGGAAAGGGGCGAAGGAAAGTGGAAACGCATCACCTGGGATGAGGCGCTGGAAACGATTTCAGAGAAGATCAGACAGTCAATCGAGCGGCATGGCCGTGAGGCCATCTCCTTCGCTCAGGGGACACCGAAAGGTCTGGAACTCTACCTGATGATCCGGCTTGCCAATATCCTCAACATCCCGAACATCTCCACTCCGGGTAATGTCTGCCACATGCCAAGGGAGACTGCATCCAATCTGACATGCGGGTTTTTTCCGATTCCGGATTATGATCATCCCCCTGCCTGCGTCCTTGTCTGGGGAAGCAACCTCTTCCAAACCAATGAAGAAGGAATCCTCGGCTCCCAGTTGAAACGGGCCCTCGATCAGGGAGCGAAACTGATCGTGGTCGACCCGAGGAAGACCACCATTGCCTCGAGAGCGGATCTCTGGCTTCAACCAAGGCCTGGGACAGATCTCAGCCTCGCCTTGGGGGTGTTGAGGGTCATTGTAGAAAAAGATCTTTATGAGAGGCCATTCGTGGAGAATTGGACAAAGGGATTCCCAGAATTGAGAGACCATCTCCAGCAATACCCCCTGCAAAAGGTTTCTGCGATTACCTGGATTCCGGAGGAAAAGATTGTTGAGATGGCCGATCTCTTCTCCCGGGCCAAGCCGGCCTGCATCCAGTGGGGAAATGCCCTGGAACATAATCCGAATAGCTTCCAGTGTGCAAGGGCCTTACTAATTCTGATGGCGATCACCGGGAATTTGGATATTCCCGGCGGAAACGTGAACCGGCCAGGGCCCAATATGATGAGACCCGGGGAACTGGTCCAGATCAAGAGATTCCCGGACAAAAAAGAGAAGATCCTGAGCCCGGAGTTCCGGCTTTCCACCATGATGGGCTTCGTGCCTTCTCAATTGATTGTCAAGGCGATTCTTACAGAGAAACCTTATCCTATCCGGATGATGTATATTCAGGGCGGAAACCCCCTGCTCAGTTACGCCAATGCGAGAGAGACACTCCAAGCGATGAAGAAGCTCGATTTCCTGGCCATCTCCGAAATATTTTTGACCCCCACCGCCCAGTTAGCTGATATTGTTCTGCCCGCTGCTACCCATTTTGAGTTTGACGACATTGGACATTACGGGCTTCCTCATGGCTTTATTCTCGCCCGGCCGAAGATCGTTGAGCCCATGGCCGAATGCTGGCCCGACTCAAAGATCCTGAACGAACTGGGCAAACGCCTGGGCTGCGGTGACTATTTCTGGAACGACATGAGGCAATGTCTCGACGAAATCCTCAAACCCTCAGGCATGACCTACGATGAGTTCAAAGAAATTGGCATTTTGAAGGGAACATGGGAGTACAGGGCCTTTGAGAAGAAGGGCTTCAACACGCCATCTAAAAAGGTCGAGATCTATTCCGAACAGTTGAAAGAGTGGGGCTACGACCCGCTGCCTCATTACAGGGAGCTGTCTCATGATCATTCTGAACCAACCGGGGAATATGGCCTGATCTTCACCTCTGCCAAAGACCCTTTCTCTTTCCACTCCGCCTATCGAAACATCCCTTCTTTGCGCAGACTCTCTCCTGAACCGATCGCCCTGGTCCACCCTGATACGGCGGCTCGCTTCGGAGTGAACGATGGCGACTGGGTGGCCATCGAAACGAAACAGGGAATGATCCGTCAGAAGGCAAAACTGGAGAGGGAGATCGATCCCCGTGTCATCGTCCTCAGCTTCGGGTGGTGGTATCCTGAGCGAGACGACCTGGAACTCTCAGGATGGAAAGAATCGAATCTCAACATCCTCACCAGCAACGACCCTCCCTATGAACCAGCAATCGGCTCCCCCCTTCTCAGAGCCGTTCCATGCCGAATATCAAAATCCCAAGGATTTTGATGCCCGAAGGAAGAGGACCGTCTCTTAAAGAGACTCGAGGCTAAAAGCAAGGCTTTTTACCTCAATCCTCAAGCGAAGCGATCCTTCAACCTTTAACCCCTTATTCGGCGTTTGACAGATTCGGTTCGATATGGTATCCGTAAAAAAGATGCGAACCGCCCGGCTGAGGTCTATCCTACTTTCTTTCATCGGGGTCTCCGTACTCCTTTTTCAACCCTCTTCTCTGCCCGCAGCATTGATCACAGATGTGAGGTTCTGGTCTGCACCTGACCACACAAGAATTGTGTTAGACCTCACAGAGTCAGTTCAATATGAGAGTTCAACAATAAAGGAGCCTCCAGAATGTCATGTAGAATTAAAGGGAGCGAATCTTTTCACTACTAAGAGAGAACTGCAAGTGAACGACCCGTACGTATCGAGAATCAGTCTCATCCAATTGGCTGAGGATAAAGTAAGATTGATCCTTCGTCAGAGAAAACCCCTGAGCGTGGATATTTTTCCCTTGAAGCCCTATCTGGACAAACCTCATCGTCTGGTGATCCATCTGGTTGATCTGACACAAGAGAAAAAGGATCAGGAGGAGAGGCAGAGGCAGAAAGAGAAAAGTCCCCACGGGACGAAAATCGTGGTCATCGACCCGGGCCATGGCGGTGAGGATCCTGGCGCCATTGGTCCTAACAAAACGATGGAGAAGGATGTGGTGCTAAAGGTTGGCGAAAAACTGATCCAACGTCTCAGCCAGAACAAGGATATCCAGGCCTTCCTCACCCGGAAAGGAGACTATTTTATCCCATTAGAACAGAGGATTAAAATAGCGAGGGAGTACGGAGCGGATCTCTTCATCAGCCTCCATGCAGACGGGAGTTTCAACCCTCATGCCAGGGGTTCTTCTGTCTATTGCCTCTCCCTTTCGGGTGCCACGGACGAAGCAGCCAGGCTCCTCGCGGACAAGGAAAATCTCTCAAATATTTTGGGCGGCGCTTCGTTAAGACCTGCCTCCCTGGCTAAAGACCCCAACCTGAGTCAGATTTTACTGGATCTTATGCAAAACAAGTCGCTGAAGGAGAGCTTTCGGATGGCGGAGTATCTTCTTCGAGATATCAAGGAGGTCAACCAGCTGAAATACCCGTGCTATCGTCAGGCCAATTTCATTGTATTGCGCGGTCCGTATTTCCCCTCTCTTCTGATAGAGCTGGCCTTCATCACCAATAAGGAGGATGAACGTCTTCTCAACCGGAGCCGTTTTCAAGAAAAGATGGCCCAGGCCATCGCTACATCCATCAAGACTTATTTCAAACAATAGTTGGGAAATAAGTATTGACAAATCGTTCGGTTGCTGGTTATATCAATTATAAGCCACGAAGGTTTGGCTCCTTGAGAACGAGGACCTGAAGTGGCTTTTTTGTTGAGCTGAGAGAGGATGGAGAGAAGAAAAAAATCTGTGGCGGTGATTGACGGCCAGGGCGGTGGCATTGGAAGCCTCATCATTAAACGCCTGAGGGAGGCGTTCGGGGAAGAGATCGAGGTCATCGGCCTGGGAACAAACGCGATGGCCACTGGCGCCATGTTGAAGGCCGGTGCCAACAAGGGGGCATCAGGAGAGAATGCCATTGTTCAAACCGTCCGGACGGTCGATATCATCATCGGTGCAACTGCTATCATCCTGGCGAACTCGATGATGGGCGAGTTGACCCCGAAGATGGCAGAGGCGATCGGCTCGTCTCAAGCGATGAAGTGTCTTCTCCCCTTAAGGATCCCTGAGGTGGAGATCATCGGAGCTCCCAAGGAGCCCTTGCCCCATCTCGTCGATCAGCTCATCAAACGAATCCAGGAGATGGTGGCAACCTGAAAGGAACGCTGACGCCCACGGATCACGGGCAAGGACACGTGATTTAAGAGAAGGAGGAAATATGTGTGAGGCCAATGCCTATATCGTGAAGGAAGGAAAGGAAGAGCTGATTCTCGAGGACATCTCTATTCTTCGTCCGGAAAAGGACGAGGTTTACCTCCAGAACATCTTCGGAGAACAGAAAAGGATCAAGGCGCGAATTAAGGAGATGAATCTGATCGACCACCGGATCCTTCTCGAGGAAGGATAAGATGAGAAAACGCCAGATGTCAAAGCTCAGATCTCTGTCTGCATCTGGCAATTCTCACAATTTCTATCGAGCAAACCTACTGACCTCATTTAAGAAAGAGTTGCATCCAAAAAAACCTTGAGGGTCCCTCCTCTACACCAGATCGTTCAAATTCGTTTGTAAGAAGCAAGAACCTCAGGGCAAATCCTCCTGAAGAAACGACTTGACAGACTCAAAGCGATCGATTATAAATTCGTTATTCTCATCTTAGAATAACGGTCCGTACAGATGAAAATCGCCTACAAGGTCTGGCTCGACAATAATGGTAAAGCCTTTGGTGATGGCCCCTGCGAACTCTTGCAACGGGTCGAAAAAACGAAGTCCCTCCATCAGGCCGCCTGCCAGATGGGAATGGCTTACAGCAAGGCCTGGCGCCTCATTCAGATGGTAGAAAAAAGACTGGGGTTTGCCCTGATCGAGCGCAAGATTGGGGGCCGTTCTGGAGGAGGATCCAATCTCACTCCCCAGGCGAAAGAGTTGATGGAGAAATTCGTACGATTTCGTAAAGACGCCGAATGGGTTCTGGAGAAGACGTATCGAAAACATTTCGGATCAGGAGGCCGACACTGATGAATTTCCGCAACGCCTTACCCCTCATTTCTATTCTGTTCATCCTCATTTCCCTTCAAAACGCCTACCCCTCTCCTCAGAAACGCCTCCTGATCTTCGCCGGCGCGGCGAGTAAGCCTGCGACGGAAGAGGTGAGCAAGGGCTTCCAGGAGAAATTTGGCATTCCTGTCGATATCAGCTTTGGAGGTTCGGGATTCGTCCTCTCACAGATGAAGCTGACAAGGAAGGGCGATCTCTACTTCCCTGGCTCTTCAGATTTTATGGAAATCGCAAAAAGGGAGGGCTGGGTCTTCCCTGAAACTGAGAAAATCGTTGTCTATCTGGTTCCGGCGATCAATGTCCAAAAAGGGAATCCCAAGAGGATCCATTCTCTCAAGGATTTAACAAAGGACGGGATTCGCGTAGCTATCGCCAATCCAGAATTTGTCTGTATTGGAACTTATGCGGCGGAAATCATTGAAAAGAATCTAAATCCCGTTGAGAAAGAAAAACTGAAAAAGAATTTGGTTAACTACACCGAAAGTTGCGAAAAAACCGCCAATGCGATCTCCCTTAAAGCGGTTGATGCCGTCATAGGCTGGCGGGTCTTCCAATATTGGGACCCGGAGCGGATCGAAACAGTCTGTTTAAGACCCGATGAGATTCCAAGAATTGGTTATATCCCTATCGCCATTTCAAAATTTACAAGCGACAGAACCTTATCTCAGAAATTTATTGATCTCATCCTTTCCCCACAAGGAAAGAGCATCTTCCGAGGATATCATTATTTGATGGATCTTGAGGAGGCTCGTCGTTTTACAAGGCCTGACACACCTGTCGGAGGCGAATATCCTCTTCCCAAGGAATGGAAAGCAGGAAAGAAATGAGTTTCCGTAATACAATGATCGGGGCATCCGTATGCATCTTTGTCTTTTACCTGGGACTTATCCTTTCCCTGTTCTATTTTGTTGGAGGAAAGGGGTTCTGGGAGGCATTGATGAATCCCTTCACCCTCTTTTCTATCCAGTTAAGCCTCATCGCGGC
>JACAEX010000092.1 GCA_013388635.1 Syntrophaceae bacterium | reverse complement strand
ATCTGAACGATTCGGCCTCCCTGAAGCACGAAGAATACCTAACGAAGTGTAAGCCCCTTTCATCTACATCGCGCGACGAACTCAAAATACAATTTTTTTCGTTAGAAAATACAATGTTTCCCCTATTGGCATAGAGCCTCCTCTCGGTAAAAGTTGTAATATTCACGGTAGCAAAGGGCCCGCAAGACACAGAATAACCGTACCGTTCAGACAAATATTGAGAAGAAAGGAGGTCCTCTGTGTTAATCCAACAATTTTTTGTCGGTGGCTTGTCACACCTCTCTTATTTGATCGGGGGATCGAAGACCTGTGCAATCGTCGATCCAAAGCGGGATGTCCAAATTTATCTGGACACCGCTAAGACCATGGGATTAAAGATCACTCATATTCTCGAAACCCATCTTCATGCGGACTTCATCTCCGGCCACCTCGATCTTTCAGAAAAGACCGGTGCAAAGATTTATGCGCCCAGGGCAGCCAAATGCCAATTCGAACACGTGGGCCTCTCCGAAGGAGAATCCTTCCAGATCGAAGATATGGAATTTAAGGTTCTTGAAACCCCTGGTCACACCCCTGAACATATCTGTTATGTTGCCATTGACCACTCCCGAGGGGAAGATCCTGTCGCCGTCTTCTGTGGAGACACACTCTTCGTCGGAGATGTAGGTCGACCCGATCTCTTTCCCGGAATGGCGAGGCCGTTAGCCTCTAAACTTTACGATAGCCTCCAGAAGTTGGCCAAATTGCCGGACTGCTGCGAGGTCTATCCTGCCCATGGGGCCGGTTCCCTCTGTGGCAGGGCTATGTCTGCCAAAAGAACAAGTACCGTAGGTTATGAGAAGAAGTATAACTATGCCTTTCAAACGAAAGATCCAAATAAGTTCATCGACCTGCTGACAACCGATATGCCCGAAGCACCCGATCATTTCAGCCGCTGTAGCGAAGTGAACAGGAAAGGTCCAGCTCTGGTGAAAAGTTTGCCTCCTTTATCCCCGTTCGATCCATTCTCCTTTTCCAGAAAGGCAAAGGAACCGAATACTGTGATCCTTGATATCCGACCCTATGAAGCCTTTGGAGGACAGCATATCCCTGGATCCTACCATATCGATTTTGGCGGGAATTTCGCTACCTTTGCGGGATGGATTATCCCTGCGGATGTGAATATTCTTCTGGTTGTGGGAAGACCGGAGCAGGCAGAGGAAGCCGTCGCTCACCTTCGAAGGGTTGGGCTGGATTGGACGATTGGCTATCTCGATGGCGGAATGTATGAATGGGCAAAAGCAGGCCTTCCGATGGACCATATCCCGCAGCTCTCTGCTGAGGATCTGAAAAGAAGGATGACGACTGGCCCGGCGGTCACCCTTGTCGATGTGAGGGCGAAGAGGGAGTATATGAGCGGACATATCGATGGGACGATCAACATCCCCGCACCCGATCTGAGGACACGTTACAGAGAACTGAATCAGAAGAGTCCAATCATGGTGATCTGCAATACCGGCCATCGGTCAAGCCTTGGAGCAAGTCTCCTCAAGCAGCATGGATTCCAAGATGTCTCCAATATCGCCGGAGGCGTCACAGGATATAACATGGCGGGCTACGGGCCAGAATGCCCGGTCTGTATTGCCCCTCATCTTCCGATCATATCAAGAGGAAAATGAATCGATATCTCGAACTACCGCTCGTCAAAAAAAGGGGTTAAGGAAAAAATTTAGGGACGTTCCTGAAATTTTGATTTTCTTTTGTTGGAATTTAGGTTAAGATTGATCCATGCCCAGACAAGCTCGACTCGATGCGCCGGGTGTGCTCCAACATGTGATCGCTCGAGGAATCGAGAAAACAAGAATCTTTTCGGATGAACTGGACTATAGGTTCTTTATCAAACGTTTAGGAGAATTGTTAGAAGAGAACCATCTTGACTGTTTCGCTTGGGTCTTGCTTCCAAACCATTTTCACCTTTTGCTTCGCACAGGCCCCATTCCTCTCGCTACCTTCATGCGGCGTCTCATGACCTCTTATGCAACCCATTATAATCGGCGTCATAAACGGTCAGGCCATCTTTTTCAAAATCGGTATAAATCATTTGTGTGTGAAGAAGACCCCTATTTTTTAGAATTGGTGAGGTACATCCATCTGAATCCTCTCAGAAGTGGCTTGGTTAAAAACCTGGAAGCACTGAAAAGATACCCCTGGTGTGGTTTTGGGGTATTAATGGGAAGCCATAAGAACTCATGGCAGGAGGTTGATGAAGTCTTAAAATATTTTGGTAATCAGGTGGGCGAGGCTCGTGCAACCTACAGGAAATTCATGGAGGATGGCATTAAGCAGGGGAGAAGACCCGAGCTCTCAGGTGGAGGATTAACACACCGTAATAAAGACACTAAGAGTTTGCTAAAGATAAAAGAACAAAGCCTCGAGGATTCTCATGATCCGAGGATTCTTGGAGGCGCTAATTTCAGAAAGAAGATCTTCGCAAGTCTTCAGCAGTTTGAAGAAAAGAACGCTCTCCGAATGGACTTAAAAGATCTCACAGAAAAAGTGGCCACTTGGTCAAATCTATCAACAACCGATATCACTTCCGGAAGTAAGCGCACCCAAATCGTAAGGGCCCGAGCAGTACTTTCCTATCTCGCTATCCGTCTGAAGAGAATGAAGGCGATTGAGTTAGCTGATTTTTTGAATGTCTCTCCCTCGGCCATTTCGAAATGTGTTTTAAGTGGAGAAAAAGTAGTCAAAGAGTACCCCGGATCATTCAGCAAATAATGGAGTAAGTTAAAATTTCAGGAACGTCCCTAATTCAACGACGAGGAGACCATGGGAGACCCTATCATTCGGATTATCGATCTATGGAAAAATTATGGTGAGGATGGATCAGGAGCCCCTGCCCTTCGAGGGACAAATATCGAGATTAATAAAGGGGAAATTGTTGCCCTTTTCGGAAAAAGTGGCTCGGGTAAGAGCACCCTTTTCAATTTAATTGCAGGACTCGACCGTCCCACAAAGGGCCGGATCGAAGTCGGGGGCCAAGATTTAGAGGCACTTGGAGAAAAAGGCCGGACTTCTTTAAGGCGGATGAAGTTGGGCTTCATTTTCCAATTCTTTAACCTCCTACCCACCCTCACCGCTTTTGAAAATATCTTTCTCTCTCTTGAGCTTATTCACAGACCGGAACCGGATTTGGTCTTAAATGCCTTAAAAGAAGTTGGCTTGGAGGGCAAAGAGCAGAGGTT
>JACAEX010000096.1 GCA_013388635.1 Syntrophaceae bacterium | reverse complement strand
CTTCAGGAGATTGCTCAGATCAAGCAGTTGGAAGGCAGAGCTCAATGGGCATTGGTTCTCGGCGAGACCCTGAATGCAATCAAGGTGAGGGCATCGGCTCGGGATATCCGTCTGGTTGCTCTTTACGGACGGATCCCTTTTCCTCTATCGATTGACGGAGGCGATTCTTCATACGATGGCGAGAAGCTCTCTTTTCAGAATTTAAAAGGAAAGGTCGGCCGATCAAATTTTGCCGGACTGGAGGCAGAAATCAAGTTGAAAAAGGAGCCTTACATCGAGATCCAGTCAGGAGAGTGCTCCATCATGCTCGATGAGCTCCGTTCCTATGCCTCGCTTGGTGAAGCCTTAAAAAAGGTTCTCAGAGATGTCACGTCCCTCAAAGGAGTGGTCCACCTTTCCCGGATGAGAATGAAGGGACCCCTCAACAGACCCAAAGATTGGCATTTTGAAACGGCTGGAGACTGGCAAGGGTTAAGCCTGGAGACCCACGTCGTTCCAGGCACGCTCACCAGTCCGAAGGGTAAATTCAGGGCCGATCCAAAGACGATTACCTTTTCGGACGTCCAAGGCCATGTTTTGAACGCTTTTATTCATGTTTCAGGGAGGCTGAGTAACTACCTCGACGAACTCGACAGGGTGGAACTGGACATCGATGGGAAGGTGACGCCCGGAGAGATCCGGTGGCTCTTAGATTCCTTAAAGGTGAAAAGGGAGATCCCTATCCGTTCCTCGCTCTCTTTTTCGAGGGCACATCTCTCGTGGCGCAGGAAAGGAGATACATCGTTTCGTGGGGAGTTGATGGTGGAGAGGGGCCCGAAGATCTATTTAGATCTGGTTCAAAAGTTAGGCCAGCTCAAGGTTGACCCGCTGACCCTCCGGGACGAATCATCCAATTGTTCCATAATGCTCGATCTCAAAGATGGTGCGCTTAAGGTGGAGTTTTCAGGAGAGCTGTCTGAACGGACGCTCGATAAGATCTTTTCGGGTTATCAATTTCAAAATGGACGTTTAAAAGGTGATTTTCGGGCTACCCTGGTGATCGATCAACCGATTCGATCGACGGTTCAGGGAAGACTCGAAGCTGATGAGCTTTCCTTCCCGTGGCAGTTCCGAAAGCCATTGGAGATCGAACACATCTCCCTCAGGGGCGAGGGAAACCGCATCTCAGTTGGCGAGGCCCGGTTTTCATGGGGAGGGATGGCCTTGGCTCTTTCTGGAACCGGGAGTTTCTCTGAAAAAGGCGTCCTCATGGATATCGATCTTTCGACCGACCAGGTGGACCTGGATCAGATCAGGGAGTCTTTTCAGAAAGAGAAGAACGGTAAAGACGCTCAAGATTCGTCGAAATTCAAAGTTGAAGGAACCGTTCGATTCAAAGCGAACTCCTTTAGATACGGCCGCTTCAATTGGGAGCCTCTGTGGGCTAATATCACAATCGACCCAGACGGCGTGGAAGCGAAGATCGAGGAGGCAAAATTATGCGGGATTTCAACCCCGGGCCTTGTCAAGATGATGGGTCAGGAGTTGTCGTTTGATATCCACCCCCTCTTCAAGGGTCGTGAATTCAAACAGACGGCAAGCTGCCTTCTGGACCATGAGATTCAAATGACAGGGGATTTGGACCTTAAAGGAAGAGTCTTTGCACGAGGGCAACCTCAGGACTTACTTCATTCCTTGAAGGGAGACCTGGAGTTACGGGCGACGGATGGTCGGATTTACTATGCGGTCGTCCTGTTCAGGATTCTGGAGTTCATCAATATAACCGAGATCTATCGGGGAAGTCTCCCAAACCTGAAAAAGGAGGGGCTTCCGTATAAGCTCATCTCGCTGAAAGGATCTTTTCACAACGGAAAATTGATCATCAAAGAAGCCACCCTGGATGGCAAGACGTTGGAAATGGTGGCAAAGGGGGAATTGGATCTCGTGAACCAGCAGATGAAGCTTACGGTTCTCGTTGCTCCTTTGAAGACCGTAGACCGGATCATCAAGCTCATTCCACTGGTTCGTGAGATCCTTGCCGGAACCCTTGTCTCCATTCCTCTCGATGTTCATGGGAGCCTGAAGGACCCAAAGGTGACTTACCTCTCGCCTTTGGCGATCGGAAACGAATTGGTGGAGATGATGAAAAGGACATTAAGGCTTCCTTTTAAGTTGTTCGAACCTCTCATCCCCGGCAAAAAAGAAGAGAGTCCCCCGTGAGGCAGTGATAGAGAATCAGGAAATCATAAACCCGATTTTTAAATAAGTCTTCATTTCAGGAAGGTCTCCGAATATGCCGATCCTTCCAGTCGATACCATTTTCGGTGAAATAGCCATTTTGCTGTTGATCGCTGCGGCCATGGGGGCCCTGAGCGTTTGGCTCAGGCAGCCCCTGATCCTCGGATACATCTTCGTCGGCATTCTGGCAGGCCCTTCGATGTTAGGATTGGTCACGGCCAGGGATCAGGTTGACCTGTTGGCACGAATGGGCATTGCCATGTTGCTTTTTGTCGTGGGCCTTAAGCTCGATTTGCACCTGATCCGAACCCTGGGACCTGTCGCCCTTGCCACGGGTTTGGGGCAGATCTTCTTCACATCGATTATCGGATATTTTCTGAGCCTGGCATTGAGATTGACTCCGGTGGTTGCCCTTTACGTTGCCGTGGCGTTAACTTTCTCCAGTACCATCATCATTGTTAAGCTTCTCTCTGACAAACGAGAGATTGACATGCTTCACGGACGGATTGCCGTTGGCTTTCTGATCGTTCAGGATATCGTCGCAATCTTAGTGATGATCGGTCTTTCGGCTTTTGGGATGGCAAGGACCTCCGATGACCTCGTTCGGGCCTTTCTTTTTCTATCGCTAAAAGGGGTGGCGCTTCTTGCAGGCATTGGATTCCTCATGCGTTATATCCTGCCTTGGCTCTTACATCACTTAGCTCGGTCGCTCGAGCTTCTCGTGCTGTTCTCGATTGCCTGGGCCGTATTTTTCGCACTCTTAGGTGACTTCCTTGGGTTTAGCAAAGAGGTAGGGGCTTTTTTGGCCGGAGTCTCCCTGGCTTCCACCCGATATCGAGAGGCCATCGGTGCCCGTTTGGTCAGCCTTCGAGATTTTTTACTCCTCTTCTTTTTCATTGATCTTGGAGCCCAGTTAGAAATCGGACTCCTGGGGACTCAGATCGGCCCCGCCATCGCTCTATCATTGTTCGTCCTGATCGGTAACCCACTGATTGTCATCATCATCATGGGCGTGATGGGATACCGTCGAAGGACAGGGTTCTTAGCTGGACTTACGGTTGCCCAGATCAGCGAGTTTTCATTGATCCTCGGCGCCTTAGGGGTGAGCATAGGACATATCGGGAAGGAGACCCTCGGACTGATCACACTGGTCGGCCTGATCACCATCGGGCTTTCCACCTATCTCATCCTTTATTCCCATTCTCTGTACAGGCCTCTGTCTTGGTGGTTAAGATTCTTCGAACGGAGGGTGCCATATCGGGAAAAGGGAGAAGAAAAATTGGAAATCGACTCCCCAGTGGATATCATTCTCTTTGGCCTGGGTCGCTTCGGTGGTAACCTCGCTCAAAACCTGCGGCAACGGGGTCTGAATGTTCTGGGGGTGGACTTCAATTCAAAAATAGTGGCTGAGTGGAACAAAAAGGGACTTCATACCCTTTACGGGGATGCGGAAGATCCAGAATTCCCCTCTGCGTTGCCTCTCTATAAGGCCAATTGGATCGTCAGCACCATTCCTCAACGCGAGGTCAACCTCAACCTTCTGGATGCCCTCCATCATTATGGCTATGGAGGCCAGAAGGCGGTGACCGCGCACAACAGCCGAGATGCTGAGATTCTTAAGGAGTCGGGAGCTGACCTCATCCTCTTTCCTTTCGCTGATGCGGCCAAAGAGGCTGCAGAACTGCTGGGAACAGGAAAGGAATCCACCGAACTGAAAGGATAAATCATTGGACCTTCCAGAATTTGGGGGCAGGTTCAGCTTTGGGGATGGCGGAAACTTCTTGCCTTAAAAGGCTGTGCCATAATGACGATAGGGGGTAGATGTCGGTGGGACAGGCAGTCAGGCTCCTCAGCTTTAGGATGCGGTCAATTTAAAGTTATGGGTCATCGGCCTTGTTGAAAATGCGATTCTTTTCATGGCTTGGGACTCAGAAGCTTAAGCCAGAAAAGGTTTCCGCCCTTAAGCTTCGTCACCTGACCGCCTGTCCCGTATTGGAGCGGAACCAGTTTCTGCTTAGTTACGACACAGTCCCTAAGACGAGGGTAGTTTATTGGAAGAGTCGCTTCAATTTGTAGAATATTGCCCCAGGCTGTTTCTTTTCTCCCCAATTCCTGATCCTTCCATTTTTAAGCAAATTTTAATTACCCGAAATCAGTAGAGAATTTATTTCCTGTCTTGGTATCATTTTTGCTCAACAATTAATCTAACCACCTAAAATGCAATAGAAAGAAGTCTGAATGAGGCTCGGCCAGATTCTTTTCACCTCCAATGGTCAAAGACCGGATGTGATCCTTAGTGGGAACCTTCTTTCCGGCCTGATGCCTCCTTCAATTTTGATCCGTCAATTCATCAAAGAAGAGCTCGAGGATTGTAGCCTTCTTATCGTGCCCAATCGGGATTGGATTTGGAAAGGTAACGGCCTGGGATAGTTAGTCCAAGCAAGGGCTTGCTCGACGCCGGGAAGGTGGAGCCATAGGGAGGAGCGTATGGGCGATTTTTTTCAACCAGGTCTGATTACAACGCTGCACCGATTAAAGGAGGGAAATCTGGATCGAATGGAGACGGAGTTAGAGTTCCATTCGAGACATCGTCCGATCTCATTGGTCCTTCCTTCACTTTATTCAGAGCTGAAGGAAAAAGCCCTCAAGACGATCGTTTCCGAGCTTCAAAAAATCAGATACATCCATCAGATCGTCATCACTTTGGGCAAGGCGGATGAAAAGGAGTTCGAGCATGCGAGAAAGTTCTTCTCCGTCCTTCCGCAGGAGACGATCATCATCTGGAATGATGGCCCGAGGATTCGATCCCTTTACAATATCCTGGACAAGCACGATATCTCAGCAGGAGAGGATGGAAAAGGACGTTCCACGTGGATGGCCTTTGGTTATGTCCTGGCCTGTGAAAAGAGCGAAGTGATCGTGCTCCACGACTGCGATATTCTCAGCTATGACCGGGAATTCTTAGCCCGGTTATGTTACCCGGTGGTCAACCCGAATCTGGCCTACGAGTTCTGCAAGGGATATTACAGCCGGGTGACGAATAAGATGCACGGCAGGGTCACCCGACTTTTTGTCACGCCCCTGATACGCTCTCTGGAGCGACTCTTGGGATATCTCCCTTTTTTAGTCTATCTCGACAGCTTTCGATACCCACTGGCAGGAGAATTTTCGATGATCACCGATTTGGCGAGGATCAATCGGATCCCCTGGGACTGGGGTCTGGAGATCGGCGTCCTCTCTGAAGTTTTTCGGAACTGCTCCCTTCGAAGGATCTGCCAGGTAGACCTGACCGAGAACTATGAGCATAAGCACCAGGAGCTTTCCCCGGATGATCCCGGCCGGGGGCTTCTAAAGATGTCCATCGACATTGCGAAGAACCTCTTTCGGAATTTGGCCAGTGAGGGAATCGATCTCTCTGAGAGCCTCTTGAAAACGTTAAAAGCGACCTATTTGAGGACCGCTCAGGAGGCGATCACCAAGTACCATGACGATGCAGCGATCAACGGTCTTGACTTCGATCGTCATGAAGAGGGGGTGGCTGTGGATACGTTTACAAAAGGCATTGAACTGGCCAGCAAGGCATTTGTGGAAGACCCCCTTCGGATTCCCCTTATTCCCAATTGGAGCCGGGTGGCCTCTGCCATCCCTGACTTCTTAGAGAGGCTGAAGAACGCCGTTGATGACGACAACACGTAAGCTCGTCGTTTTCACGGATCTGGATGGAACCCTGCTCCATCCAGACACCTATTCCTTTGAACCAGCTATACCCGCTCTCCGTCTGATCAAAGAGAAAGGAATTCCTCTCATCCTCTCGAGCAGCAAGACGAGAGCAGAGATGGAGTTTTACAGGAAGAAGCTGGATAATCATCATCCTTTCATTTCTGAAAATGGAGGCGCTCTGTTTGTCCCTAAGGATTCCTTTTCCTTTCCCTTTCCGTATGACAGGGAGACAGAAGAATATTTCGTTCTTGAATTAGGCCAATCCTATGCCCAGATCGTTGAGGTATTTGAGATCGTCAAGGCAGAGACAGGGATGAGGATGAGAGGATTTTCCGATATGACCGACGAGGAACTGATCTCTCTTTGTGGATTAAGTCCAGAAGAGGTCAGGTTCGCGAAGAAGAGGGAGTACGATGAGCCCTTCGTCATGGAGGGAGGAGAGGAAGAGGTCCAGCTTGTAAAGAGAAAGATGGGAGAGAAGGGAATGCGCTATGTCTGGGGAGGAAGATTTCATCATCTCACGGGAAAGAACGATAAAGGAAAGGCGGTCAGGATTCTCAAAGAGCTCTACGAAAACCAACTCTTCTCAATCGCGACGGTCGGTATTGGCGATAGCCTGAATGACATTCCCATGCTTCTGGTCGTGGACCATCCAATTTTTCTTAAGGGAGAAGGAACCCCTTTGCCAGAGGCCCTATCATCGATCCCAAATCTAACCATCGTCAACGGAACAGGCCCTCAAGCCTGGAATGACATCATGCTGAGAATCATCGGATGAGAAAAGCGATCATCATTCCAATCTACTTAAGATTGCATCGACCGGAGGAGTTGGTCCATTCAGAGGGTTTGAGGTTGGCAAAAAGAGCGATCGAGAGCCTGAAGATACTGGAAGATCGAGATTATACCCTGATTCTCCCTGTCTGTTTTGATGTCGAGCGTGGAGATGAAGAAGGCCTTCTTTTAAATATGGACAGAGCCCTCAGAGAGAGTCTGAAAGCTATCAGAGACGGGAGGAGATTGGTTTTTACGTCTTATAATCTGAGGGATTTGAGAGGGTATTTGAAACAGAGAGGTTTCATCGATTTTCACTCCCAGATCGGCCTGAAGGGATTTCCAAACATCCGCAATGCCGCTCTTCTTCTTGCCCAGGCGGTTTCAACCGATGTAGCCATCTTCATCGATTCCGACGAAGTGATCGAGGACTCCGACTATTTAGGGATTGCGTGCGAGCATATCCATCAAAGATGGAGAGGGAGGATGGTTTATGGAAAGGGGGGATTTTATGTCAACCCTGACGGGAACATCCTTCTCCCTCCCTCTCACCACTGGTGGAGGCTGTTCTGGAATAAGACAAAATGGATGAATGGCGTCTGGGAAAGGATCCTGTCCTCAAGGCGCCGTCTCGTTCCCACACCGGTGCTCTTAGGCGGAAATCTCGTGCTCCATCGCGATCTTTTTCGGAGTGTTCCCTTTGACCCTTATATTCCAAGAGGGGAGGATACGGATTATCTGATCAACGCCAGCCAATTTGGATTTGCCATCTATTTTGACAAAGAACTCCGGGTCAAGCACCTTCACCCTGAAAGGAAGGGGGAATATTTTTACGAAGAACTGAGATGGGATATCGAGCGTTTTCTCTACGAGCGAGAAAAGATAAAAAGTGGGAAGTCTCTTGATCTCGACCCCTATCCAGGGTATTTTTTAAAGAGAAGCCTTTATCCAAAGGCGATCCTTACCTCTCTCTTTCTAAGCCTTGATCATGTCGTCAAAGGAGAGTGGAAGAAGGCAGGGGGCTTTCTCCATAACCTCCATCTGATCTTTCGGAAAAGAGATGGGGGGTGGTTGAGATACCTCCAATTCAAAGAGGATTGGGAGCGGGCCATGGAGGCCATTGAAAAAGATCGTTTGGGAAAGATATTGGAAGACTGCTGGATTTGAATACTGATTCGATACATGGAACAATCGCTTCAGACTCAATTGGATGGGATCAAAACTGCCGATATCTTGGTGGGGATACCGAGTTACAACAATGTCCGAACGATCGGCCATGTCGTACGAGCGGTGATCGCAGGCCTCGCCAAATACTTTCCCAAAGCAAAAGCGGTCTTGGTCAACTCTGATGGTGGTTCGAGCGATGGTACTCAGGAGGAGGTGAGGAGGGTCCAGATCGACGATTTTAAAACGATCCTGACCTCTCATCCAGTCCATCCCATCCACAGGATCATCACCCCGTATCACGGAATCCCCGGGAAGGGGAGTGCCTTCCGGACCATCTTCGAGGCTGCGACCCTGCTTCGGGCAAAGGCCTGTGCCGTGGTCGATTCTGATTTGAGATCGATCACCCCAGAATGGATGGAGCTTCTTCTCCGGCCCGTTTATGACGAGGGATTTGATTATGTCGCCCCTCTTTATGCCCGGCACAAATTCGATGGGACGATCACGAATAGCATCGTCTATCCGTTGACGCGAGCCCTTTACGGGAAGAGGGTCCGCCAGCCCATTGGAGGAGACTTCGGTTTTTCCGGAGAGCTGGCGAAGTTTTACCTGAGCAAGGCGGTATGGGAGACCGATGTGGCACGGTTTGGAATTGATATCTGGATGACGACCCTTGCCATTACCGGAGGTTATCAGGTCTGTCAATCTTTCATGGGCGCCAAACTCCACGATGCCAAAGATCCTGGAAGCGATTTAGGGCCCATGTTCACCCAGGTGGTCTCATCGGTTTACGGTTTGATGGAAGAGTATCATCCTCTCTGGAAAGACGTGAAGGGGTCCGAACCGGTCCCTGTTTTTGGGTTCTCTTACGAAGTTGGGCTGGAGCCCGTTCAGGTCAACCTTGAGCGGATGATCAAAAATTTTCGATTGGGGATCAAGGATTTGATGGAGATCTGGAGAAGGGTATTACCTTCTGAGACAGCCCTTTGGCTGGAATCGATCGGTCGATTGTCGGATGAGGCATTCCACTTTCCCCAGGACCTCTGGGTCCGTCTCATCTACGATTTTGCAATTGCCTATTCTCAAGGATCCGTTCATCGCGACCACCTGTTGAAATCGATGATCCCTCTTTATCTGGGGAGGGTGGCATCCTTTGTGAGGGAAAACATGGAGAGTTCAGCGACCGAAGTGGAAGAGAGGATCGAATCCCTCTGTAAGGTCTTTGAAGAGATGAAACCCTATCTGACAGAGCGCTGGGCAAAGGGAAAAGGAGGTGGGTAGTATGGGAGAGATCTGGCAGGCTGCCGTTGTCGATTCCTTTAATAAGTTTTTGGAAAAGGTGATCACATTCTTGCCCAATCTACTGGCGATGCTCACCATTCTGATCGTCGGGTTTGTGATCGCTTGGTTAGTCAAGAGATTCGTACTCCGCATCTTGAATGCGGTTCAGTTTGACCGGGCCAGCCAGCGGTGGGGCTTAACCCATTTTTTGTCAAAGGGGAGCATCCGTTATTCTCCCGCTCTTCTCCTGAGCCGCTTTTTATACTGGATCATCGTTCTCATCACCTTCATCTTGGGTATCAATGCCCTTGAAGTGGCAGCCGTCCAGAATCTGATCGCCCAATTCTTTAACTATCTCCCCCACATTTTTGCCGCGATTATCATTCTGGTCATCGGTTATCTGATCGCCGTCTTCTTAGGTCAGGCCACATTGATTGCAGCCGTCAACGCCCAGATCGGATCGGCCAGACTGCTCAGCCGAAGCGTTCGCTGGTTTATCATGATCCTTTCCTTTACGATGGCCCTCTACCATTTAGGCATTGCAGAAAAGGTGATCGTGGTCGCCTTTTCGATCACCTTTGGGGGGATCGTTCTGGCCTTGGCCATTGCCTTCGGGTGGGGAGGAAGGGAGCTGGCCAAGGGCTTTCTGGAGAGGCTTTACAACAGGAGAGAAAAGGAGGAAGGGCCGGATCGGATTTCCCATATCTGAAAAAGGAGGATCGAAGTTCTTTCCGGACCCCAGTTCAATGAGAAAAAAGCTTCATCGGAAGCTCCGCTTTTGACCGGAATGTGGTCCTCTATGTTTCTTCCAGTTCCACCTTCAAAGCGAGGAATTTCAGCATATCTTTGAGGGCTATCACGCCGACCAGGCGATTTCCCTCGGTCACCATGAGGCGGCTGAGGCCAGATTTGCTCATCAAGGAGAGGGCCTTGATCGCATCAACCTCCGGTCCGATGGTGTTTTCACCAGAACATTGCGCGGCAATCTCTCCCACCCTCCTTTGTGCCCACTCTTCCCGTGGGATCTCTTTTACCTGTTTTGTGGTCACACAGCCCAGGAGCCTGTTGGTATCTTCCACAACCGGGAACATCTTGTAATGATATTTGTAGATGTAGTCTTCCACAAGCTGGGCGATCGAGAGGGAAGGGGTTACGGTTACTGGATCGGTCTTCATAAATCGTCGGACCAGCTCTCCCTCAAGAGACTTCCGGATAAGCAGTTGTTGATAAGAGGCTTTGGCAGCCCCCTGGAGAAACATCCCGATCAGGAACCACCACATTCCACCGATGAAGTTTCCCCTCAGAAACTGGATGGCGCCTAAGATGATCAGGAGAATGCCAAACCCTGATCCGATCCCGGTCGAGATACGGGTTGCCCAACGCAGATTTTTCTTCAACCCCCAGAGTATCGACCGGAGCACGCGGCCTCCATCCAGAGGAAAGGCAGGCAGGAGGTTAAAAGCGGCCAATAAACCATTGATGAATGCAAGATACTGAACGACCCCGTTAATCGGTTCTGCCCAACCGTTTTGGCGGCCGAGGAGATAAACAGCATAAAAAAGAAGTCCGATGACAATACTGGATACCGGCCCTATGATCGCCATCATGAATTCAGCCTTGGGGCTTCGAGGTTCATCCCCCATTTCAGCCACGCCGCCGAAGATGAAAAGGGTGATCCCCTTCATGGGCATGCCGTAGCTTCTCGCAACCAGTGAATGGGACATCTCATGAAAGACGATGGAGACGAAAAGCCCCAGGGCTCCCACGATCCCCATCAACCAGTACGTCTGAGTTGTAAGGCCCGTATACCGGTTAGGGAATAGTCCCACTGATAGAGACCATGCAATGAGAATCGCCAGGATGATCCAGCTCCAATCGATCCTGACCTCGAAACCAAAGAGTTTAAATAGCTTGATCCTCTTTCCAAACATCACTCACCTCCTGGAATTTGACCTTCCTTGGGTTGCATCCTTTCTTGACCGAGTCGATTCTCTGTCCACGCCAGGATGGAGAGAACCTTATGAAAGCAGGAATTTTCGGTGATTTATATTTTAGCCTAAGGCGGGCTTAAAAGGAATGGGATGGAAACAGTATTTTGCTCAAAAAAAGGGGGTATTTTTTTAATACATATCGAACACCAATACCGCACCCATGAAAGCGCCGAGAAGGATTCCAAAGGGTGAGAAAAAAACTCCGAGGATCATTCCCCCTATGGAACCATAAATGCCCCACTTTGATGTCCCATATCTTTTGGCACCGAACAAAGGGATGAAATAATCCAATGTCGTAACCACGGTCGTGACGATCAGCATGACAATCAGAAGCGTTGGGGTCAGAGGAGGTGAAAAATTTCGGACGAGAGCGAGCAGAAATAGTCCAAGCAAGCTGAGTGGTGGGCCTGGAAGGATCGGAAGCACACTTCCCACCAGTCCCAGAAGGATAAGAATGGCACCAGCCATGATACCGATTGCAGCGATCATAAGCCTATCCTCGAGTCACAGGATGATTTTCTATAACATATTAAAAGGCCAGATAAAATAGTGACTTACATCGCTGAATTAAAAAAAGATTGACGGAGGGCCTGGTTTCTTTAACAATAGACTAATAAGCCATAGGCTGGATCGTTTTATGGGAAAGGAGAGCGTCCTCCATCACATGAGCGTTATGACAGACCACGATATCTACCTCTTTAAGGAGGGAAGTCATTTCAACCTCTACAATAAGCTTGGCTCCCACATCCTTTCCAAGGAAGGTGTCGAGGGGACTTATTTTGCAGTTTGGGCTCCCAATGCGAGAAAGGTCTCGGTGATGGGAGATTTTAATCAATGGAATAAGGAATCCCATCCTCTTCAGGTCAGATGGGATGGTTCGGGGATATGGGAGGGATTTGTCCCCGGTGTCTGTCACGGAACGGCATATAAATATCATCTGGTTTCCAATCACCATAACCATTCTGTGGACAAAGGCGATCCTTATGCCTTTCGATGGGAGTGTCCTCCGAGGACAGCCTCGATCGTTTGGGATCTTCATTACGAATGGGGTGATAGGGAATGGATGAAGAACAGGCATCGGTTCAATGGTCTCGATGACCCCTTTGCAATTTATGAAGTCCATCTGGGTTCGTGGAGACGGGTTCCAGAAGAGGGAAACCGATTCCTGACCTATCGGGAGATCGCTCCCTATCTGGTCGACTATGTCAAAGAGATGGGATTCAGCCATGTTGAATTTCTGCCGGTGATGGAGCATCCCTTCTACGGTTCGTGGGGGTACCAGACTGTGGGATATTTCGCGCCCACCAGCCGGTATGGCACGCCCCAGGACTTCATGTATCTGATCGACCAGCTTCACCAGAACGGGATCGGGGTGATCCTTGACTGGGTCCCCTCTCACTTTCCGGATGATGAACACGGTCTGGCCTACTTCGACGGCACCTATCTCTATGAACATGCAGATCCTAAGAAAGGGTTTCATCCCGATTGGAGGAGCTATATCTTCAACCATGGCAGGAATGAGGTGAGGGCCTTTCTCATCAGCAGCGCTCTCTTCTGGCTCGATCAATATCACGCCGACGGCCTCAGAGTGGATGCAGTGGCCTCCATGCTTTACCTGGACTACGGACGGAAAGAGGGGGAGTGGATACCCAATGAGTACGGTGGAAGAGAAAATACTCAGGCGATCTCATTCCTCAAGAGGCTAAACGAGGCGGTGTACCAGGCCCACCCGGACGTTCAAACGATTGCTGAGGAGTCGACCGCATGGCCCATGGTTTCCAGGCCCACCTATGTCGGCGGACTCGGATTTGGGATGAAGTGGAATATGGGTTGGATGCACGATACCCTCAGCTATTTCTCAAAGGACCCGATATTCAGGAAGCATCATCACGATCAACTTACCTTTAGCATCTGGTATGCGTTCTTTGAGAATTTTGTCCTCCCCCTTTCTCATGATGAGGTGACTTACGGAAAAGGTTCGCTGATCGGAAAGATGCCGGGGGATGATTGGCAGAGGAATGCCAACCTCAGACTTCTATTCGGATACATGTATGGTCATCCGGGTAAGAAGCTGCTCTTTATGGGAGGGGAATTTGGTCAGTGGCGCGAGTGGGTTCACGAAGAGAGTTTGGAATGGCATGTCCTCGAGCACCCTTCCCACCGAGGAATTCAGAAGTGGGTCATGGATCTGAACCACCTCTACCGGAGCGAACCTGCGCTCTATGAACTTGACTTTTCACAGGAGGGCTTTGAGTGGGTGGACTTTCGCGACTGGGAGGGAAGCATCATCAGTTTTCTCAGAAAGGGTAAGGGTGGAAAGGAGATCTTCTTGGTGATCTGTAACTTCACGCCCGTACCGAGAACGAATTACCGTTTAGGCGTTCCCCGTGGAGGGTTCTGGAGGGAGGTTCTGAACAGCGATGCAAAGATCTACGGGGGGAGTGGACATGGAAATTTTGGTGGGATGGAAGCCAGTTCCGTGGCCTCCCATGGGAGGCCTTACTCCCTTTGTCTGACCCTGCCTCCGCTCGGCGTCCTGTTTTTCAAAAGCGAGGGATAGATCATTTGGCCATTCGATAAAATGAGGCGCTTTTTTAAAAATTGTGATAATATGGTTATCTTATCTCAGCGATTGAACGTCTCTGCCTACGGCAGGCCGGCTTGGAGGAGAGCAGGAATGCCTCAAAGTCTTTTAGAATGCGATTCTTTCTTAAGTGAGGTCAATACCTTTTCATGACACCAAACACGTCAATGGTCAATCCGTTCTCAGTAGCTTTTTAACATCAAAAGGTGATCGCTCTAAAAGCCTTTTCAGCATCCCTGCTCTCCTGTAGAACTTATGAGAATCGCCCCGTTTTGATGGTAAATTGTTGATCCCTGATCAGGAGGATGTCCCATGAGATCTTATCGGTGGTTCGTTATCCTCTTTTTAGGATTTCTTCTATTCAGTTGTGCCAAGGCAAGGACTTATCACCTTTATCTCAGGTATCAACCCGGCAGAGATTTTCCCTCCCTTCAGCAGAAGATCGGTCCGACCCTCGGGGTCCTCCCTTTAAAAGATGAAAGGGCCGAGACGTTGTATATCGGCATTCATACCCCCTCCCAAGGGGTCTCCAGTTATTTCAGAAGCGAGCCTTTCCCTCTGGAAAAGGCGATTGGGGACTCTCTGACAGAGGTTCTTTCGCGAGAGGGTGTAAGAATAGTCCCCGTATCGAGCTGGGATGGCAGACCAGAATCTTTGAAGAATATGGAGACCGAGTCCGTCCTGATGATCGAGATCAGGGCATTCTGGGTGGAGGCAAAGGCGGCTTACTTCAAGACCGATGCAAAGGCATCGGCCCGTTTCATCATCCATTTAGGGGTGAAGAAAGAGGGGAAGGTTTACACGAAGAATGTGGCGGTTGAAAAGGAGAAGACGGTTTTCAGGTTGAAGCCTGAAGATGTGGAACGGATGCTCAATGAAATCCTGACCGAGATTTTTGATTCCTTCTTTTCCAATCCTTATTAACCGCATTCTGATACTAAAGGAGGGAAAACATGCAAGTATTTTACTGGATAGTCCTTCTCATCGTCATCGGTATCGCCCTGTTCGCTGTACAGAATTCGGATGCCCCTCTTGTGACGATCCGATTGGCCCTGTGGAAAATTGAGACCTCCCTGATCTATACGATCCTGGGATCGATCGGCCTGGGGATCATCATCACCCTCCTCTTCTGGATCCCCAGGGCCATCAGGGCCTCTTTTAAGAAGAGAAAAGTGGATCAGGAGACGCCCTCGACTTAGCCATGACCCTTGGAACAGATGGGAGAGGACCGGTGGGTTTGAAAAGGGAGATCCTGAATAAGTTTCTCTTCTTCTGGGGTGCCTTAAAGAAGTTTGACAGCGACCATGGTTTTTTTCTTTCCGCTGGGATCACCTTCAACCTCCTGATCTGTCTGGTGCCTTTGATCCTCCTGCTGTTAGCCATCGTCGGCAACTACCTCTATAGCGATCGACAGGTATTGAATCATATCCGTCACTACCTGGAGAGCGTGGCCCCTTCTCTGGACCCGAGAATCATGAGAAATATCTTAAAGGTCATTCAGGGTCGCAAGATCGTTGGGGTCTTAGGCATTGGAGGGTTGATCTGGAGTTCGACGTGGGTCTTCAGTTCTTTGAGGACCGCCTTGAATATGGTTTTTCAGGTTGAGAAAGGCAGAGGCATTCTTCGCGCGAAGGCGGTCGATCTGCTGATGATCTTTTTGGCAGGGCTCTTTCATATCGCCAGTATGACCCTCACCTCGGCCTTCACCGTGGTCAGGAAATATCGGTTTTCGGCTGGTGTTGACCCCAACCCCGTGCTTCAATGGATGTTGAAGTACGTCGTTCCCTTCTTCTTCACCTTCGGGATGTTCTTTTTGATCTACAAAATCGTCCCGGATCGAAAGATCCGGCTAAAGAGTGCCTTTCAGGCAGCGCTCTTCACGAGCCTGCTCTGGGAAGTGGCAAAGCAGTTGTTTGGATGGTACGTTCTCCACCTGGGAAGATTCTCTGCGGTCTATGGTTCCTTGGGCACACTGGCCATCTTTTTTCTGTGGGTCTATTACTCCTCGGCCATTTTACTCTTGGGAGGAGAGGTCGCCTTTTTCTTGGAGAGGGATGAGGATCAAGTCCATGGTTGAGCAAAAGGGGAGGAAGACGAAGATCGTCTGTACCATCGGCCCGGCAAGCGAGAACTCTCAAACCCTTGAGGCTTTGATCGCAGCCGGGATGAATGTGGCGAGGCTCAATTTTTCTCACGGGACTCATGAGGATCATTTAAAGAAGATTAAGGCCATCCGGCAGATATCGGCTCGATCCGGAGAGCCTGTGGCCATACTCCAGGACCTTTCAGGTCCCAAGATTAGAATAGGAAAGGTCAGAGAAGGTGGGGTGGAATTGAGAAGGGGAGAGAAGCTGATCTTGACCAATCGCGAGCGGATGGGGGATGAAAAATCGATCCCGGTCAATTATTCCTCTCTGCCCAATGAGGTGAAGCCTGGAGATCGAATCCTTCTCGCCGATGGAACGATCGACCTGCAGGTCTTAGAAAGCGATGGCCAGGATATCCAGTGTCAGGTGGTTGTGGGCGGGGTTTTAACCTCCTACAAAGGGGTTAATCTTCCCACAGGGACGATTCGGGTTTCTGCCTTCACAGAGAAGGATCAGAGCGATCTTCTTTTCGGTATTCAGAATGGAGTGGATCTCATCAGTCTCTCCTATGTCAAAGGGGCTGCGGATATTGAGAAGGTTAAAGATTTTTTAAAGAAAGAGTCAGCGGATATCCCGGTGATCGCAAAGATTGAGAGGAAGGAAGCGGTGGAGAAGATCGATGAGATCCTGCTGGCCTCTGATGGAATCATGGTCGCCCGGGGAGATCTGGGACTGGAGACCCCTCTTGAGAGGATCCCCAATCTTCAGAAGATGCTGATCCGGAAGGCCAATACCCTGGGGAAACCGGTGATCACGGCCACCCAGATGCTGAGATCGATGGTCGACCACACCCAGCCCACGAGGGCAGAGGTGACCGATGTGGTCAATGCGATCTATGACGGGACAGATGCGGTCATGCTTTCGGAGGAGACTGCCAGTGGCCGGTTCCCTGTCGAGGCCCTTGAGATGATGGATAGGATTGCCCGGGCTGCTGAGGAAGAATTCCCTTTTGAACAATTTTTGAAGAGAGAATCCGATGGAACGACAGACCTTCCCCAGGCGCTCAGCCATGCAGCGGGTTTCCTCTCCGAGAGGGTTGGAGCTCGGGCGATCGTCGTTCCAACCGAGTCCGGGAGCACAGCTCGATGGGTATCGAGGCTTCGTCCCAGGCAGCCGATCCTTGCTCTGAGTCGCCATTTGTCCACGGTCAGAAATCTTAACCTCTGCTGGGGGGTTTATCCGGTTCTCGTTTCAGATTGGAGGGATACGGATGATATGCTCGAGAGATCAAAAAGGATCCCGAAAGAGTTAGGGATGGCCTCACCGGGAGATCGGGTGGTCATCATTGCCGGAGTTCCGATCAGCATCCCCGGAACCACCAACCTCATCAAGGTAGAGGTCGTCGATTAAGAATCTCCTCCCCATTTCTTCTTTCAATTGCTCGGCTGAAATGAAGTGAATACCCAGCACGTCTGGAGAAATCCCTGCCTCAGGGCCTTCATCCTTCTTTCAAATCATTTGAAATTATTTTTTCCTTTTTTGCAGGAACCAGTACCACACAAGGGCTCCGATCGGCGCGATGGCAAGGGTGGCCAGGAGCTTGTTTGGGTGAAATAAGACCAAGAGCGAGAAACCCGCCAGGAGAACCCTGATGAAAAGATCTCGTCCTTTCTTATCGCTGTATTTCGCCTGGATGCTGAACTGCATCCCAACCGTGGCGGCCAAAAACAGACCAAAGGTGCCCAGCTGTGCCAGCCCTGGCGTCAGGACCAGCTCAGGCCTTGAGAAGATTCCAGCCATTAGTAGAAATAGTACGACACAGAGCTGGATCGCCTTGAAGAGTGTTCCCATGAAAGATGTGTCCGCGATTTTGGCGGTCACCGCCGCAACCACGGACGTGGGAGGGGTGAGCTCGCCCCAGACGGCGAGGAAAAAGGCGTAGAAGTGAACCACCCAGGGGTTCACACCAATCTTGATCATGGAGGGAGCGATCACAAGGGCAGTGATGATGTAAGTCGGTGCCGGCGGCAACCCGGTTCCCACGAGGGCTGCGAAGAGAAAGGCCACGAGGATCATGGCCACGAGATGCAGACCTGCTGCCTCCATCAGGAGGAAGCCAACTTTTGTAGGAATTCCTGTGATCACGAATACGCCTGTCATGATGGAGAGGGTGGCCAGCAGAAGAGTCAGATCAGCGATTACGGTCGAGAAGTTCTCAACAAAACGAAGAAAGGGCGCAGCGATGTTGCGCAGATTCCAGGACCCGTGGGTCCGGTAGGTCGCGATGAAGAAGATCGCGGAGAGAGCGAGGCCGGCCCCGACGAATACCCTCAGGGCGGCGACCATCGCCGGCAATCGGGCAGCCCCCATGAGAGCGATCAATCCGATGATGACGGCAGCATAGACAAGGAGGTTGACTTTGTCCAGGGGCGTGATCTGGGGGATGGAGACCGAAGCGATGTTGGTCTGGTAACGGACGGAGAGCAGATAGACGCCCACCGCCACTCCGGCAAAGTAGATCAATCCTGGCGCGTACCCTCGGGCGACGACGTCCCAGTAGCTCTTACCGAGGAACTCAGCCATAATGAACGCAGAGATCCCCATGACCGGAGGCATGAGCTGACCGCCCAAGGAGGCAGCGGTTTCGATCGCAGCTGCATTCGTCCTGGGCAGGCCGCTGGCGATCATGGCTGGAATGGTGGCCGAGCCGGTGGTGATCGCATTGGCTGCTCCGCTTCCGCTTATGGTAGCCACCCCGAGTGACCCGACGACTGCAGCCTGAGGCAGAGCGAGGGAGGATTTCGTGGCAATCCTGGAGGCGGCATTAATGATCGAATCGACACAGCCGAATGCCCGCAGAAGACTCAAGACGAGGATGAAGGAGCCGATCAGCGTCAGAGCGAGCTGGGGAAGGTGAGAGAATACTCCTGTCGTTATCTCCACGCTCATCGCACTCAGGATTCGCGTCCAGCTGAGACCGGGGTGCCAGAATAATCCAGGTACCATCCACCCATAAACCGTGTAAGCGATCAGCAACAGATTGATCACAAACAGGGGAAAGTGCCTCTTTCGAGCGTATTCCATGATCAGGGCAAACATCAGGCCGCCGATCACCAGGTCGGTCGGGCTCCATATGCCTGCCCGGACCGTTCGGATATTCATGAACTCCTGCTTCAGGTACAAGATCACTACAAGGCATACGACGATGTAAATCCCTGCCAAGATGTAGTTAGCCCTGAGACTGAGCCTTGGATAAAAATTGTTGTTACGCAGCGCATCCAAGGTGAACAGGATGAATGTCACCGGGACCAACGTGACCGCGATCAGGGTGGGTCCTCCGATGCCAGTCATGTAGTACCGGAATAGGTAGACGAAAAAGAAGACGGAAGCGATGAAAAAAAGAACCTTTGCTGCCGATTGGGCTTGAGTCTTAAGCTCCGTACGTAAAGTATCCATGAGTGGTAAGGCTCCTTCCTCAAGGGTGATCAGATGTTGAACCGCGAACTTTTTCTCTCAAGCCGATCCATGGCCGGGGTGCCTCACGTTTCACGGAAAACACAGGGTGGGGATTCGGCCGGATAACCAAGCCTCCCCACCCGTCTCATCACTTGCCTTTTGCTATCCGGTTATCCCATTTTGGATTCCAGACTCCGCGTTCCTTCATATACTTTGCCATGCCGGGATGTATCGGAACAAAATTGACCGCTGATTCGACCCCCCGGCGCTGGATACCGGGCATATCTTTACGAATCTGTTCGAAGGTAGCGTCCATTTTGACAAGTTCGCCCGCATTTTTTTCAATGATGGTCAACATCTTGTAGACATCTTGCTCGGGCACCTCCAGTCCGACGTGAAACCCGTAGAAAAAGGGTATGAAGAGGACTTTATCCACGTGGACATCTTTTTTAAAGACTTCCGGCTTGACTTCAACGGGCGGGAACCCTGCCTTCTTCAACAGCTCGATCTCCTCTTTGCTGGGATTGAGGATCGCCCAATCCGTGGCCAGTGAGAGCTCAAGGATCCATGGAGGAGGCGTCGTCTCGGCACCGGTATAGGCGATAAAGCCCTTAATCCCGCCGCCCTCGAGCAGCGACCCTACTGTGGCGAGATCAACTTCCACGTACTGGTGTTTGACGCCCAGTTCTTGAAGGCCCCTCTCCAGTTGGGCCCGGGTATCCCAGGGAAGAGGTCCAGTAAAGACTCGTTCGCCGGAGAGGTCACGCCACTGTTTGTACCTCCCCCTGTCCTTGGCCAGTATCCCAACCCCGACTTCCATCGTGTAAGCCCAGAAGGATTGAACCGGATACCTCTTGATCTGGGACTTGAAGCCCTTGAACCGGCTGATATCGTTCGCCAGTTCATAGAAAGCGATGTCGGCCCCATAGTAACCATCAAATTTTCCCGTTGCATACCCCTTGACAGTCACGATCGCCCCTGGTGTCGGAAGGACCATGATTCTGTAAGCTGGCATCTCCCTGTTCAGCAGGGCGGCCAGGTTAACCAAAGCCTTATGACCTGACGAACCTACGGCAGAGGTCCCCCAGGAGATGTCCCGGACTTGAGACCTGGCATCAACAACCAGGCTGAAGAGCAATCCTGTTACGATTAAAAAAGAGAGCACCTTTCTCATCCCTGAATCCTCCTTTCGTCTAAATGGTATGGCGGCTTGTGAGCCTTTTAACATAAACTTAAACCAGGAAAGAGGTTTGAGATTTCTGATAGCGACTGACTTCCAAGAAGAAGATCTGGACAGATCTCAATTGGACGAAGAACTTTTGTTTGAAGGCTATTCTTTCTTCAGCTACCCCTTTTAGTTGATTTTGTTAAACCAGAACACAAAAAATTATTTTTGTCAATAACAAAAACGACTGACCGCCACTATTCTTAATTTTAAAAAACAGACTGAAGTTCCTTTTTTAATTGCTCGGCTGATGTGAAATGGATTCCCTGCATCCCGAGAGAAATGGCCACCTCGACATGCCTCCTGATATCATCGATCAAAACTATCTTTTCGGGTGACACAGAAGCCCATTCGATAGCCTTCTGGAATATCTCAATGGCGGGTTTTTTGAAGCCGACCTCATGGGATAGGATCCATTGATCAAAGGCCTTGACAATTGGGAATTTTGTCAGGATGTAGTCGAAGTGGAGAGGGTTGGTATTGGAGATCAGCCCGAGCCTCTTTCTTCCTTTGAGAGACCGGATGATTTCGGAGACCCCAGCATCTTCCCAAAAGATGTCATTCCAGATGGGGAGGAAGTCTTCAAAGGAGAGGGAGAGATGGAGCGATTCCTTCAGGGATTGGAAAAATTGTATGGAAGATACCTTCCCGACTTCATAGCCGTTGACCGCTCCTCTTTCAAAATCGAAGAGGAAGGAAAATATCTTATCAGGATTTTGAAACTCCTCTTTTTGGGAATGGCGCGAAAGTTTCTCCGCAATCTGGTAATGATTGAAAGGGAGAATCACATTGCCTAAATCAAAGAGGATCACCTCGATTAATCTCTTTTTACTTTTCATTCCGCGGTCCCACTTTAGACATCTTATCGCTTTCGTGCGAAATAGTGGACGATTGCTTGCGTCAGGGCGGGGATCGTGTACTGCCCGGGCTGAATGCCGACTCTCAATCCCCAGGCCTTTGCCGTCTTTGAGGTGACCGGTCCGATACAGGCGATCACCACATCTTTTAAAAGGTTTTTGAGGTCCTCTCCCCTGAGAAGTTCGACGAAATGGTTGACTGTTGAGGAGGAGGTAAAGGTGATGACGTCGACCCCCCTTGAGAGAAGGATCTCCTTCAATCGCCTTGCTCCTCTCTTCGGCTTAACCGTTCGATAGACCTCGACCACATCAACCACTGCCCCCATCTTTCTCAGACCTTCTGGGAGGACATCTCGGGCTACCTTGGCCCGGGCCAGGAGGATCCGCTTCCCCTGAATCTTCTTCGTTTCAAAACTCCTGAGAATCCCCTCGGCGACAAATTCCTTGGGTATGGAGGCAACCCGGATGCCCTTCTCCTTGAGCCTCTTAGCCGTGCCCGGTCCGATGGCCATCACTTTTTGAGTTGAGAAAGAATGATCTTTTCCTCTCTCTTTTAGTCTCTGAAAGAAGAGATCGACTCCGTTGACACTGGTGAAGATGATCCAGTCATAAGAGTTTAACCTGTCGAGGGCGCTATCCAGCCCCCTCCAGCTACGGGGGGGCAGGATTTCGATCGTAGGGTATTCGATCACCTCAGCTCCGAGATCCTTGAGCCCCGATGCAAACTCCGCAGACTGATTCCGCGCTCTGGTGATCAGAATCTTTTTCCCTGCAAGCGAAGTCTTAGCGTGTTCCACCTTCATCGATTCACTCTCAATCTTAACCTCAACCTTAACCTAAGATCATCTCCCGTACACCTCCTCAAGGATCTCTCCAGCCCCTTTGTTGAGCAGGATCTCTGCGAGGTCGGTTCCCAGCTCCTCGGCATTCTCCGTAGGTCCCTCAATCTGGTCGCGAATAAGTCTTTTTCCGTCCGTCGTGGCCACCATGGCGTCGATTTGAAGTGTGGTACCGCGGATCTGGCCAAAGGCCGCTATGGGAACCTGGCAACCCCCTCCTAACCTCTTGAGGAATGCCCTCTCCGCTGCAATGGCCATGGCTGAAGATGGGTCATTGAGGAATCGAACTCTCTCCTCAACCTCTTGGTCACCCATTCTTGTCTCGATTCCCAATGCCCCTTGCCCGATGGCAGGAAGGGAGATTTCCGTGGATACGATTTCAGTAATCCTGTTCTCAAGACCTAACCTTCTGATCCCTGCACAGGCCAGGATAATTCCATCCAGGTTCATCGCTTTAAGCTTCTTCAACCGGGTATCCAAATTTCCCCTTAAGGGGATCATTTCGAAATCGCTTCTGAAGTGGAGCAGCTGGGCCTGCCTTCTCAGACTGCTCGTCCCGATCTTTGCCCTTTGAGGAAGATTTCTTAATTGGGTTCCGTCCTTTGAGATAAAGACATCTCGAGGGTCTTCCCTCTTGGTGATGGCGGAGAGATGAAGCCCTTCGGGCAGATCGGTCGGGACATCCTTGACACTGTGGACCGCGAGGTCGATCCTTCTCTCGATCAGCGCCTCTTCAATCTCTTTGACGAAGAGGCCCTTCCCTCCGATCTTGGCAAGGGGAGCGTCTTGAACCCTGTCCCCTGTCGTCTTGATTTTGATCAGTGTTACGTTGAGGTGAGGGTGGGCCTGTATCAGTTGCTCCCTCACCCAATTTGCCTGAAAAAGGGCGAGTTGGCTTCCTCGGGTTCCAATCCTGAGCTCTTGTAAATTCATCCGGATCTTCGGCCTTTCTGGAGTTGAGCACCTCGGTTCAATCTGAACGATCCTTTTCTTTCTCCTCATCGGATGCTTCCGATGAAATGACCGGGAGTCTGAAAAGGGTCCGGAGGGCATCGAGATAGAGGTCGGCCATAGCATCCTCATCCTTCTGTTTGAGAAGGGTGAGGGGTTCGTGGAGAATTTTGTTGATGATCGCAGAGGTGAGGGCCTCTAAGGATTCTTTCTCTTTATCCGATAGGTTCGGATGGATGGAAAGGGTCTTGGCCAACTCCTTCGTTCGAATCTCTTCAAATTTTTTCCTCAATGCCACGATGATGGGAGTGGCCTCCAGAGACCGATACCAGTTCAAAAACTTGGCAACCTCCTCTTGAATGATGGTTTCAGCTTTCCTGGCCTCCTTTTCGCGATCCTCGATGTTATCATTGGCCACTTTTTGAAGGTCGTCGATATTGTAGAGGTAGACATTCTCGACATCACCGACCCTCGGTTCGATATCCCGGGGGTCAGCGATATCGATAAAAAAGATCGGCTTCTGTTTTCGATCCTTCATCACCCTAACGACATGGTCGTGATGGAGGATGTGCTCGGGGGAATTGGTGGCGCTGATCACGATATCGACAATTCTTAAACCCCGGTTCATCTCTTCGAAAGGGATGGCTTCCCCTCTGAACTCCTGAGCCAATGCGATCGCCCGATCATAGGTTCGATTGGTCACCCAGACCTTTTCGACCCCGGCTGAGACGAGGTGTCGGGCAGCCAGCTCGGACATTTCGCCTGCCCCGACCAGAAGGACCGTTCGTTTCTCAAGCGATCCGAAGATCTTCTTTGCCAGCTCAACAGCGACATAACTGACCGAGACAGCACTGTTGCCGATCTTCGTCTCCGTTCTCACCCTCTTGGCCACATGGAAGGCTCGGTGAAGAAGCCGGTGGAGGATGAGCCCGGAGCTCTTTGCCTCTACAGCGACATTGTAGGCCGATTTGATCTGGCCCAGGATCTGGGGTTCACCCACGACCATTGAATCGAGGCTCGAGGCGACACGAAAGATGTGTCTCACCGCCTCCTCTCCAACGAGATAATAGAGATTTGTTTCA
This sequence comes from Syntrophaceae bacterium, assembly GCA_013388635.1. Classification (GTDB taxonomy): domain Bacteria; phylum Desulfobacterota; class BSN033; order BSN033; family UBA1163; genus JACAEX01. Next base: position 1,274 of record JACAEX010000096.1, on the reverse strand, counting down.
AATTCTTTCAGGGGAAGACCATGATACCGGGAGAGGAAGGCCTTCAGGTCGGCCATGGCTCCTTCTGCTTCGCGGACAGCGGCATAGATTTCCACCCGGTTGCAGGTTGAGACGATCATGTTTTCCTTCAACGAAGGGAGAGATTTGACCTGGTTGAGGGCGTGCTCCATCCTCTCCTCCGGGAAGGCGAGCCGCTCCCGGATCTCAATAGGCGCGGTCTTATGATTCAACCCAACGACAATCAGTTCCATCGCTTACCAGTTGGTATAAGTATGGAGTCCGGAGAGGAGAAGGTTCACTCCTAAAAAGGTGAATAGCACAGATAGAAAACCAACGATGGCCATGATCGCTGCCTTACGGCCCCGCCAGCCCACGGTCAGACGCTGATGAAGCAGGGCTGCATAGAAGAACCATGTGATCAGAGACCACGTCTCTTTTGGATCCCAGTCCCAGTAACGGCCCCAGGCGTAGTTTGCCCAGATGGCACCGGTGATGATCCCAAGGGTTAGGAGTGGAAATCCGAAGGTCAACGACTTGTAGTTGAGGTCGTCGAGGACCTTTAAAGGTGGAAGCCTTTTTGCAATCGCTCCTAAGCGCTTCGACTTGAGTTGATGTTCCTGAATCAGATACATCACCCCACAGCAGAAGGTCAGGGTGAAGACAGCATTGCCTAAAAAGGCGAAGATCACATGGAAAGGGTGCCAGAAACTCCTCAGGACCGGGGCCAGAGGTAGAATCTCCTTGGGAAGGGCCAAAGCGAAGAGCATGAGGACAAGACCGATCGGCGCAAGGAAGGAACCCAGAACTTTGACCCTATATCTTAGATTGACGATCAACAGTACCCCGATGATCATCCAGGCAAAGAAGGAGAGCGACTCGTGAAGATTGGTGACAGGGGTGTGGCCTGCTTCCGCATACCTCGTGATCAGGGCAAGGGTATGGGAGGCGAAGCCAATGGAGACGGCCGTCGCAGCCCATTTGGAAACCGATTCCCTGAGAAGGATGAGGTAAGCCAGATAGGCGAATGTGCCCACAAAATAGAAAAGGGAGGCCAATTTGAGGAAATAGATGTTCATCGTTGATTTGGGAAAAGCATCCTTATTTTAACAAGGTCGGAGGGTAGCGTCAACCGGCCAGACCAGCGCAAAAAATTTTCTGTTAGCTAAAATTTAAAAGTGCACACTTTAAGTTTTAAAAGTGCACACCTTTGAGGTCGGTATTTTTAATGCGTTGCACATCGATCAGTTTTCCCTCGCACCAGAATCTGATTTCGG
>JACAEX010000035.1 GCA_013388635.1 Syntrophaceae bacterium | reverse complement strand
TATCAGCAGATTGTGATAAAAGGGGCCCTTGAAGGGGTGAAGGTGAAGGAACTGATGAGCCGAAGTGTCATATCGGTCCATCCCTCCCTTCGAATTCACCAATTGGTGGAGGACTATTATCTCGCACACAAGCATATCACATATCCTGTGATAGATGGAGAGAGCATCATCGGAATCATCACACTGAGATAGGTCAAAGAGGTCCCGAGGGATCAATGGATGGAGAAGACCGTGGGAGTGGTGATGATGCCCATTCGAGAGGAGATTATGCTCGAACCGGATGGGAGGCAATCGATGCACTGCAAAAGATGATTCGCACTGGAGAGGGACGTCTTCCCGTGGTCAAAGATCGAAAGGTGGCGGGTATGATCACTCGGAAGGACATCCTCAATCTTCTTGAGATCAGGACAGATCTTGGAGGATGATAACAGTGGCAGAGGAGGTAAAACCTTAGTGCGGGAGAAATGGTCTCCAGTATGGGCTTTATCCTTGCCAGCATCGGTGTGTAAATGAAATTAACAACGCAGAGTCAATACGGCATTCGGGCTATATTTGATATGGCTTATCATTCTTAGGGATCAAGGGTTCAGACTGGTGCTATTGCAAAAAGGGAAAAGATTCCTCGACGCTATCTCCAACAAATTTTCCAGAAACTCAAAAGAACCGGAATTTTGGATAGCGAGAGAGGCCCTTCCGGAGGATATTTTTTGATGAAAAGGCCTGAAGAGATCACAATCGGTGAAATTGTTCGTATTTTGGATGTGAGATGACGATCATAAATTCAGTGGATATGTCTGTGGTGAGTATCCGGCCAATGGACGTGGGCGTGAGCTAATTCGATATGCGTGTGTTCATGGGTATGTGGCCCATGAGATGTTACATAATGTTCATGTAGATGGTGCGTGTCATCGTGATTGTGCAAATGCATGTGGATTACCGTATTATGACGGTGAGTGTGGGAATGTCTTTCACTCACGATTAGCCATACGCCGATCATCATGAGTCCTGCTGCTGGAAACATCACCCACCCAATCCATTCTCTCAGTATAACGAGAGATGCCATAGCACCGACAAAGGGGGCAATGCTGAAGAATCCTCCTGCCCTGAAAGAACCTAATCCTCTAAGCCCTTTGATGAATAATACCAAACTGACGCCATAGCTGCATGCCCCCAGTAATAAGGCAAACCCGATCATCGTTAAGTTCAATCGCATCTTCGTTCCAAGGGTTAAGGCAAGTGAAAGAGAGATCACTCCAGCGACAAAACCTTTGATCTTAGCAATCTGGATGGGGTCTTTGTCAGAAATCAGGCTTGTTAGATTATTGTCTATTCCCCAGCAAAGCATTGCAAAAAGAATCAACAATGGACCTCCTGTGTTGAACTTGCCCGGGCCAGGTTCCCAGGTTAAGAAGGCTGCTGCCAAAGTCATACATCCCAGGGCTAACCATAAGCGTTTTCCTGCATTTTCTTTGAAGAAAAGAACTGCAATGACCGAGGTTGCGACCCCTTCTAAATTGAGGAGCAACGAGGCGGAGAAACCTGAAACAAGGGTCAATCCATTCATCAAACTGATCGGACCGATCACCCCGCCTGTAAGCAGAGCACCGACTAACCAGGGGAGATCCTTTCTCTCTAACGGTGCAGCTTTTTGGATGGAATCGGCCGCATTTATTGCTCGTCCAATAGAGTAGAGGGATAAACCGATAAATGCACCAAGATAGAGGAGCCCGGCCAAGGCCACCGGAGGAATGTCTTTGACCAGTAGCTTGGCCAACGGTGGACTGATGCCGAATAAGGCAGCAGATATTACGATGAATATCAACGGGCGTTTATCAAGAGCCATCATATTTATTATTCATGAAAAAGACACGCATGTCTAACGCCATCAGCTCACGAATCGGGTTTTATCCTTCTTTACACCCTTTTAAAGAGAAAAGATGAAAAATGGTTAAGCGCTAGAGGATTAAGGATTATTGTTTGTTATTAATATGTGAAAGGAGCAAAGGACGAATAAATATCGATAAGAGTAATTGAGTTCGACTTCACATGATCTAAACAAGATCTTTTTTCTTTTGTTCGAACTCCTCCTTATCGATCTCTCCACGAGCATAGCGCTTCTTCAGGATTTCAAGAGCCGACTCCTCAACCCGGGTGGTCTTCGTTATTCCAACCAGCCATCGGATGAGAAAGATCAAACCCAAGACGACCAGTCCCCAGAAGACGATCATGAAAATCCATCCCATCCCCCACCAATTCCACATCATCCCTGGTCCCATGCCATAATCTCTCCAACCCCATTGGCAAAGAAAATTTCCACTGTTTAACATTTTCTTCTCCTTTCATTACTCCAAGAAATCGCTTCAACTATTTTAGTAAAAATAGTTTAAAATCGAAAGCCAAATAATTTCAATCTTCTTTCGCTCAGGGATGGTAGGCCTTGATAAAGCATTTCTTATATGTTAATATGTGAACAGATATTCATATAAAGTAGGGGGGGGATTGAAGATGGTTACAAGAAGCAAGAAAGACACTTGTGAGGTTTTTTTTATTAACCAGAAAAAGGTCGATGCTGTTCGGAAGGTCATGCAGACGGATGGAGTCATCAAGAAACTGGCCCAGACCTTTAAGGTCCTCGGAGACCCTACCCGGACTCAGATCCTTTACGCCATCGCCCAGGATGAATTATGCGTTTGCGATTTGGCCTGTCTTCTGGGTAAGACTCAGTCCGCTGTTTCTCATCAACTTCGTGTCCTGCGCAATCTCGACCTAGTTAAGTACCGGAAAGAGGGAAAAATTGCTTATTATTCCCTCAATGACATTCACATCCGGAACCTTTTTGCTGAGGGTCTTGAGCATGTAAAGAACCCATAAATTTTTTTTGTTTGATATATGAATGTTTGTTCAATTGTTTACTTGAAAAAATAAAGATGAAGGGTGTTATGAAAAAAGGGATCAATCTCATGTTTGCGTTGGTAGCAGCGGGCACTTTTCTTGTGCCGCCCATTCAGGCGCAAGACTCATCTCTTCGTCCCCAACATGACTGTCCTTCTTGTGTCTCTTTTGGTGTTCAGAGGTTTCGGGAAAGAAAGGAGGCTCTTTCTTTTTCTCTCAGACATTTGGACGGGAATACTGTTGCCCTGAATGACCTTAAAGGAAAACCACTTCTGCTGGTCTTTTGGGCCTCATGGTGTGACGCCTGTAAGGAGGATATCCCCATATTACAAAAATTCCTGGATGCGAAGAAGGATCAATTGGCACAATTGAACGTATACGCTATTGCAATTGATGGGGAGAAGGAGAAGAGGGTTCAAAGGGTAGTGAAAAAATATAAAATCACGCTTCCTGTACTCTTGGATGAGAAGGAAAGACTTGCCCGGAAATATGGAGTCCAAATGGTCCCAACGGTCTTCCTCGTTACTAAGGATGGTTTGGTGGAGGGGAAAATCGTGGGACAGAGAGATTGGACTGTACCAGAGGCTTGGCATGTTGTAAAGGAATTGTTGATGAAATAGGCAAAGAGTTTTGTCAGGAATGAAGAAGTTATGGAAAAAGAGGAGAGGAAATGGAAGCGGTAGAAATCTTAAGACACTGGTTCGGAAAAGGATCCTGCCACGGCACCGCCAGCGAAACGGAGGAAGGCCTCAAGAAAATAGTTCTGGTGGGGAGTCCAAATGTAGGTAAGAGCGTTGTCTTCGGCAATCTTACGGGAAAATACGTGACCGTTTCAAATTACCCAGGTACTACCGTTGAGGTGACAAGAGGAAGAGGTAAATTCAGAGAAAAGGAGTACGAGATTATAGATACACCGGGGATGTATTCTCTGCTTTCCATAACCGAAGAGGAAAATGTTGCCAGATCCATGATCTTGGAAGAAAAACCCGAGGCGGTCGTCCAGGTGGCTGATGCAAAGAACATCGAAAGGATGCTTCACCTAACTTTTCAGCTTCTCGAAGCTGACCTGCCAGTCCTCCTCGACCTCAACCTCATGGACGAGGCCGAAAGATTGGGCACGACCATTGACCTTGATCTGCTGGAGAAGGAACTGGGCATACCTGTTGTTGCTACGATAGCTACAGAAGGCCATGGGATGGACCTTCTCAAAGAGAGAATCATCAACCACGAAAAGAAAGCAAAGAGGGTCGTTGAGTACGATCAATTATTGGAATCAGTTGTAAAAAAGCTTGAGGGGGTCCTAAGAGGCGAATACAACATCTCCAAAAGGTCGGTTGCACTACTCCTTCTCCAGGACGATTCGGCTATCAGGGCAGAGGTCAAAGAGCGGATGAAGGGAGAATGGTCACTGGTGGAGGAGGTCATAGAAACCACAAAGAAAAAATATAGCCAACCTTTAAATTACATTATAACCGTTGCAAGACAGAAGGAGACGGAAAAGTTGCTTGGACGAGTGACTACCACTTCCTTGATGTCGTCAAAGGGACTGGATTTCAGAGAGAGACTGAGTCGCCTCCTGATGCACCCCATTGCGGGAATTCCTATACTCCTTGCGGCAATCTACGGTCTCTATGAATTTGTCGGTGTGCTGGGAGCCCAGGTCTTTGTGGACTTCCTTGAGAACGGGGTCTTTGGAGAATACATCAATCCTTTCGCCACAAAGATCGTATCCTCTATTTTTCCGTGGAAAGTCGTACAGGAGCTTCTTGTTGATCAGTACGGCATCATCACTCTGGGTATCCGATATGCGATAGCCATTATCCTCCCTATCGTGACTACATTCTTCATCGCCTTCTCCATCATAGAAGATAGCGGCTATCTTCCGAGATTGGCCATGCTGATCGACCGACTTTTCAAAAAGATCGGGCTCAACGGTAGGGGCGTCATCCCCGTTGTTTTGGGATTTGGGTGCGATACAATGGCAACGATGGTAACAAGGACTCTCGAAACGAAGAGAGAACGGATCATAGCCACGCTCCTTCTCTCTCTCGCAATCCCCTGCTCGGCCCAGATGGGAGTTATCCTTGCCCTCCTCGCCGGTAATACTAAGGGTTTGTGGGTATTTATCAGTGTCATGGCGGTCATTTTCCTCTTTACAGGTTACTTAATGGCAAAACTTATGCCCGGAGAGAGACCTGTGTTTTACATGGAAATTCCTCCCCTCAGGTGGCCGAAACTCTCTAATGTTCTTACGAAGACCTACACGAGGGTGGAATGGTATTTTAAGGAGATATTGCCTTTGTTTATATTGGCGAGCATTCTGATCTGGGTCGGAAAGATCACCAGTGTTTTTGACCTGATCGTCACCATTCTCTCCTATCCCGTAATCTGGATCGGACTTCCTGACAAGGCTGCAGAAGCTTTCCTATATGGGTTTTTACGTCGGGATTTCGGAGCAGCGGGGCTCTATGATTTAAAAGAGATTGGCGTCCTTAGCGGTATCCCTCTGGTGGTCTCAGTGGTGACTCTGGCTTTGTTCATGCCCTGTATTGCCCAGATCTCAATGACTATAAAAGAGAGAGGCTTAAAGATGGCCTTGGGTATGAGCGCCTTTATCTTTCCTTTTGCCTTTCTGGTTGGCGGGTTGTTGAACCAGATTTTGATCCTTACAGGAGTGAAGCTATGAAGTGTGCCCTCTGTGGATTTGAATTCGAGAAGGACGAGGCAGGAGAGGCTTGTAAGGGATGCAGCTTCTTTCATTCCTGTGGCCTCATCCGCTGTCCCCGTTGTGGATACGAATTTCCAGGAGAATCTTCCCTTGAGAGATTGATCAAAAAATGGAGGAGCAAATATGTTGAGCCAAAAGGCGGAGGAAATCCTTGAATTGCTGTGGGTCATGACCCAGGAAGAATCGGGTCAAGCCGTGCAATTGAAAAACGAAGAATGCTCGCCCGGTAACCCGGAAATCGAGGAACTCTTGAAACTGGGTTTTGTAAAATACGAGGGGGAAAAGTTGATTCTTAAGGGGGAAGGACTGAGGGAGGCTGAGTCGGTGGTCAGACGCCACAGACTGGCGGAGCGGCTGATGGCAGACGTCTTAGATATTCAGGAAACCCTCCTTGAGAAGAATGCCTGCCAATTCGAACATCTTCTTCTTGAAGAAGTAGAGGAAAGTGTTTGCACGTTGCTTGGCCATCCTCGCGAATGTCCCCACGGCAAACCCATTCCAATTGGCCCGTGCTGTAAAAGGACTGCCCTTGAGGTGAAGAGTGTAGTCCTTCCCCTTTGTGAGCTTTCTCCGGGTGACATGGGTAGAGTAGCATATTTGCGTACCGGAAATGCCCAAAGGCTTCAAAAACTTCTGACCCTTGGAATCCTCCCCGGCATTGAAGTGGAAATGGTCCAACGCTTCCCTTCATTCGTATTCCGTATTGGCCACTCTCAGATGGCGGTGGACCGGGAGATGGCTGAGGGAATTCATGTCCGTTTGACTGGGGAGAAACATAAACAATGAAATGTTAGACTATCCGGAATGTCTTCGAGGAAAAAAGCATTGGGGAGTTGTATGGAAATTACCAAATCACTATTCTATTTTGTCCTTGCTGGATTATGCGAAATAGGCGGCGGATACCTTGTTTGGCTTTGGTTGCGGGAGAGCAAGAGTATCTGGTTTGGCCTCCTGGGGGCGGTAGTTCTGATTCTTTATGGGATTATCCCAACGCTTCAACCGGCCAACTTTGGAAGGGTTTATGCAGCTTATGGTGGCATTTTCATTGTTCTTTCTATTCTATGGGGTTGGTTAGTGGATAGGATAACCCCGGATCGGTTTGATCTCATCGGCGGTATTATTGCTCTCATCGGTGTTTCTATGATCATGTATTGGCCGAGGGGCTGAAAGGCTCACCCTAAATACCCAAACTCCATTAAGGAGAGAATAATCATGGAAGTCCAGATAAAAAGCAAAGATATCTTGCAAATCAAGGTTCCCGGTGTGGACTGACCGAATTGTGCGTCAAGCCTCCAGGAGGAGGTCAAAAAGATCGAAGGTGTGGAGTCCGCAGAATATAACATTGCGACCTCTCAATTGAAGATTGCGGGAAGAGGGCCGAAAGTGAATCGCCAAACAATCACTCAAGTCGTTGAAAAACTCGGTCATAAGGTAGACGCCGAAGATAAGAACAAGTCAGCGGTCCTCCACATAGAAGGGATGGACTGCGAGGACGAAGTATCCGTGATTGAAAAGAAGATGAAGAGTCTAAAGGGACTTGAGTCTTTCCAGGTAGATCTGATGTCCGAGGCCCTCCGTGTTCAGTATGATCCCGGTCTGCTTTCGGTCCAGGAGATCATTAAGTCCGTCGCCGAGACCGGAATGAAGGCGAGACTTGAGAGGGAGAAGGTAAAAGGAAAGGACTGGTGGAGAGACCTGAGAATTCTTTCACTCTTTACTTGTGGTATTTTTACGGCCATAGCCTTGGTTTTGGAAAAGATCGGAATCGCACTACCGAGCACCATCTTCTATGCCATTGCCGTGGCTGTCGGCGGATACTATCCAGCCCGAATGGGCCTCGCAGCTCTGAGGACTCTCACACTGAATATCCGGACACTGATGGTCTCAGGAGCGATTGGCGCAATTTTCCTCGGACTATGGGAGGAAGCAGCTATTCTGGTATTTATTTA